>NZ_LT629779.1:318505-637011 GCF_900105535.1 Pseudarthrobacter equi
GGTGCTGTTCCAGCAGCCGGCTGTTGAACCCGGCCTGGGCTGGCCGCCTGCGGACTCGGGTCACGAGCTTGCGGATTATTCGGATCAAGGTACTCACCCCCTTTGGAAGGTGTAAGGAAGATTTTGGGCACGGCAAATAAGGCCATCGCCAAAAAGGAATTTAGGCATAAATAATTACCGAAAGATGGCGCACTGAAATTCGGTGAAGCAGGCGGCAATTAAATGCGTGCCTGAATAAACGGGAATACCGTCAGCAGGGAGGCGGCTGCCACATGCGGGTACGGGAAGTGCGGGCACCGGTGCATGGGAGGCCAAGGCAACCCCTGCAGGCCGACAAAGGCGGCATGCACAGGGCGGCACTCAGCGACATTGCACTCAAGCGTCCGGCAGGTCCGGTATCAGAAATTCCGCCGCCTGTGCAGCGGAATCACGGGCTAGTGGCCGGCGCGGCCCTGCGGAAAGTGCACCTCGTGCGCGGAGGCCGGGGCAGCATTGACGGCCACATTCCATTCGCCAGTCAAAGTCATCATTCTCCCAACCTCCTCTTCTTTCATTCGCGGCACCATGTGGATGCTGCAGCACGGGCGATGCCCCGGCAGAAAAGGCCTGGGGCTAGGAATAAAGGTACACCACGAATTACGCGGCGGCCATCCTTTGTGCGTGGAAAAAGAGAAATTCTTTAGGAAACGGGTATTCAGAGTCCCCAGCGGACAATTGCGGGAGTTTTCTTATCCCACCCGAGGGTGCATACCTTGGCTGTACCGAGGACGAAATGCCGGCCCTCAACGGGAGGCAGTTCCAGCCATCGTGCGGTCAGGATCCGGGAAAAATGCCCGTGAGCCACCACCAGCACGTTGTCCATCCCCGATTCGAGGACGCGGCCGATGATCTTGTCAGCCCTCGCCGCCACCTCGTCCAGGCTCTCACCATTGGGCACGCCGTTGGTCCAGATCAGGTAGTCCGGGTTGTCCTTGCGGATGAGGTCGGAGCTGATTCCCTCGTAGTCGCCGTAATTCCATTCGACGGCGAGGGGTTCGTGCTGGGCGTCGGGGAAGCCTGCCAGCTCAGCTGTCCGGCGCGCACGGCGCAACGGGGACGTGAGGACCAGGTCGAAGTCGACGCCGTCCAATACTTTGCGGGCTTCAACGGCCTGCTGTTCACCTTCAACGGTGAGCGGCAGGTCCGTGAGCCCGGTGTACTGGCCGCTCTTGGACCACTCCGTTTCCCCGTGGCGGAGGATCCAGAGCTGGGGGCGCGGGGCGAGGGCGGGATTGGTCACTTGGACTCCTCAACATGGGAAGGTTCGACGCCGGCGGGGGACTCTCCGTCCGCCGGTTCGGCAGGTGCTGCTTCAGGCTGTTCGGCCCACCAGCGGAGGAGCCTGGCCTCCGCGTCGTCGGCGGGCAGGGGGCCATGCTCCATCCGCTCGTTGAGGAGGAATCGGTAGGCCCTTCCCACCACGGGTCCGGGCTTGAGGCCCAGCAGGGACATGATCTGCGCCCCGTCAAGGTCCGGGCGGACCGCCTCCAGGGACTCCTGTTCACGCAGTGCAGCGATCCGTTCCTCGAGATCGTCGTAGGCGAAGGACAACCTGTCGGCTTTGCGCTGGTTGCGGGTGGTGACGTCGGAGCGGGTGAGGCGGTGCAGCCGCTCCAGCTGGGGCCCGGCATCAGTAACGTAGCGGCGGACGGCGGAATCGCTCCACCCGGCGTCCCCGTAGCCGTAGAAGCGCATGTGCAGCTCCACCAGGCGGGCCACGGACTTGATGGTGTCGTTGTCGAAGCGCAGGGTCTTCATCCGCTTCGTTGTGAGTTTGGCACCCACCATGTCGTGGTGCCGGAAGCTCACCGCGCCGCCCTGTTCGAACCGGCGCGTAGCCGGCTTGCCGACGTCGTGCATCAGTGCCGCGAACCTCAGGACGAAGTCGGGGCCGGGCACGGGTCCCTCCGCGTCCGTCTCCAGGGCCGCCGCCTGCTCGAGGACCTGCAGCGAATGCTGGTACACGTCCTTGTGCCGGTGGTGCTCGTCGGACTCGAGCCGGAGAGCGGAGACCTCGGGCAGCACAAACTCGGCCAGGCCCGTGTCCACCAGCAGGTCAACACCCACACGGGGACGGGCGCCGCAAATGAGCTTGACCAGTTCATCGCGGATCCGCTCGGCCGAGATGATGGTGATTCGTTCAGCCATCCCGGTCATGGCCTTGCGGACGTCGTCGTGGACGGAAACACCCAGCTGGGATGCGAACCGGGCGGCCCGCATCATCCGCAGCGGATCGTCGGAGAAGGACGCCTCCGGCGAGCCCGGCGTCGCCAGCACCGAGGCATGGAGGTCGCGGACCCCGCCGAACGGGTCCACCAGTTCCATGGTGGGCAGCTTGAGTGCCATGGCGTTGATGGTGAAGTCGCGGCGCAGCAGGTCGTCAGTCAGCGATGAGCCAAAGGCCACCACGGGCTTCCGGGAGTCCGGGTCGTAGGCTTCGGCCCGGTAGGTGGTGATCTCGATCTGGAATCCGGCCTTGCGCATGCCGATGGTTCCAAAGGCACGGCCGATTTCCCAGAAGTTGTCCGCCCACTTCTTAATAAGGGCAACCGTCTGGTCCGGGGTGGCGTCGGTGGTGAAGTCCAGGTCCGGCGAGGTCCGGCCCAGGAAGAGATCGCGCACGGGACCGCCTACCAGCGACAGTTCGTGGCCGGCGTCGACGAAGCGCTGGCCAAGCTCCAGGACCACCGGGTCCACCTGGAAATCGACGGTGTGGGAATCAGTCTTGTGATGTGCGTGCGCCATAGTTACTTAAGCTTGGCAGAAACCGGGGGCACGGCAGGCCAAAAAGTCCGTCAAGATCCGTGGGATTCCCGGGCCGCCGCGAAACTGCGTCATATGCCGTCCATGTTTGCGTCATGTTCCGGTCATCACGAACGGGCAACAGTCGTTAGAGTGGACTCCATGGCCCATCCAGTACCGAGCGCTCCAGGCAGGAGGACAAACGCACCATTGCCGTCGGCAATCGGTGCGCACGTTGCCCCTGCCCCGCACTCGGCGCCGGCGTCGCTGCCAACGGTGGAGGAAGTTTCCGCCGGCGGCGTGGTGGTTGACACGTCCGACGCCGAGCTTCGGGTTGCGATTATCGCCCGCCTTAACCGCGGGGGACGCCTCGAGTGGTGCCTGCCCAAGGGCCACCCGGAGGGCAAAGAGAACAATGAAGAGGCGGCGGTCCGAGAAATCGCCGAGGAAACCGGCATCGAGGGCACCATCCTGGCCCCCCTGGGCAGCATCGACTACTGGTTTACCGTCAGCGGGCACCGGGTCCACAAGACCGTGCACCACTACCTGCTGCGTGCCACCGGCGGTGAACTGACCATCGAGAACGATCCCGACCAGGAGGCCGTGGACGTTGCCTGGGTCCCCATCCAGGAGCTGGCCAGGAAGCTTTCCTTCCCCAATGAGCGGCGCATCGCCGACCTCGCACGCGAGGTCCTGCCCGGCCACCTCTGACGCCAGGCCGGCCCAACCCACAGCGGCGTTGCGGTGTTAAGCGCCTCCGGGTGAGACGATGAACTCGATGTCAGCTACCAACTTTCCTTCCGACAAAGCGGGCCGGACCGGCAATGCCGCGCCGGAAGGCCTCCCCGAAGAACCTGCGGCTCCGGCCACCGCACCGGCGTCTTCAGGAGCCAGCGAAACCCGCTCCAGCGCTATCATGGCCGCCGGCACCCTGGTATCCCGGTTCCTGGGCTTCGGCAAGACCTGGATGCTCGGAACGGCCCTCGGCCTCGGCTCCACGGTCAACGACACATTCATCAACGCCAACAACCTGCCCAACCTGATCTTCCTGCTGGTGGCCGGCGGTGTCTTCAACGCCGTCCTGGTGCCGCAGATCATCAAGGCCAGCAAGGCTCCGGACAGGGGAGCGGACTACATCAGCCGCCTCCTTACCCTTGCAGTCCTGCTGTTGCTCGGCCTGACGGCATTGGTGACGCTGGCGGCCCCGCTGGTCATCGATGTCACCACGCAGGGATACAGTCCGCAGCAAAAAGCCCTGGCTGTCACCTTCGCGTTCTGGTGCCTGCCCCAGATCTTCTTCTACGGCCTGTACGCCCTCCTCACCCAGGTCCTCAATGCCAACGGGGCTTTCGGGCCGGCCATGTGGGCGCCCATCCTGAACAACCTGGTGGCTATCGCCGGCCTGGGGATGTTTATCTGGATCTTCGGCACCAACGAGTTCAGCCCGCACACCCTGGCCAACTGGGGGTCAACGCAGACGTTGTTCATTGCAGGATTCTCCACCATCGGGGTGCTGGCCCAGACGGCCATCCTGATGATCCCGGTCTTCCGGCTAAAGCTTGGCCTCCGCCCACGGTTCGGGTGGCGGGGCGTGGGACTGGGCCAGGCAGCCAAGCTGAGCGTCTGGACCCTGCTGACGGCCGCCGTCGGGCAGCTCGCCTTCCTCTACGTCATGCGCATCGCCACCATCCCCGGCGCCGAACGCCTCCGCCTCGCGGAGGCGGACAATCCCGCCGCGGACATGCTGCCCGGCAACGCGGTGCTGGAGGTGGCCAGCCAGCTGTACCTGCTGCCGCACTCGATCATCGCCCTGTCCCTGGCCACGGTCCTCTTCAACCGGATGACCCGGGCCTCCCAGGACGGCAACCGGGCGGAGCTGCGGGATGCCCTCTCCCACGGCCTGCGGACCATGGCCGTCGCCACCGTTTTCGGTGCCCTGGCACTCTTTGCCCTGGCCGGCCCACTGGGTATGTTCTTCTCCGGCGGCTCGCGCAACGACGGCGTGATGCTGGCCCAGACGCTCACCATCCTGGCCCTCAGCACCCCCTTCATGAGTGCCAACTTCATGATGTCCCGCGTCTTCTACGCCAATGAGGATGCGCGCACCCCGTTCTACGTCCAGCTGCTGCTGGCGGTGGTGTACGTGGTGGGCGCCTTCGCCATCCAGTTCATGCCGGTGGGCCAGATCATCTACGCGATCGCCGTCCTGTACATGGTGGGCAATATCCTCTCCGTAGTGATCAGCGCGTTCTTCCTGCGGCGCCTCCTGGGCAGCCTTGACGGTCCGCGGATTGCCAATGCCTACATCCGCATGGGCTACGCCGCCCTGGGTGCGGCCATCGCGGGTGCCGGTGCCCTGTGGCTGATGGGCAGCTACAGCCCGGACGGTTTCGCCTGGAGCGGGCGCCTCCAGGCACTCGTGACGCTTGCCGTCGTGGGGCCAGTGATGCTGGCTGTGTACTTCCTGCTGCTCAGGCTGTTCCGCGTCTCCGAGCTGACGGACATGCTGCGGCCCCTGCTCGGACGGCTTGGACGTGGCGGCCAGGTGGCGCCCGCAGCGGCGGGCGGGGTCCCGCCGTCGTCCGCTCCCGAGGGAACCCCCTCAGTGGAAGCCGGGCCGGCAGCGGAGCGTCCCGCCCGTGCCACCACCTCGGTGGATACGGGTCTCATTCCCCGGATTTCCGGTGAGTTTGATGCTGTGTCGTTCAGGGCAGGTCCGGAGCCTGAGCGGGAAACCCCCAGCGCGCATTACGACGACGGCGCCTCGGGACCGGACGACGGCAGCTACCTGCCCGGAGAGGACCAGTCCAGCACCGCGCGCGGCGGATTGCTCCGTGAGCAAATTCCGCTGCCGGGCCGGCGCACTTTCCAGGGCAAGGCGGGCCAGAACCCCTATTTCAGCCACCGGCGCCCCCGGAAAAAGTGACTTTGACGCTGTTTCGGGGCTTCGTTCTCCGCAGCCGCCCACCCTCAATCCGCTAGGATCGGAGAGGTACAGGGGGAAGTTGTATCCGGGAGACCGCCATCCTGCCGTCCGCGGACGGCACGATCATCCATGCCGGAATCCCGGAAAATCTAGGAGGAACACGTGTCCAACCCGATCGATGTCGGATCAGTACTGGGCGGCCGCTACAAGGTCACAGCCACGGTATTGACCTCTCATGACCACGATCTGGTGCTGGATGGTGTGGACCAGGTCCTCAACCGCCCGGTCAGCATCCTGGTTGCCGGACCCCAGAACACCGAGCAGGTGGCCCAGAGCGCACGCGAAGTTGCCACGGGCGAACGCCCCGGCACTGTGCAGGTGCTGGATCTTGGCGTCACCGAGGCCGCCACGTACCTCATCACCAACCACACGTCCGCGGCAGACCTGCTGGACCTCGTGGTGGCTTCCAACCCGCCCTATGTGGAGCCGTTCTTCACCGACACGCTGGGCAGCGAGATCTTCGGCCAGGCCCGCTCGTACGAGCCGGAACCGTATGACGACGAAGAAAACGTCGAGGCCGGCTACATCAATTACTCGGACACGCACCCCAGCCAGGTGGATCCCTACCGGGATGCTCCTGCCGTGCCGCCCAAGCCTCCGGTGCGTCCCGCCGCGGCACCGAATGCCGCACCTGCCGCCGCCCGCAACAGCGGTTCCGGCGCTGCAGCTGCCGCCGGTGCTGGCGTTGCTGCTGGTGCTGCTGGCGCGGCCGCGGGTGCTGGTGGAACCGCAGCTGCTGGCCGTGCGCCGGCTTCCGCGCCGGCTGATCCCGAAGCCACTGCCGCTCATCCCGTGCAGCCTCCTGCCGGCCGTTCCGTGCCCGAAACCACCGGCAGCGGGCACGCCGGGGCCTCTGACTCCGGGCGGCCGAAGGTTTCCCTGTGGTCCGACGACGACTATGCGCAGGCGGACACCCAGGACGACTACGACTACCAGTACGAGGAAGAGCCTGTTGAGGAGCGCGCGCCGTCCAACAAGAAGAGCGCACTCTTCGCCAGGGCAGCAGCACCGGCGGCCGCTGGCGCGTCCTTCGCCGGCCGCGGCGATGATGATGACCGCGATGATTACGACGACGACCAGGACGACACAGGGCGCGAACCGCGGTCCATGCGGTGGCTCGTTGGAGGACTCCTGGCAGTTGTCCTCATCGCCGGACTGATTTTTGCCGTGACAAACCTGGGCAGCCTCTTCACGCAGCCGCAGGCCGGAAGCCCCGCGCCAGCAGCTACAACTGGCGCTCCCGAGGCGTCGGCAGCTCCCACGCAGGCGCCCACGTCCGCTGCACCGGCAGTTCCCCCGGCGATTGAAAGTGTGACCCGCCAGGGTAACTTCGACTTTGCTGCCACCTTCGACGGCGACCTGGTCAAGGCCTATGACGGCAACGCCGCCAGCTACTGGTCGGATATGGAATTCGCCACCGAGAACTGGGGCGGACTCGCTCCCGACGGCGTGACGCTTGCGGTCAAACTGAAGAGTGCAGCCACCGTTTCCTCCATCACGCTCTCGCAGCTTGGGGGATCGGGCGGAAGCATGACCGTCTACACCAACGACCGGCCATCGCTTGACGGCGCCAAGTCCGTGGGAACCAACAGCTTCACCTCCGGTGACCTGAACCTGCCGCTGGCTGAACCCGTCAAGGCCCAGTACGTCATCGTCGCAATCAATGCGCTTCCCAAGCTCGCAGCACCCAAGACCCGCTACGGCTACGGTCTCCGCCTCGCCGAAATCAAGGTTCAGTAGCCGGTCACGGTAACCTCTGCGCCCCAGCCCGGGCATGCCCTGTAATCTGGAAAGAGCGTCCTGCTGAGATAGCTCCATTCCGTATGTCTGTGATCTTCTCTGCCCGGACGCCGGAATATTCAGCATCCAGAAGCAGTTGTGCCATGTGGCCGGCCTCCACACGGAGGCGCGTCGAACAAGGAAGAGGTTCACCGTTCAGTGACCATCGCAGAAACCACCGCGTCCGAAGTACGTGATGTCATCATTGTCGGCTCAGGCCCGGCGGGTTACACGGCAGCCGTCTACACTGCCCGTGCCAACCTCAAGCCCCTGCTCTTCGCAGGCTCGGTTACCGCCGGCGGCGAGCTCATGAACACCACAGACGTGGAGAACTACCCGGGGTTTCCCGAGGGCATCATGGGTCCTGACCTGATGGAGAACTTCGAGAAGCAAGCCACCCGCTTCGGAACCGAGATCCAGTTTGAGGACGTCACCGCGCTGGAGCTCGAAGGCGCCGTCAAGACGGTCACCATCGCAACGGGGGAGACGTTCAAGGCACGGTCCATCATCCTCTCCACCGGTTCCGCCTACCGCGAGCTCGGCCTGCCCAACGAAAAGCGGCTGTCCGGCCACGGCGTGAGCTGGTGCGCAACCTGCGACGGTTTCTTTTTCAAGGACCAGGACATCGCCGTCATTGGTGGGGGCGACTCCGCCATGGAGGAGGCTCTCTTCCTCACGAAATTCGCCAGGTCCGTGACCGTGGTGCACCGCCGCGATTCCCTGAAGGCATCCAAGATCATGGCAGACCGCGCGCTGGCCCACGACAAGATCAAGTTCATCTGGAACAGCACCGTGGAAGACGTCATCGGCGAATCGAAAGTCACCTCGCTGAAGTTGAAGAACCTCGTTGACGGCAGCGTTACGGACCTCGCTGTCACGGGCGTGTTCGTTGCCATCGGCAATGACCCCCGGACCGACCTGGTGAAGGACGTCCTTGATCTCACCCCGGAAGGCACCATCGCCGTCCAAGGGAGGAGCTCCAAGACCAGCATCCCCGGTGTCTTCGCAGCCGGCGATGTCGTGGACCCCACCTACCGGCAGGCGATCACCGCCTCCGGTTCGGGCTGTGTGGCCGCAATTGACGTTGAACACTACCTGGCGGAACTTCCCGCCTAGGCACCGACGAAAAACATACCGAGAAGAAAGAGTGGCTATGAGCAACGCTAAAGACGTAACTGACGCAAGTTTCGGCACCGACGTACTGTCTTCGGAGAAGCCGGTTATCGTGGACTTCTGGGCAGAATGGTGCGGTCCCTGCCGCAAGCTGGGTCCCATCCTCGATGAGATCTCCGTGGAATACGGCGAGAAGGTAGACGTCGTCAAGGTGAACGTCGATGACAACCCCGCCATCGCTGCCGAATACGGCATTACCTCCATCCCCGCCGTTTACCTCTTCCAGGGCGGCGAAGTGAAGAACACGGTCATCGGTGCAAAGCCGAAGCAGTTCTTTGAGAAGGAATTTGCTGACGTTCTTTCCTAAGCTGATTTCTCCCGTAAAGGGGAGTTGACAGCTCTTTGAGTGGCCATCGCCTTATTGGCGGTGGCCACTCTTTTTGCTCGCTCATCCTGATGCGGTTTCACCGGCCAGCAGCAAAGGTGAAGCGCCATATCTAGTGGTTGTCTTTGCAAGTTGACCTCGGCAATCGACCTCGGAACGGCGTTCGAGCGGTGGTGTTTCACGTGAAACATCGCCGACCCTGCTCCGTGCTGGATGGGACTCCTCAGGCGAGGCTACCCGGACACTGATGCCAGGCAGCGGCATCTGCAGCCTCTAAATTCGCGGCAACCCTCTTGTGGCGCCGTAGCCTCAACAATCACCTCAGAATGCCTGGATATGGCTTCTCGAGCTTGTATCGGAGAAGTCGGCTCATCACGGCGACGGTGAATGCCTGGAATCGCGACAAACACCGTCGTATGAAAATTGCGCCACCATAGGACTGCCCAGCGATTGACCCGGGCGACTGGCAAAGGGGCGTAAAGTTTCACGTGAAACATCCGCATCGGTCTTGAACGAATATTAACCGCTCCCTATCAGCGCTGAATCTGGACCATAAATCGCGCTCAGTGGTTTCTAACGCTGGCGCTTCCATTGCCTCACCAGCTGGAAACCACTCGCACAGGACAATTTTCGTGAGACGTGCGGATGGCGCCTTATCGGTCCGTTCGACAGATCCTTGGCAATTGGGATCCTGCGAAAGACACCAGCGATACCGAGTGCTGCACGGCGTCTTCACATGCCGCGGAATGAGCATAGCAGCGAGCTGAGGCTCAGAATGAGGATTCTTGGCATGCAGATGAGATCTATCCCCATGGGGGACCGTATGGTGTCTGCGTGCACTGGCGCGAGGAGGCCACGCATGCCAGCAACATTGCCACCTGGCGCCCGCTGTGCCAGCAGAACGAACGGAACTGGCTACCGCGTTCTAGTCAGATAACCTACGCCTGGAGGCATCCGATCAAGTAGCAGCTAGCAACAATGCCGAACAATGGCCTTGGAGGACCGCTCATTTGCCCGGCTATACCGGGCGACGATTCAAAGAGGATCATTCCGTCACCATCTCTAAGGGCAGGAGTGGACGCAGCAATCGGCAAATGCCGCCGCAATACCTCCGATAGTCAGTCAGCCTCGTAAAGCTGAATCTAGGACTCAGGTTGCCGGCCAACACAGAGTGCCGCAGTACTCGTACTCGTGTTTCGCCTATGGTGGTAAGTGGCTCACAGTAGGGGCCACTAAGCCCCCGGAGAGGACACTCAACTAGGTACGTTTCACGTGAAACACAGTCCCAAATCGAGCAGCCACGCATCCGCCTCCTACGGCCTTACGTCCCGGCGTTGACGAGATGACCCAGTAGCTCCCTCAGTCATGGGGTCCCTGATAGTAGTCAGAACTTGCAGAGCCATACCTAAAGGGTGACTAGGTTCAGCCAAAGAGCCGGTCGCAGCCATAGCAGCCCCGTGAGACATGCGGATAGGTGAGCAGATATTTCACGTGAAACGGAAGCAGTACCCGCCTCGACCCTGTGATCGCAATACTCTGCTCCTGAGACTGGCCCGTTTCACGTGAAACATATCATCCGCCCGATCACTATAGTCAGGACGGGCGCTAACAGGCGAGTGCATCCAACTTGGCAAACGAATTGTCCTGAGCCCAACCTATAAGCGTGCTGAGCTTTCGCTCGGAGGCGGACCGAAATCATCAAGGGCACCGCGTGCGAATCGCTCGTAGTTCACCAGGATGACGACAACCCGGGGCATGAGAGAGGTTGCGACGGCCGACCGCCAGGTCTCCAAATGGGGGAGCTGCGCCAGACTGCCTACCAGCCAGAGAGACGCTGTTACTAGCGGTCCATGGATCCGTCTCCGTGCGGGAGGGCGCAATCCTGCAGCATTCAAGAGTCACACTCTGGCGCCCGCAGGCTTCCCAGGCCTGCCAGCCGACACGATGCAGCGTGAGGAATGCCGCTGAACAAGGACCCAATAGAAGGTGATGCCGTCTTGGGAAGCAGACCAGACTGCAACTTACTCGACATCTACTGTCGGATCCAGGGCGGCTCTTCAAGTGCCGGACGGGACCCCCACGCCATAAGCCTGTTCGCCGCGGCTCCGCAGGTTCGCGTTTCTCTAGCGAACAGCAGTTCACCTGACAGGACCTCGCCGCCTCTACCAGGAGAGGCGGCCCGCCGAAGACAGGGGTGAAGGCCATAGGCCACCGGGCACGTATGGTCCTCGGCATGCCTCATTGAGCCGGAGGGTCTTTTATAGCGGCATACCGGGCGAACCATATGGGACCCTGACGACCCCTAAGAGACCGATACTGATCAGCCAACCGGGAACCTCGCAATGGACTGTGGCCGGTGCCATTGCGACTGTGCGTAGCCCACGACCGCAACTCGGGTGATCGGCGGCTGCTGCAGCAAGGCAGGAAAGGGTGCCCGGCCGTGTTCTTTCCCACAACTTTATCCACAGCCACCGTCTCCTCAATCCACAGAGTTATCCACAGCTACTTCAAGGCGCCACAGCGGGTATCCTGGGGTGGCGGAACGCCGGCTGCCGTGTCATTGGGAACGGCGCAGATCATTGAAGGATCTGGCTGGCTCCGAGCCGCTGGTCCACACCGGGCAAACCAGCACTTGAGCCGCTGGATCAGCCACATTCGTACTATTTTAGATGCGCGAACGTGCCCCAACGGCAATCTTCTGACGCGGCCTCAAGTCCGTGCTCCGTTTCACGTGAAACGGCTCCCTGTTGGGCGCAGGTTGGTCGTGAGAGGCGTTCCGTCTCTCCTCGGCATGAGAAGGTAGGAGAAGCCAAAGCCTGGTCTTGTCCACAGATCTATCCACATTGTTATCCACAGGTTTATCCACTACTGCCCACAGCTCAGGTGAGACTCGGCCTCCCCGCCCTCATGCAGTCTCAAGCCCCGGCAGGACCCTGACGTCAGACGGGTATCACTGCCGGAGGACGAGGCACGAGATGCCCAGCCGCCGACGTGTCGCGGCCCCACCGCGGACCCGCGCCTGCCGACAGACTGCCTGAACGGAATGCGTACAGTCCCAGAGCCAATCAAAAGCATGCTCGAGTTCCTCAATGAAGCCGCAGGGCCTGGACCAGCCGCTCGGAAGATGCACGCACTCTCGAGACGCGCGTCTAGGAGCGTGTCGTCAACAGTCCGGGGCATGCGGCTGGATAAACGCACTGAGGTGCAGGGGAGGGAGGCCCAACGCGGCCGAAGTGAAAGTGACCAATGTCCGACCACCCCGGATGCACTTCGGCTCTGACTGCATGGTCTTCTTAGGCGGCTCTTCGATATCTCCAGCGAACCAACCAGCATTGCCCACCGCCCCTCAATTGCAGGCAGCGCCTGCGCAACCGGAGTGCAGTAGAGCCTCGGCCTCCTCAGTCATCAGATGACTTAAGGAGTACCCTGGAGGTTCACTGCATGCGTCCTGCACGGCAGGCCATACTTCCAGAGCCGCTGAGAGTGCCCTGGGAGCTCGCAGAGGCGGGCTTGGGCGCCGAAGTTTCCCAGGAGGGAACGCGTTGGGTATAGGGCTCTCCCGGTGTGATCTGGGGTCTGGTAGCTGGTGCCCGGTGGCTGCCGTCGGCTGGTCGGTTCTCGGCTACACCCACCGCCGGGATTGAAGCACAGGATGCCCCTGTGGCCACGATAGGCCGGGTCCAGTGTGGCAAGACACCGGTGGGAATGACGGCCGGCTGCGTTCGAGAAGCTATGAGCGCCGCGGCATACAGGCCAGGACCGATTGCAGAATATGAAAGGACGCGAGTCCTTGGTTGGCGTTTCACGTGAAACATGCCGCCGTACCGGGCGCCACGGCATTTTTAACGACAGGGGGTTGCTGCCGGTAGGACTTGCCGTGCCACGGTCACTCACCCCGATGGGCATCATGCTCGTCAGCTCCGAGTTTCACGTGAAACATTGCCCTGACTTCCGCCGCTTTGTCAGGGTAGTGGTGGTAGGCAATATTGCCGAGGCATCCTGCCCCTCATCGTCACTGTGACTGTTGGAACTAGGTCTTCAAGGCTCTGCGTTTCACGTAAAGCACCAGGACAAGAGCAGCTCCCATATTTGTACCTTGTCGACGAGGCTGCCGGCACGGAGCCCGGCCTCACCTGTTGTCTTCGAGCAATCCGCTCCGTGGCCTCTGTAAGTGGGGATGTTCCACGTGAAACAACTTGAGATGCTCCATGAACCTCTGTGTCGAACACCCTCCGTCGACGCGATTAGCGAGCGGAGCTGTGGCTGGGATCGACGAACCCAAAGAATGGGCGAAGACATTGGCCAGAAATCTAAGACTTCCAGTACGGGATGCGGAAAGCTCGCCACTGACGAAGTCCGCGGCTAGCGACATTCTTACCTCCAAGCGACCCCAACAGGACCTTGAGGCAGAACTAAAGCTACGAACCTGACCAACATGTCGACCGCCAAACACATTCGCAGGTAGGTCACCTAGCCAGGTATTTGCCATCGAGTTTTCGGCTTTTCACCGCTTGGGAAGTACCTGAAAACACTCGAAAACCCATCAGAGCGCTATCGCTTCCAGAGGTAGCAGCATCAGAATCTATGATCAGCGACCCCAACGCTACCCGTACTGAGCGGCTACTCGAGGTGCAGCGCGCCTTTAGCTGTTCCGATCTGCATCAGGATTCGAAGTAGATGGAGCCTACAGAACCCGTTCCGGAAGCGACCGCGCATGATCCGACGTGCACGGTGGGGATGAAACTAAGGTGAGGAGCTGGAGTATTTGCCTGCCCATCCAAGAGATTCTTGAGGACTGTTTGCGGTCCTGTTCCTGCGCGAAGAATACTGATGCATGCAGTAGAGGTGGATTCCTGCTTCCGGTCCTCAGCACGACACGCTGCATCCTTCGGCCGCCCGCACACCCGGCCTCCGTCGACAAAGGAGGGCAGCGGTCCAAAGAGCTCTACGGTCCAGATGCCCAGATGCCCCAAGTGAATGGAAGATTCTCGACCGGCACCTGCCTTCGGTCGCAGCCCTCACCCGGCAGTCGATGAAGACGCGCTAACTGCACCCAAAGTGGTCGCACAACAGCCGACGACAATGGCAAAGTTTCACGTGAAACACGCCCGTCCCAAGAGGACCCGCACCCACCGGCACCAGGTTCGTGGAACTGAGATACATGCGACGGATATCTCGGCTGTGCACTTCAATCTGCGCCACGGCGTCCACTCGGAAAGTTACAGTCGTGTCCGCGCACCCATGCCGCGCGTGCGCTGGAACGATTCGCGTTCAGGAAGTACAGCCTGAACGCTTCTCTCCCGGTACTTGAGGTTAGACAAGACAGGAGGCCCGGTTCAAAAGAACCGAGCCTCCTGTTGATCACTACAGCTAGTTAGCCGAATCTGGCGCCAAAACGTCCATGATGCGGTTCAAGTCCTCAACACTGGCGAACTCAATACTGACCTTACCCTTGCGGACGCCCAAGGAGATCTTGACGTTGGTATCCAACCGGTCGGAAAGGGAAGATGCAAGGTAATCAAGACGCTCGTGCCGCGCACCGGGGCGGGGGACATTGTTCTTGGCCGGGGTGGCCGGATCCTGGTAAAGGGTGACAGCCTCTTCCGTGGCCCGCACAGACATTCCCTCAGCGACGATCTTCTGGGCCAGGCGCTCCATCGCAGCAGCGTCCGGCAGGGACAGCAGTGCACGCGCGTGGCCGGCCGAGAGGACACCCGCTGCCACCCGGCGCTGTACAAGCGGGGGGAGCTTCAGAAGGCGCAGGGTGTTGGAAACCTGTGGTCGGGAACGGCCGATCTTGTCGGCCAGCTGCTCATGCGTTGTCCCGAAGTCCTCCAGCAACTGCTGGTACGCGGCTGCCTCTTCGAGCGGGTTCAGCTGGCTACGGTGCAGGTTCTCCAGTAGGGCGTCGCGCAGAAGGTCATCGTCAGTCGTTTCACGGACGATTGCCGGGATAGTGTCCAGGCCGGCTGCCTGCACTGCCCGCCAGCGGCGTTCGCCCATGACGAGCTCATACGGCTCGATACCATCTTCAGTTGATTTACGGACAACAATTGGCTGGAGGACGCCTATTTCACGAACAGAGTGAACAAGCTCCGCCATATCATCTTCGTCGAAGACTGAACGCGGCTGTTTCCGGTTGGGATGGATGTCCGCAACAGAAATCTCGGCGAAGTGGGCACCCGGGACCTCCACCAAGTCAACCCCGTTGTCAGCGGCTCGGACATCGGCCACCTCACCGGACGGGGAACTGTCCGTCGAGGGAGACGAGGGAGTCACATCGGACGCGGGAGCCACCGCCTGCGGGATCGGCGTCGGCGTGGCTGGGACCGTATCCGGAGCGGCTGAAGCGGCATCTGCAACCACAGGAACATCAGCGGCAGCTGCGGACTTCTTTGTGGTGCTGCCTGTGGCCCGCGCAGCACCGGAAGGTTTCTTCGGCGCTGGAGCCTTCGCGGGTGCTGCTTTCTTCGTGGCCGGCGCGGATTCACGTGGGGCTGCAACTGACGGCACGTCCGGCTTGCCCATGCCTTCAGCTTCAACGGGCTCGGATTTTTTACGGCCTTCCGGGAAGAAGAGATCCACCGGACGCGACGCAGCGGCACCGTTGCCCTGACCGTTGGACGCGCCCGAACTAGGAATCAGCGCGCCAAGTCCGCGGCCAAGGCCCCGTCGCTTCTCGCTCATGGGTAAATCCCTCCAGTGGTAGAGCCGGGCGTAGTCCCGACTCCGGTCGATGCAGTATTGAAGATTTTAGCGTTCTGCTATTTCAGCAGCGGCTTCCAGGTAGGACAGGGCACCGCTGGAGGAAGGGTCATACGTCATTACAGTCTGCTGGTAGCTTGGCGCTTCGGAGATGCGTACAGAGCGGGGGACCACTGCGGAGAGCACCTGCTCAGGGAAATGCGTCCGGACCTCCGCCGCAACCTGGGCGGCAAGGTTGGTACGGCCGTCGTACATGGTGAGCAGAATGGTGGAAACAACCAAGTCGGCGTTCAGGTGCTTCTGGATCATTTCAATGTTCTTGAGCAGCTGGCTCAGTCCTTCCAGCGCGTAGTACTCGCACTGGATGGGAATGAGGACCTCATTGGCCGCGCAGAACGCGTTGACCGTCAGGAGGCCCAGGCTGGGCGGGCAGTCGATGAAGATGTAGTCGAGCCGTTCCTCACCGTTCTTTTCCCGGGTCTTGGCGTAGACATCGATGGCCCGGCGCAGCCGCTGTTCGCGCGCCACGAGGGACACAAGTTCGATTTCCGCCCCGGCGAGGTGGATGGTGGCAGGAGCGCAGATGAGCTTTTCCATGTCGGGGCACTGCGCCACTACATCTGCCAGCGCCACGTCATTGATGAGGACGTCGTAGATGCTGTCCACGTCGGCATGGTGCTCGATGCCAAGGGCTGTGGAAGCGTTGCCCTGCGGGTCGATGTCGATGACCAGCACGTTCAGCCCGGCAGCTGCCAGCGCGGCAGCGATATTCACCGTGGTGGTGGTCTTGCCAACACCGCCCTTTTGGTTCGACACAGTGAAAATCCGGGTCTTTTCGGGTCGCGGAAGGCGGCGGCCCATCAGCTTTTCGCGCCGCTTGGTCTCGTGGGCGAGCTCGCGGGCAATGGGGCTGGAATCGTCAATCGCATCGATAACGTTTGATCGACCCGCAGCGGTTGTTTCACGTGAAACAAGTACTGATGAAGAGTTGCTCGCAACCGGTTTCGGGTGGTTTCCGCCTCGTCCAGGAATACTAACCGGGCCAGAGACAGAACGTGCTGACCCCAGCGTCACAAACGGTGGTATCCGTTGTGTGGAGGCTTCACTACTTGTCACTGGGGCACACTCACTCTCGTTCAGCCAATTTTGCTGCCGTTGTCTAGCCTAACTGCTGCACCCGGCAGACCGAGGTCACCGGGCCCTTACTAGGACTTCTTTTGGGGCTTGTTTACAACGATGCGTACTACCGTGGTGGGCTCCTCAAGGAGGTTGTCACCCACGGTGAGTACTGATGTCTCAACGCCACCCAGTTTCCTGATGGCTTTGGCGGCTTTTTCGATCTCTTCACCGGCACTGCGGCCCTTGATGGCGATCACTTCGCCCTTGCCGGCAAGCAGGGGGATGGTCAGTCCCGCAAGGTTTGTCAGGGCAGATACGGCCCGGGCGGTCACGACGTCGGCTTCGACATTGCCCACGGCAAGCTCGGCGCGGCTACGCATGACCGTGACGTTGTCCAGGCCGAGGTCGTCAACCACTTCCTGGAGCCAAATTACCCGGCGTTCCAAGGGTTCGATGAGGGTCAGTTCAAGATCCGGCCGGGCTATCGCCAGGCACAGCCCCGGAAGCCCGGCACCGCTTCCAACATCCGCCACGTGGCTTCCCTGCGGAATCTCGCTTTCGATGACGGCACAGTTGAGGACGTGGCGGCTCCAGAGGCGTGGGATCTCCCGAGGACCAATGAGGCCCCGTTCAGTTCCGGAGGTTGCCAAGTGCTCAACGTAGCGCTTTGCCAGATCCAGCCGATCGCCGAAAATCTTCTCAGCAGCCCGAAGTTCGGCAGCCGTGATGTCAACCATGGTTAGCGGCAGCAATTCTCTAGTCAGCGGATACAACGATATGGCGGCCGTTGCCTTCGCCTTCGGACTCGCTCACGAGTCCCAGGTCGGCAACGGCGTCGTGGACAATCTTGCGCTCGTAGGCACTCATGGGCTCAAGGGCAACGGGCTTGCCGGTCTCCTTGACCGAAGCAGCAGCGTCTTCGGCAATCTTCTGCAGGTGGCCGGTACGTTCCTGCCGGTAGCCGTTGATGTCCAGCACCAGGCGCGAGCGGCTTTCAGTGGCAGACAGGACTGCAAGACGCGTCAGTTCCTGCAGTGCCTCGAGGACTTCACCGTCCTCACCCACCAGGCTCTCCAGTCCTTCGGTCTCCTCTTCGGCGACGATGGAGATGTACGTGCGGCCGTTGCGGACCTCGATGTCGATATCGCCATCGATATCAGCGATGTCCAGCAGTTCCTCGAGGTAGTCAGCCGCGATGTCGCCCTCTTCTTCCAGCCTGCTGGCAGCAGAAGGTTTTACGGACGAACCGTCCGCAGTGCCGGACTCGTCGCGGTCCTCGACCACGTCTTCGGAAAGGGCGTGTTCGGTGCTCTCGGCTGACATCTACTTCTTCTTCCTGTTCTTACGTTGTGGCTGTACGCGCTGTCCCTTGGCTTCGGCGATCGCGGCTGCGGCTTCTGCCTCAGCCTCGGCGGCGGCGTCCTTCTTTCCGGTCAGGATAGACAGCGCGGGCAGGCCTTTGGCGGCCCGACGTTCAGCAAGGGCCTTGGCAGCAGGGGAACCAGGCGTGGGCATCCGGCGGATGACGAAGAACTGCTGGCCCATGGTCCAAAGGTTGGTGGTGGTCCAGTAGATCAGGACACCAATGGGGAAGTTAATGCCACCCACACCAAAGACGATGGGCAGGATGTAGAGCATCATCTTCTGCTGGCGCATGAACGGGCTGGCCATCGCCTCTTCAGACATGTTCTTGGCCATGATCTGCTTCTGGGTGATGAACTGCGACGCCGTCATGGCGAGGATCATCACGATGGAGAGGATCCAGACGGCAGTCTGGTTGCCGCCACCGCCGCCGTGCAGCAAGGAGGCCGACAGCGGAGCTCCAAAAATGCTCGACGCATCGAACTCGACAACCTGCTCGTGGCTCATGGCGCCAATGCCGTTGCCCTGGTCCTTGGCCTGGGAGATTCCCGACAGCACCTGGAAGAGTGCAAAGAAGAAAGGCATCTGGATCAGCATGGGAAGGCAGGCCGAGAACGGGTTGGTCCCGTGCTTCTTGTACATGGCCATCTGCTCCTGGGCCATGGCCTGGCGGGAGAGCTGATCGGTCTTGCCCTTGTACTTGTCCTGCAGCTTCTTCAGGTCAGGCTGCAGCAGCTGCATGCCGCGCTGTGCCTTGATCTGCTTGACGAACACCGGGATCAGGGCGGCACGGATCACCAACACCAGCCCAATGATGGACAGCGTCCAGGTCCAGCCGTTCGCCGCGGGCATCCCGATGGTGCTCAGTCCATCGTGGAATCCAATCATGATGATGGAAACCAGCCACTTGAACGGGGCCATGATTGTTCCAAAGAAGTCCATACTTATCCCTATTCGTCAGGCCGCACTGCGGCCTTCTTCATTAGTCCGAGCAACCAGGTACTTGTCTGGGTTGTTCAGCACAACAATTGTGGGGGTCTGGTTTTCAGGCCATTCCCGCTTGCCCGCGGGGACGTGGTCCACTCCGCCGGCGTTCCATGGGTGGCAGCGGCCCAGGCGGCGGGCAGCCAGCCAGGTTCCTTTAACAGCGCCGTGGACGGTGACAGCTTCAAGGGCGTAAGCCGAGCATGAAGGAAAAAACCGGCAGACCTGGCCGTACAAGGGTGAAACCACCTTGCGGTAGGCCTTCAGCAGGAGAATGAGGATGTTCCGGGGCGCGTTCCAGAGAAACAGCAGGACGGCGGCGGGAACAGGATGAAGATGGGCGACGACGGCGGTGGCGTTATGCACGCGGTGTCCCCTTCTGTGTTGTACCAGCCGAACCCTTGGCAGCAGCCCTTTGGGGGCGGCCGGCCAGCCGGTTCAGCGTCGACTCAAGTGCAGCGTTATAGTCCTCCAGCAGCTGGTCCCAGCTGGCGGAAGCGGACGCAGGCAGCGCCCTGACCACTATGGCGAGACCGGTGCCGTGTTCGCGCAGCGAGGCAGCACCTGCTTCCCGTAGTCTCCTCTTAACGAGGTTCCTGACCACAGCGTTCCCGACACTCTTGGAAACGATGAACCCGATCCGGCTGGGTTCGTCGGCAGCGATGGCTGCCGCATATAACACTACGTTCCGGCGTCCATTGCGGACACCGGAACGTACGGTTGTTGAAAAGTCGGTGGAAGTCCTCAGGCGGTTGCGGGTGGCCAGCACCTTAAACTCGCAATGAAGGTATCTACCGACAAGTCAGTTATTTAAGCCGACAGCTCGGTGCGGCCCTTGCCACGGCGGGCTGCCAGGATGGCGCGGCCGGCACGGGTACGCATACGAAGGCGGAAGCCGTGCTTCTTGGCTCGACGGCGGTTATTCGGCTGAAAAGTCCGCTTGCTCACGTTAGTTACTCCAGTGGATCAAAGGTGCGTCCACCCGATCAAAAATGGGGAAGAACTGGCCGACGCTAAGTTTTGTATATGCACGCTTCCCCCTGCTGCCCAGGCGCAGTGCGCTTGGGAGAATCAGTCGGGGCCAAAAAGCGGACACAAAGGACTTCACAACGTTAGGGCAATTTAGACCCTGCAGTCAAACCGGGAGGGGTCCCCTCCACTATCCCCAGCTGTGTCTAACTACCCTTCACCACCTGTGGATGAAGTGGCTCACAAGCGCCAAAAGCGAACCACAACGGTGTAATTATCCACAAGCAGTTTCCCAGCTATCTTCTAGGCTTTTCATCCCCTAGAGTGGCTCAGTAGCCGATTATCCACGGACTGTGCATAACCCTGTGGATGAAGCTGGGCCAGCATCTTGGTTCCGGGTCCGGGGCTGCAGGTAATGCAGGGCAAAGCAAGTTTTGAGGGAACCGATTGATGACAGTAGACGAAGCCAACCACGCCAATACTGTCGGAAGTTCCTGGCGGCGCGTTATCAGCCTGCTGGAGAAAGACCACCGGGTAACACCGCGCCAGCGTGGCTTTGTCATCCTCGCCCAGGCCCAGGGCCTGATCGGATCGACCCTCCTGGTGGCCGTTCCCAACGAACTCACCCGTGAGGTGCTGCAGACGCAGGTCAAGGACGCCCTGGACGATGCCCTGCACAACGTCTTCTCTGAGGACATCAGGTGCGCCATCGACGTCGACACCGATCTTGTCCCCATCCACAAAGAGCCCGAGCCCGTGGTTGAGCCTGCCTATGCGCAGGACCAGCTGATCGAGCAGAAGCCGCAGCCCATGCTGCCAAGCACCTCCCACGAATTTGGCCGGCTCAACCCCAAATATGTCTTCGACACGTTCGTGATCGGTTCATCCAACCGTTTCGCCCACGCTGCTGCCGTCGCCGTCGCCGAAGCACCTGCCAAGGCCTACAACCCGCTGTTCATTTACGGCGACTCCGGCCTGGGCAAGACACACCTGCTGCACGCGATCGGGCACTATGCCCGCCGGCTCTACAGCGGCATCCGGGTTCGGTACGTGAATTCCGAGGAGTTCACCAACGACTTCATCAACTCGATCCGGGACGACGAGGGCGCCAGCTTCAAGACCACATACCGGAACGTGGACGTCCTGCTCATTGACGACATCCAGTTCCTCGCCGGCAAGGACCGGACACTGGAGGAGTTCTTCCACACCTTCAACTCGCTGCACAACAACAACAAGCAAGTGGTGATCACTTCCGATCAGCCGCCCAAACTGCTTGCCGGTTTCGAGGACCGGATGAAGTCGCGCTTCGAGTGGGGCCTGCTGACGGACATCCAGCCCCCTGAATTGGAAACCCGCATCGCCATCCTCCGCAAGAAGGCCCTCAGCGAGGGACTGTCCGCGCCGGACGACGCGCTGGAGTACATCGCATCCAAGATCTCGAGCAACATCCGCGAACTTGAGGGCGCGCTCATCCGCGTCACCGCATTCGCCAGCCTGAACCGGCAGCCAGTCGACGTAGCCCTCGCCGAAATGGTCCTGAAGGACCTCATCACCGACGACGGCGCCCAGGAAATCACATCCGGCCAGATCCTGCAGCAGACGGCTGACTACTTCAAACTCAGCATGGAAGAGCTCTGCAGCAAGTCCCGGACCCGGACACTGGTCACCGCCCGGCAGATCGCCATGTACCTCTGCCGCGAACTGACGGACATGTCCCTCCCCAAGATTGGCCAGGAACTCGGCGGCCGCGATCACACCACAGTCATCCATGCAGACCGGAAGATCCGTGAGCTGATGGCCGAGCGGCGTGTGATCTACAACCAGGTCACGGAGCTGACCAACCGCATCAAGCAGCAGCAGCGCGACTCCTGATCCCCGCATCTATACCTTATTAACAGGTGCATGTGGATAAGCCTGTGGATAGTTAAGGGGACAAGCGCGCTTAATGGGCTTAAAACCCTTAAGGCGCCTGTGGATCGTTAAAACCGGCTTCTGGGTTGTCCCCATCCACACCCTGTTTAAAACCCAGTTAACTCACAGTCCGTGAACAGGGCTTAACCGCGGATCTCCGCTGCGAGACGGGGTTATCCACAGTTTCCACAGCAGTTATTAACACTACGAATCCCAAAAAATTGAAAATCCCTCAAACAACAAGATCCTTCGCCTCGTACCGTGCAGGGACCATCGGCCCCCTGAAGGGGCCGGGGAGGTTTTGGGGGATGGGTTAATCCCGGATCTTCCGGCTAAGCTGTCAGCAGCGCTCCCATCCCTGGGTTTTTGTGTGGTTTCCGTTCAGCGCGGACCATGCACCTGCCGGAATCGGGTGCATCATTTTCCGGAATCACCCCTGCGGAGGTTCCGGCCTACTAGGCAGCAGCAACGAAAGGCGGCATCCCTCCGTGAAGTTCAGAGTCGATCGGGACGTCCTGGCAGAAGCCGTTACCTGGACAGCCCGCTCGTTGTCTCCGCGGCCGCCAGTGCCAGTCCTCTCCGGCCTGCTCCTCAAGGCAGAAGCCGGAACCGTCAGCCTTTCAAGCTTCGATTACGAAACGTCGGCGCGCCTTGAGATCGCTGCCGACATCCGTGACGAAGGCACCATCCTGGTATCGGGCCGGCTCCTTGCGGATATCTGCCGAAGCCTGCCTTCGGCGCCGGTCGACGTCGAAACCGACGGCAACAAAGTCACCCTCACCTGCCGCCGCAGCAGCTTCCACCTCGCCACCATGCCCGAGGCCGAATACCCGCCGCTTCCCGCGCTTCCCGCCATCAGCGGCACCGTCCCCGGTGATGCGTTTGCACAGGCCGTTTCCCAGGTGATCATTGCCGCCAGCAAGGACGACACCCTGCCCATCCTCACAGGGGTGCGCATGGAAATCGAAGACGACCTCATCACGCTGCTGGCTACCGACCGCTACCGCCTGGCGATGCGCGAGGTTCCGTGGAAGCCCGTCACTCCCGGCGTCTCCACGAGTGCGCTGGTCAAGGCCAAAACCCTCAACGAAGTGGCCAAAACACTGGGCAACAGCGGCGACATCAGCCTGGCACTGTCCGATGACGACACCCGCCTGATTGGCTTTGAAAGCGGTGGACGCACCACCACGTCCCTGCTGGTGGATGGCGATTACCCGAAGATCCGGTCGCTTTTCCCGGAGTCAACGCCCATCCACGCCACTGTCCAGACCCAGGAACTGGTGGAAGCCGTCCGCCGTGTGTCCCTGGTGGCTGAACGCAACACGCCGGTCCGACTGGCGTTCACCGCCGGACTGCTGAACCTGGATGCCGGCACCGGTGAAGATGCCCAGGCGTCCGAAGAACTCGAAGCGCAGCTCTCCGGAGACGACATCACCGTGGCGTTCAACCCCCACTACCTTGTGGAAGGCCTCAGCGTGATTGAAACCAAATTCGTGCGGTTCTCATTCACGTCAGCCCCCAAGCCGGCCATGATCACCGCCCAGGCTGACGCCGACGGCGAGGACCAGGATGATTACCGGTACCTGGTGATGCCGGTTCGTCTCCCCAACTAGTCCCCATCGGCTCCCAGCCTTCGAAGGCTCAGGCCGGGCTCCTCGCCTATGAGGCCCAACCACCGCCACCCACTAGCCCAGAAAAGAGTTCCACCATGCACATTGGACTGATCGGCCTTGGCAAAATGGGATTCAACATGCGTGAGCGGTTGCGCAACAGCGGCATCGAGGTCACGGGTTACGACCGGAACCCCGATGTGACCGACGTGGCTACCGTCGATGAGCTCCTGGCCGCCGTTCCCGCACCGCGGCTGATCTGGGTGATGGTTCCCGCCGGCGCAGTCACGGATGCAGTCATCACCGAACTCGCCGACAAGCTGGACCAGGGCGACCTGGTAATTGACGGCGGAAACTCCCGCTTCACCGAGGACCAGAAACATGGTGAACTCCTCGCCGGAAAAGGCATCCGTTTCGTGGATTGCGGTGTTTCCGGCGGCGTCTGGGGCCTGCAGAACGGCTATGGCCTGATGGCCGGCGGCGACGCTGCGGATGTGGAACTGGCCCTGCCGGTCTTCGATGCCCTGCGTCCGGAAGGTGACCGTGCGGACAGCTTCGTCCATGTGGGCGGCGTCGGCGCGGGCCATTACGCCAAGATGGTCCACAACGGCATCGAATACGGCCTGATGCAGGCATACGCCGAGGGATACCAGCTGCTCGCTTCGAAAGACATCATCAGCGACCTCCCCGGCACTTTCCGCGCCTGGCAAAAAGGCACTGTGGTCCGGTCGTGGCTGCTCGACCTGCTGGTCAAGGCCCTGGAAGAAGACCCCGGCCTGCAGAACATCGATGACTACGTGGAGGACTCCGGCGAAGGCCGTTGGACCGTTGAGGAAGCCATCGCCAACGCCATTCCGGCTCCCGCGATCACGGCAGCGCTCTTCGCCCGGTTTGAGTCCCGCGAGGACAGCTCACCTGCCATGAAGATGGTGTCCGCACTCCGGCACCAGTTTGGCGGGCACGCCACCCGTCCCGCCAAGTAGCACCCACCGGGGACCGCCGCTGTCCCCAGAATTGTCGAAACCCGCGTGTATCTGGAACACCTCTCCCTGACCGATTTCCGCAGCTACGCCCAGGTGGACCTTGCCCTCAGCCCCGGCGTCACGGTGCTGGTGGGCTACAACGGCATCGGCAAAACCAACCTGATGGAGGCCATCGGCTACCTGGCCACCCTCAGTTCCCACCGGGTCAGTTCGGACGGCCCGCTCCTGCGGTTCGGCACCGAACGCGCCCTGGTACGGGCCAGGCTGGTGCGCAACGGCCAGACCACGGTGCTCGAGCTGGAGATCAATGCCGGCAGGGCCAACCGCGGCCGTATCAACCGCAGCAATCCGGTCCGGGCGCGGGACCTGCTGGGCATCTGCCAGACGGTACTCTTTGCGCCGGAAGACCTGGCCTTGGTCAAGGGGGATCCGTCCAATCGACGCAGGTTCCTGGACGAACTGCTCGCCAGCCTGGTCCCGCACCATGCCGCAACACGCAGCGACTACGACCGCGTGCTGAAACAGCGCAACGCCCTGCTGAAATCGGCCCGTGCCGGGAGGGTCACCGCCGCCCACGAAGCCACCCTCGATGTGTGGGACCAGCACATGGCAAAGGCCGGGGCCGAGCTCCTGCACGCACGGCTGGAACTGGCGGAACTTCTCCGGCCCCACCTTTCCCGCGCCTATGCGGAGCTGACCGACGCGTCCAAGCCGGCGGACGCGATCTACCGGTCCACGCTGCAGAACCAGATGGACGACGACGGCGCATCGTTGGGTGCCACAGGCCGGCCGGGGCCGGGGGACACGGCCGCTGCCGAAGACCTGCGCGGCCTCAGCATTGAGGAGCTGACCCAGCGCTATATCCGCGCGTTCGGCGAATCACGGAAGAAGGAGCTTGAGCGGGGCATCTCGCTGGTGGGTCCGCACCGTGACGATCTTGAACTCGTGCTGGGACAGGCCCCCGCCAAGGGTTATGCATCCCACGGTGAAACATGGTCCATGTGCCTGTCCCTGCGGCTGGCGTCCTACTACGTCATGCTTGACGATGCCCGTACCGGCGGCTCCGCTCCCATCCTGATCCTTGACGACGTTTTTGCCGAGCTGGACGTCCAGCGGCGGCGTAAACTGGCCGCTATAGTTTCCGGCGCGGAACAGGTCCTGGTGACCGCCGCCGTCGACGCCGATATCCCGGAGGAACTGTCCGGACGGCGGGTGAAAGTCGTCCCGGGAGGCATTGATGAGCAGGGAGAGTGACGCCGGCAGGCTGCAGCCCGGACGGGATCCCGACCAGATCGATGCTCCGCAGGCTGCGCTCAACCGGATGCGCGAGGCCGCCGCAGCCCGCGGCGAGATTCGCCGCAAGGCACAGCGGCCCGGACAACAAAAGTCCAGGGGCAGCATCCGGGACACCCGCGGGTTCAGCCAGTTCCATGCGACGGGCCGCGATCCGTTGGGGCTCGGCAAGGTGGTGGGGCGGCTGGTGGCCGAGCGGGGCTGGACATCGCCCGTGGCTGTCGGTTCCGTCATGGCGGAATGGGCCACTCTCGTGGGTCCGGAAATTTCAGCGCATTGCACTCCGGAAAGTTTTACCGATACCACCCTGCATGTGAGGTGCGATTCGACCGCCTGGGCCACCCAGCTGCGGCTCCTCAGCGCCAGCCTGCTGGAGAAATTCAGGGTGGAACTGGGAGACGGCGTGGTCACCAGCATCCAGGTTCTGGGCCCTTCGGCGCCCAGTTGGCGCAAGGGCGGCAGGAGTGTCAACGGGCGCGGACCGCGGGATACCTACGGATAGCCCGGCGCCAATTCCTTGATAATCGGCCTGCGGCCGTGTAGGCGCCTGCAAGGGCTGCGGCCTGTATAGGCACCAAGAGGCGGTTCCGTTAGGGCGCCCTAGGCGGGGCCAGCGGCCTGCCATGGCCACACGGCACCGCGTCCACGCCCCTGGAATGCGGGGATATGGGGCGCTTCGCGGTAGAATTGTTGCAGATAACTGGGCGCGGGTGAGACGTTGACTGAGTCCGTTTTCCGCGCACTCCGGTCCGCGGTCTGCGGCTCCCCACAACATCAACAAGTCACCGGCGCCATAAGTTTGTGCCTGTTGGCAGGTGACTTCCTGTATTTACCCGGGGAGTAACCGGCCGGCCATCATCGAGAACGAGGAGTCGACAGCGCCTGTGGCTAACGACAATACAGATATTCTGGCAGTTGACCCCGCAGCCGGTGACGCCGGCGGTCCTGACGCAACGGCGGAAGCGGCCACCCCACGGGAGTATGGCGCCAGTGACATCACTGTCCTCGAAGGCCTTGAAGCGGTGCGCAAGCGCCCCGGTATGTATATCGGTTCCACCGGTCCGCGCGGCCTCCACCACCTTGTGTACGAAGTGGTGGACAACTCGGTCGATGAAGCGCTTGCCGGCTACTGCACCCACATCGAGATAGTCCTGCAGGCCGACGGCGGCGTCAAGGTAGTGGATGACGGCCGCGGCATTCCCGTGGACATGCACCCCACCGAGCACAAGCCCACGGTTGAAGTGGTCATGACCATCCTGCACGCCGGCGGCAAGTTCGGCGGCGGCGGTTATGCAGTGTCCGGCGGCCTCCACGGCGTTGGCATCTCCGTGGTGAACGCGCTGTCCAGCCGGGTGAACACGGAAGTCCGCCGCCAGGGGCATGTTTGGCGGATGTCCTTTGCCAACGGCGGCAAGCCCCAGGGCAGCCTGGTCCAGGGCGAGGAAACGAAGCAGACCGGCACCACGCAGACCTTCTACCCCGACGCAGAGATCTTCGAGAGCACCGAGTTCGATTTCGAAACGCTCCGCGCGCGCTTCCAGCAGATGGCCTTCCTCAACAAGGGCCTGCGCATCACCCTTACCGATGAGCGAGTGGCCACCGAGGCCGACGCCGATCCGGACCTCGACGGCATGGTCACCGAAGGCGAGATCAGCGCCGAGCACCGCACGGTGGTGTACCAGTACGACGAAGGCCTGCTGGACTACGTCAAGCACCTGAACTCCGGCAAGAAGGTTGATGTGGTCCATGAGGACGTCATCGCCTTCGAAACCGAGGACAAGGACCGCAAAATAGCGCTGGAAATGGCGATGCAGTGGACGAATGCCTACTCGGAGAGCGTCCACACCTACGCGAATACCATCAACACCCACGAAGGCGGCACCCACGAAGAGGGTTTCCGCGCGGCCATGACCTCCCTGGTCAACCGCTACGCCCGGGAAAAAGGCATCATCAAGGAAAAGGACGACAACCTCACCGGAGACGACATCCGTGAGGGACTTACTGCCGTCATTTCGGTGAAGCTCTCCGAGCCCCAGTTCGAAGGCCAGACCAAGACGAAGCTCGGCAACTCCGAGGTCAAGGGCTTCGTCCAGCGGGTAGTCACGGACGGCCTGGGTGACTGGCTGGAACGCAACCCCGGCCCGGCCCGCGATGTCATCCGGAAGGCCATTTCGGCCGCCCAGGCCCGCATGGCAGCACGGAAGGCCCGCGACAACGCCCGCCGGAAGAGCCCGCTGGAATCCTTCGGAATGCCCGGAAAGCTCTCCGACTGCTCGTCCAAGGACCCGGCCAAGTGCGAGGTCTACATCGTGGAGGGTGACTCTGCCGGCGGTTCCGCCAAGCGCGGCCGCAACCCCGAGACACAGGCCATCCTTCCGTTGCGTGGAAAAATCCTCAACGTTGAGCGCGCGCGCCTGGACAAGGCCCTTGGCAACGCCGAAGTGCAGTCCATGATCACCGCCTTCGGCACGGGCATCGGCGAAGACTTCGACCTCGCCAAGCTGCGGTACCACAAGATTGTGCTGATGGCCGATGCCGATGTTGACGGCCAGCACATCACCACGCTGCTGATGACGCTGCTGTTCCGCTACATGCGGCCCCTGATCGAGAACGGCTACGTCTACCTCGCGCAGCCCCCGCTGTACCGCATCAAGTGGTCCAACGCTCCGCACGACTACGTCTACAGTGACCGCGAACGCGACGCCAAACTGGTGTCCGGCCAGGCAGCAGGCCGCCGCATTCCCAAGGACAACGGCATCCAGCGCTACAAGGGCCTCGGTGAAATGGACTACACGGAGCTGTGGGATACCACCATGGACCCGGACAACCGCACCCTGCTCCAGGTCACCATGGACGACGCCCTCGCAGCCGACCAGATCTTCTCGGTCCTGATGGGCGAAGACGTGGAATCACGGCGCAATTTCATTCAGCAGAACGCCAAGGACGTCAGGTTCCTCGATATCTAGGACATAGCTCCTACATTCGACAACCGACATATACCTGAAACGGAAAATACAAAATGAGCGACGAAACACCTGAGAACCCGGCCCCCGACGCCGGGAATCCGGAAACCGTTCTTGAAGGCGATGTGCTGATCGACCGTGTGGAGCAGGTGGACCTGCAGACGGAAATGCAGCGGTCCTACCTGGACTACGCCATGGCCGTCATTGTGGGACGGGCCCTCCCGGATGTCCGCGACGGGCTCAAGCCGGTGCACCGCCGCGTGCTCTACGCGATGTTCGACGGCGGCTACCGGCCCGACCGTTCCTTCAACAAGTGTGCCCGCGTGGTGGGCGAGGTCATGGGCCAGTACCACCCGCACGGTGACACTGCGATTTACGACGCCCTGGTCCGCCTTATCCAGGACTGGACCATGCGGTACCCGCTGGCCCTCGGCCAGGGCAACTTCGGTTCGCCGGGCAACGACGGCGCGGCCGCCCCCCGTTACACCGAAACCAAGATGGCCCCACTGGCCATGGAGATGGTGCGGGATATCGACGAGGAAACCGTCGATTTCCAGGACAACTACGACGGCAAGAACCAGGAACCCACTATCCTGCCGGCCCGTTTCCCCAACCTGCTGGTCAACGGATCCTCGGGCATCGCAGTCGGCATGGCCACCAACATTCCGCCGCACAACCTGCGCGAAGTAGCGGACGGCGTGCAGTGGTACCTGGCCAATCCGGCTGCCAACCGCGAGGAACTGTTGGAGGAACTCCTTCGCCGCGTGAAGGGACCGGATTTCCCCACCGGCGCCACCATCCTTGGCCACAAGGGCATCGAGGATGCGTACCGCACCGGCCGTGGCTCGGTAACCATGCGTGCCGTGGTCAATGTCGAGGAGCTGCAGAACCGCACCTGCCTGGTGGTCACCGAACTGCCGTACCAGGCCAACCCGGACAACCTGGCCATCAAGATCGCCGAACTGGTCAAGGACGGCAAGATCCAGGGCATTGCCGACCTCCGCGATGAGACGTCGGGCCGTACCGGCCAGCGGCTGGTCATTGTCCTCAAGCGCGATGCAGTGGCGAAGGTTGTGCTGAACAACCTCTACAAGCACACGGAACTGCAGAGCAACTTCTCGGCCAACATGCTGGCCATCGTGGACGGCGTTCCGCGTACCCTGAGCCTGGATGCTTTCATCCGGCACTGGGTCACCCACCAGATGGACGTCATTGCACGCCGGACCCGCTACCGCCTGCGCAAGGCCGAAGAAGAAGCGCACATCCTGCGGGCGCTGCTCAAGGCGTTGGACATGCTGGATGAGGTCATCGCCCTGATCCGCGCATCCAACACCACTGAAGCAGCCCGCGACGGCCTGATGGAACTGCTGGACATCGACGAACTGCAGGCACGGGCCATCCTGGACATGCAGCTGCGCCGCCTCGCAGCACTGGAACGCCAGAAGATCCAGGACAGGCACTCCGAACTCGAAGCCCTGATTGCCGAATACAACGCGATCCTCGCTTCCGAAGAGCGCCAGCGCGGGATCATCAGCACCGAGCTGGGCGAAATCGTGGACAAGCACGGCGATGACCGCCGCACCAAGATCCTCATGGGTTTTGACGGCGACATGTCCATGGAGGACCTCATCCCCGAAGAGGAGATGGTGGTCACCATTACCCGCGGCGGCTACGTCAAGCGGACGCGGAGCGACAACTACCGTTCCCAGCAGCGCGGCGGCAAGGGCATCAAGGGTGCCCAACTGCGGGGTGACGACGTAGTGGAGCACTTCTTCGTCACCACCACTCACCACTGGCTCCTATTCTTCACCAACCTGGGCCGCGTCTACCGCGCCAAGGCCTATGAGCTGATGGAAGCCGGACGCGATGCCAAGGGCCAGCACGTGGCCAACCTGCTGGCTTTCCAGCCCGATGAGCACATTGCCCAGGTGCTGGACCTGAAGGACTACCAGCAATCGCCGTACCTGGTGCTGGCCACTAAGCGGGGGCTGGTGAAGAAGACCCGGCTGGAGGACTACGACACCAACCGCTCCGCCGGCGTCATCGCCATCAACCTGCGTGACGAAGACGAACTGGTCTCCGCCCAGCTGGTCTCCGAAACCGACGACCTGTTCCTGGTATCCCGGATGGGCCAGTCGATCCGCTTCACCGCCACCGACGATGCGCTGCGCCCCATGGGACGAGCCACATCCGGCGTGACCGGCATGAAGTTCCGTGAGGATGATGAACTGCTGGCCGCCGATGTGGTCACTGACGGGTCCTTCGTGTTCATCGTGACCGAAGGCGGCTACGCCAAGCGCACCGCCGTCGAGGAATACCGCCTGCAGGGCCGCGGTGGCCTGGGCATCAAGGTGGGCAAGTACCAGGAAGAACGCGGGCACCTCGTGGGCGCCCTGATTGTCCAGGAAGAGGATGAAGTCCTGGTGGTCATGGAGGGCGGCAAGGTTGTCCGTTCCTCCGTCGCCGGTGTCCCTGCGAAGGGCCGCGACACCATGGGCGTCATCTTTGCCAAGCCGGACAAGAACGACCGCATCATTGAGGTTGCCCGCAACAGCGAACGCGGTCTCGAGGACGAAGAATCAGCGGAGGATGACGTAACGTTGGCTGAAGAATCACCGGCCTTTGAGTCAGAGGACGCCTCGGGCGACGCTGAGCCGAACGACGACAACACGGAGGTAACCGAGTGAGTAATTCCGACTCATTTCCCAAGCCGAACAGCACCGTTCCCGATGGTAACCGGCCCTCGGCGGCACCCCGGGTGAATGCCCCTGTCCGCCCGCAGCAGCGGCCTTCCGCGCCCGCCGGTGCCCCCGGCCAGCGTCCTTCGGTTCCCGGACAGCGTCCGTCCCAGCCCGGCCAGGGAAGCCAGCAGGGCCAGCCCGGCCAGCGACCGGCCCAGGGACAACGCCCTGCCTCTGCCGGACCGCGCCCGCAGGGTGCCCCGGGCCAGGGCGGTCCGGGCCTCGTGAAGCCGGCGCCGAAGGCCAAGGCACGCCGAGCCCGACTGCTGATCAGCAAGGTGGACCCCTGGTCCGTCCTGAAGATGGCGTTCCTGCTCTCTGTGGCCCTGGGCATCGTCACGGTCGTGGCTGCCATCGTCCTGTGGACCGTCCTGGACCTCACGGGGATCTTCGACCAGGTGGACAGCCTGCTGGGAACTCTGGCCGGTTCCGAGGGCGGCGGGTTCGAGCTGAAGAAGGTCGCATCGCTGGGCCAGGTGGCCTCTTTCGCCACGATTATCGCCGTGGTGAACGTGGTCCTGCTGACCGCGCTGTCCATGCTCTCGGCTGTTCTCTACAACATCTCTGCCACCCTGGTGGGCGGCATTGGCGTGACCCTCACCGACGATTAGGACACCGCTTCCACCGGCCCCGGAGCCGGTGGAAGCGCCCGATTTGAGATCGGGCCGGGATGTGCTGTAAAGTCATGTCTCGGCCCGATGAGGCATCGGGGCGTATAGCTCAGGCGGTTAGAGCGCTTCGCTGATAACGAAGAGGTCCCAGGTTCAAGTCCTGGTACGCCCACGGAACCTGTGCAGGTTCAAGTTGAGGTTTGTCTGCGGAACACTGCAGCAGGCCGGAACGGGGAGCATGTGAAGAAGTTGCTTGTACTGGCAGCGGCGATCGCAGGCGTCCTGCTCTACCGGAAAGCACAGGAATCCGAAGCCCGGAAAGATGTCTGGAGCAAGTCCACCGACACGGTGAACTAGGCTGGACGCCCGGTCTGGGAGCTGGTCAAAGGCTCCCGGGTTCTAGGGTATGATTGACGGGTTGCTTCTTATGGGGGCATGGCGCAATTGGTAGCGCACCTGCTTTGCAAGCAGGGGGTTCGGGGTTCGAGTCCCCGTGCCTCCACCATAAGAAAGTCCCGGTCCGCGGAAACGCGGACCGGGACTTTTGCTTTGTCAGCCTTGTCCCTGTTGGTGGCCATAGCGTGAGGTGGTAGTGCGGTGACCCTGTTCATTGCAGCCATGGGTGTCCTGGGCGTTGCGTCGTCAGGGCCGCTGATCGCAGCCACCCTTGGAGCCACCAGCGTCAGTGCCCTGGCCATCGCCTTCTGGCGGAACGCCATCGCAGCGGTGGTGATGGCCGGTCCCACCCTGGTCCGCGAGCCGCGCAGGTTCGGCAGCATCACCGGACGCGAGTTCCGCTGGTCCCTTCTTGCCGCCGTCGCCCTCGCCCTGCACTTTGCCTGCTTCATCACTTCCCTCCAGCTCACGTCCGTGGCCGCCGCGACGGCGCTCGTCTGCCTGCAGTCGGCCTGGATTGCCATCTTCCAGCTGCTGCGCGGCACGAGGCACCGCTGGCAGGTGCTGGCAGGGCTGGGGATTGCTTTCGGTGGGGTCGTCGCCATCACTGGATTCGACATGGGGTCTTCGCCTGAGGCGCTGCTGGGTGACATGCTGGCCCTGGCCGGCGGAGCGTTGGCGGGCCTGTACACGCTGGCGGGCGGCAAGGCCCGGCAGAGCATGACTACCGGCACTTACACAGCGCTCTGCTACGGCATGTGTGCCGCCCTGGTGGCGGTGCTCGCTCTGGCCACCGGCCAGCCGCTCTCCGGGTTCGACGCCGGAGGCTGGCTGGGGATCCTCGCCATCACCGTGTGCGCCCAACTGGTGGGGCATACAGCCTTCAACCACCTCCTGGCGACCATGAGCCCGCTGCTGGTCTCGATGATCATCCTCCTGGAGATTCCCGGCGCGGCCCTCCTGGCGTCCGTGTTCCTTGGTGAGACCCTGCCGGCCGGTACCTACGCCGGGCTGGGCCTGATCATGGCGGGGCTCGCCGTCGTGGTGGCTGGGCAAAGGTCCGGAAGGGCACGGCTCCGCAGCAAGCCACCCGGCGCCGAACCGCCGCCGGACCGGATTGCGGAGCTCGGCACGGACTAGGGACCTGCGAAGGCAGGAGCTACTGGCCGCCGCGCCGAACCGGCTGGGCCGTGTTGACCGTGTGGATGGCCCGCAACAGCTTGGCGGGGAAGTAGACCGAAAAGAAGACCACCATGGGTGCCTTCAGCGCCATCTTCTTGACGTTGTGCGCCTTGTACGTGCGGTCGAACCTGGTGACGTAGTAGCGGTAGTCCCGCGGGGAGTCCTCAAGGCGGCGCGCGGACATCCCGGACACCATCTGGGGGCAGTACTGGACCTTCAGGTCGTGTTCGGCCAGGTGCAGGGACAAATCGATGTCCTCATGCATCTCGTCTTTCTCATCCCGGCACGTTTCGGCACGGATGGTGTTCCACGCGGTGGACCTCAGCGCCATGTTGGAGCCGAACAGGAAATGGTACTGGTGCTTCGCCAGTTTCAGCATGAGCTGGCGCATCTTGTCGTCCGCCTTCAGGCCGAAGCGCCGCATGGGCATGTCGTAATAGACCACCGGACCGGTGGCCGCCTGCACCGAGTGGTCCTGGAATGCCCTCTGGACCTGCTCCACCCAATCCGGCTCCACCACCGAGTCCGCGTCAATCCGGCCCAGGACGTCCCCCGTGGCATGGTCAAGGCCAAAGTTCCGGGTGGGGATGAGTCCCTGCTCCCTGTCCTGCGTCAGCAGCAGGATGGGACTTTCCGGATACTCCAGCTGCATCTGCCGGACAATGGCGGCGGTCCGGTCCGTGGAGAGGTTGTCCACCACGATGATCTCGTGCGCGGGCACGGACTGGTAGATGGCAGCGATGAGGCACTGCCGGATGACGCTCTCCTCGTTGTAGGCCGGGATCACAACGGACACGCGGGGCAACTCGGCTGCGTCGTTCAAGGGATCCCCAGAGGATTGATCGGCTGACATCAGTCCAAATCTAGCATTGCTGCCCTCCCTGCCCGGGAGCACGCAGGCACCCCCGGACAGCGTCGCGGTCTCCGGAAACAGCAGCAGGGGCCCCGTTCCGAAGAACGGGACCCCTGCCGTGGACCTGCTGGACCGGGATCAGGCCTGTGTGGCGCCCTTATCCCCGTTGTGGATGCTGTTGGCGATGTTGCGGGTGGCAGTCTTTGCATCGGTGGCCACCTTGGGAGCGGCGTCGGATGCATCTTCGGCAACGTGCTTGGCCTTGTCTGCTGCGTCCTCTGCCTTTTCCTTGGCCGCATCAGCGGACTCGGCTACCTTGTCGGCACCGGCGGCAGCTAAGGAACCTGCTGCATCCGATGCCTTTTCGGCGGCGTCGGCGGTGGTTTCCTTGACCTCGTTGACCGTGGTGGCCGGAACCGGGGCGGGCGTGGGGGTCACGGGAGAGGGCGTCTTCCACGGATCCTCGACGGGCTTTGAGGCCTTCCAAGCGGCAACTCCGGCAGCGACTGCGGCGGCGATAACGCCGAACACCAGCCAGCCGCGCTTCTTCTTCGGCTCCGGCTGGGCCAGCTGGATGCCAACGCTGCGGCCGGCCTCGGCGGCAGCGGCCTTCAGCTGTGTGCCGGTGGCCTGCGCCTGCTCCTGGATGGTGTGAACGATTCCGGCGTCACCGAGCCGCTGGGCTACGGCGTCAACGCGGGCCGGAGCGCCTTCGAGGGTGCGGTGCACGGCCTCCGAGGCGACGCCGAGTTGGTCCGAGAGCCTGGGCAGGTATTCAACCACTACGCGGTCGCGCGCGTTGAGGACCACCGGGGTGGCCTTGTCCAGTGCCTCGTGGAGCTTGGGTGATGCGTTCTCCACCACGTCATTGATCCTGGGCGCCAGCTGCGCCAGGCCGTCCTGGAGCCGCGGGGTCACGGTAGCTACGCCGTCGGCAAGGTTATGGGCGGCGGACTTCAGCCCCTCCTGGATTTTGGGTGATGCTGTGTCCAGGCCGTGCTGCAGGCGGGGAACCGCCCAGTCAACGGCGGCTTCCACACGGGGGGTTGCCCAGTCCTTGGCATTTTCCACGGCATGGGTGACCGACTGCTCAAGGTCACGGGCAATACGATCAGACTTCTTCACAACTACCTCCCGATTAATGTGACGGTTCTGTGGTTAGCCTACGTGCCTGAGACTTCACGGGCTATTCACTCTGCGGATTTTAGGGCGATTTCACCCAGCGCGGAACTGGTACAGGGGCCGCCAACGTCATAGTCCGCCATGGAAGAATGGGCCTTATGACTGCCATCGCAACCGCAAAAGCAACCATCCACACCAGCCTCGGCGACATCGTGGTAAACCTCTTCGGCAACCACGCGCCCAAGACCGTCAAGAACTTCGTTGGACTCGCCACGGGCGAGCAGGACTGGACCCACCCGGAAACGGGCGAGGCCAAGACCGGCACCCCGCTCTACAACGGAACCATCTTCCACCGCATCATCAAGGACTTCATGATCCAGGCCGGCGACCCGCTGGGCCGCGGCACCGGTGGCCCCGGCTACCGCTTTGATGACGAGATCCACCCCGAACTGAGCTTCAACGCACCGTACAAGCTGGCCATGGCGAACGCCGGCATCCAGATGGGCAAGGGCACCAACGGTTCCCAGTTCTTCATCACCACCATCCCCACCGACTGGCTGCAGGGCAAGCACAGCATCTTCGGTGAAGTGGCCGACGACGAATCCAAGAAGGTCGTCGACGCCATCGAGGGCGTCCGCACCGGCATGGGCGACCGCCCGGTGGAGGATGTCACCATCAACAGCATCGATATCGAACAGCTGTAATCCCGCACCATGAGTTACGGAATTCCGTCGGCCGAGCCGTCCGCCCAGGTCCCGGTATGCCCCCGGCACCCTGACAGGCCCTCCTACGTGCGCTGCCAGCGGTGCGGGCGTCCCGCATGCCCCGACTGCCAGCGGGCGGCCGCCGTCGGATTCCAATGCGTTGACTGCGTCAACGAAACAAGGCGTACGACGCCGGAAGTCCGGTCCGTCTACGGCGGCACCGTTGCCACGGGCAAGCCCATGGTGACGTTCAGGATCATCGCCGCCTGTGCGGTGCTGTACGTCCTGCAGTGGATCATCCCCAACGACGCCGTTTACCAAAGCCTGGGTTTTGCCAACATCTACGCCGAACCGCGGTACGGCGAGTTTGAGCCGTGGCGGATGCTCACGGCAGCATTCCTGCATTCCCAGGGATTCATCCTGCACATTGCATTGAACATGTACATGCTGTGGATCTTCGGGCAGGCACTGGAGCCCCTCCTGGGCCGCGTCCGTTTCCTTGCGGTGTACCTGCTGTCCGCCCTGGGCGGTTCAGTGGGGTATCTGCTCCTCACTCCCCTCTACGTTCCCGGCCAGCCCCTGTACGGGGTGGTAGGCGCCTCCGGTGCCATCTTCGGCCTCTTTGGCGCCATGCTCCTGGTGCAGCGCCAGCGTGGCGGGGATACGCGGCAGCTGTGGATCCTGATTGCCATCAACGGCGCCATCGGCTTCCTGGTCCCGCAAATCGCCTGGCAGGCCCACCTCGGCGGGCTGGTCACAGGCGCCCTGTGCGCCGCCGTGATCGCGTACACACCCCGGGGTACACGGCGGGGCCTCATCCAGGCCGCTGGCCTGCTCGCGGTCCTGGCGCTCCTCGCAGCAGCAGTATGGGTGCGCGTCTCCATTTGATGTAGCCCGCCCGGGCCCCACGTCCTAAAACCCCCAGCCTCCTTGTGGAGGCTGGGGGTTTTCTTTATCCACAGCCCTTATCCACAATGTTAGTAACTTACAAGCGTGTAGTTCAGGCCGGCGAAGCTCTGCAGCCGCCTGCTCACACGGCCGGGGCAGTACAGAGGCGGATTTTGTCCACATCTGTGGATAACTGCTGGGGATACGGTTGTGTTTAAGTGGAAAAAACCGCGAACCCAGGTCATCAATGTGGATAACTCCAGCAGAATGGGCCGCATCAAGCCATATAGAACCGGCTGAACGCCGTTCCTCCACAGCTTTTGCACACTGTTAATAAGTCACAAACCTGTAAGTCTCGGATAAAAATCCCCCGGAATGGCGCAGTTCGGGGCGATTCATGGGCTCCTGAAGCTTCGGAATCCACAGCTGTGGATAAGTTGTGGGTATTGCAGTGTTGGTAAGTGGAAAAGCCGCCGGTCCTGCTGGACTCACGCGAAAGCGGTTGCAGGACTTCGGTTCCCGTGCGTGGAACTGGGGATAGAGCCCGGTGGTCCTGTGGGTACCGGCCGGTAACTCCGGGGGTGGCAGTTTATCCACAGGGTATTCCACAGTGTTAATAACTGCATCCATGGCGCGGGTTTCCGTGAAAGCCCGGCTTCCGCCGGGGGTGAGGGCTCAGGGAAGGGTGGACCAACGGTTATCAACACTGTGGATAACTTTCCCCACAGGCAAAAGCGCCGGAGACAACAAAACCCCCGCTGCCGATCTCCGGCGACGGGGGTTTTGGATCAAACTCAGGAAGGCTGCGGCCACACCCCTGAGGAGCCCCGGCGGTGGCTGTCCACAAGATGAGTGTCCAACATGCCGATGGCCTCCATGAGGGCGAACATGGTGGTGGGGCCCACGAAGGCGAACCCCTTCCGGCGAAGGGCCTTGGACAGAGCCACGGACTCCGCCGACTGTGTGGGGATATCCGTGTGCACCATAGGTTGCGGTGTGGTGGGAGGCTGGAATCCCCAGACGAAATCCACCAGGCCACCCTCTTCGCGCAGCGCGATGGTGGCGCGGGCATTCTTGATGGTGGCAACAATCTTCAGCCGGTTCCGGACAATGCCGGTGTCCTGCAGGAGGCGGTCCACATCGCCGTCCGTGTACAGTGCCACGGCATCGGGGTTGAAGTCGGCGAAAGCGGTGCGGAACGCCGGCCGCTTCCGGAGGATCGTGGCCCAGGTGAGGCCTGCCTGGAAGCCCTCCAGGCAGATCCGCTCGTACAGCCCGTGCTCATCCCGGACGGGCAGTCCCCATTCCTGGTCGTAGTACGTCCGCATCAACGGATCCGTGGAGGCCCACGCAGGACGGGCGAGGCCGTCGTCGCCCACTATCAGGTCAGCACTTGGTGACATGCCCGGCCCTTGTCAGGAACAATTGCGGCGGTACGTGGCCCGCATGGTTCAGGAGCGCCAGCGGGTGGTCATCATGAAGCCAACGATCGCGATGCCGAAGCCGGCCACGATGTTCCAGGAGCCCCACGGCTGGACCGGAAAACGGCCCTCGCTGATGTAGAACGTAATGATCCAGAACAGGCCGATGATCATCAGCCCGAACATGACCGGCTTGAACCACACCGGATTCGGCTTGTAGGCCGCCGGCGCGGCCTTCTCTGCGGTGCTGGCGGTCTTCTTACGGGGCTTTGACTCGGGCACTGGTTCTCCTTGGCGGCTGTCAAGCGCGGCGTCCCGGGCTTGATATCCTGCAAGAAGGAAATTGCCAGCGGTCTGCTCGATCTTGGTCAATTCTTACTAGCAGCCAATTCTAGCCGGAGTTCCTGGGCCGCCGGTGCCCAGCGGAACCGCCCCCGAGGAGAGCGCGTGGTATTGCAGGAGAAGGCGAGGCCCGCCGCCCCGCCCACTGCCGGCGTCGTTATCCTTCGCGGTGTTGTACAGGTGGCCGGCGAGCTGCTCATCACCGCCGGCGTGATCCTCTTACTGTTCGTGGCATGGCAGCTGTGGTGGACCAACGTTGAATCCGACGCCAAGCAAAGCGAAGTCATCAAGGAATTCGCCCAGGACCTCGGCGCTGCGCCGGCTCCGGCGCCCACGGCCCCGCCCGCTGAAGGCGAGGATTTCGGTGAACCCGTGGTGGGTGCTGCCCCCGGCCACGCCGGAACCATTGGCATCATGTACATCCCCAGGTTCGGCCCCAACTACACCCGGCCCATCGTGCAGGGAACCAGCCAGGATGTCCTGGACACCCTTGGCCTGGGCCACTACGACTCGACTGCCATGCCAGGGGCCTTAGGAAACTTCGCCGTTGCCGGCCACCGGCAGACCCACGGGGCGGTGCTGGACAACATCCACACCCTGGTGCCGGGAGACAAGATCTACGTCCAGACCAAGGACGGCTACTACACCTACATTTTCCGGAACAACCAGATCGTAATGCCCTCGCGCACCGACGTCCTGGCCCCGGTGCCCACCCTTCAGGGCGTGGCCCCCACGGAAAGGTTCCTCACCATGACCAGCTGCAACCCGCGGTTCGGTGCGGAGGAACGCATCATCGCCTACGCCCTGATGGACAGTTGGCGCCCCGGCTCGGCCGGACCGCCCGCCGAAATTGCCGCGCAGGTGGCCGCAGCGATCGGGAAGGGCTGAGCATGTACGGCTGGATTTTCCGCAACCTCCCGGGGCCGCTCTGGCTGCGGATCGTCACATCAGTGGTGCTGTTGGCGGCCGCACTGGTATTGATGGTCCAGTTCCTGTTTCCCTGGATGTCCGAGTACACCCAATTCACTGACTCAACGATTGGTGCAGCAAGCCAGCCATGACCACAACCAAGATCCTCGTGGTGGATAACTACGACAGCTTCGTCTACACCCTGGTGGGCTACCTCCAGGAGCTCGGCGCCGAGACCACGGTGGTCCGCAACGACGACGTCACCCTCGCCGAAGCGATCGAACTTGCCGGCACCCGCGACGGCGTCCTGGTGTCACCGGGCCCCGGCAACCCTGCCGAGGCGGGCATCTGCATTGAACTGATCAAGTGGTGCGGTGAAAACAGCGTCCCCATGTTCGGCGTGTGCCTGGGCCACCAAGCGCTGGCAGAGGCCTTCGGTGGGACTGTGACTCACGCCCCCGAGCTAATGCACGGCAAGACCTCGCAGGTGGAACACATCGGAACCAGCGTGTTTGCCGGCCTCCCCTCCCCCATCACCGCCACGCGCTACCACTCCCTGGCTGCCGTCCGTGAGTCCATCCCGGACGTCCTGGAAGTCACGGCACAGACGGCGTCCGGCGTGGTCATGGGGCTGCAGCACCGCACGGCCCCGCTGTGCGGTGTGCAGTTCCACCCCGAATCGGTCCTGACCGAAGGCGGCTACCAGATGCTGGGCAACTGGCTCGAATCGCTGGGAATGGCCGGCGCGGCCGCGCGGGCAGCCAAGCTGAGCCCGCTGATCCAGCACTGAGCCGCCCGCTCCACGGGATGAACCGATGGTCCGGATCATCCCGCCGGGGTTCCGGCTAGCCCCGGTCCCTGCCGCCCTTGGTTGAGGTGGGTGTGGGTATGGGAGACGGAGTGGCGGTGGGAGGCGGCGGCGGTGCCTTGGCCACCACTATGGTGATGGTCTTTCCCTGCTCCACTGCGGCATTGACGGCGTCGCTCTGGTCCGTCACCCGGCCCGCCTCAACCTGGCCGTTTTCCGCTTCGACGACGTTCGGCACCAGACCGAGGTCCTTGAGCGCTGCTTCCGCCTCCTCGCGGGTGCGGCCCCGGAGCTCGGGAACCGCCACCTTGCCGGTGGAAACCACCAGTTCAACGGTGGTACCCACCCCTACGCTCTGCCCCGGTGCGGGACTGGTGGTGATGACGATGCCGGCGGGCACGGTTGCACTGTTGGCCGTGGTGGTTGACGGCGCACCCACCAACCCCACCTGGCGCAGGACGTCACGAGCCGCGGCCTCCGTGGAGCCCGGGATGGTCTCCGGGATCTTCACGGCGCTGGGACCCTCGGAAATGTTCAGGATCACCTCTGCGCCGGGATCGAGCTTCTGGCCGGACACCGGGTCGGTGCCGATCGCGATGCCCTTGGGTACGGCGTCGTTCTGTGAACGCGTAATCTTCGGCTTCAGGTTGGCGTTGTACAGCTCCTGCAGGGCTGCCGACTCTGTCATGGAGGCCACCACCGGGATGTCCACCTTCGGCGGTGGTGGCGCAGGCCGGTTCACCACGCTGTAAACCCACAGGCCGCCGCCGGCAAGGATGAGCACGGTGAAGATCACCAGGGTTGCAATCCACGCCCGACGCCGGGACTTCTGCCGCGGGGAAGGCTCGCGTTCCGGGGAGAGGCCAAGCGGCAGGGGCTCAGGTTCGCCGGGCTCGTCCGCAACGCTCAGCGGTACCCGGGTGCCGCCGTCGTCCGAGCCCGTGACGGCGAGGCGGCCGGTGGGGGCGTCGTCCAGGAAACCGGCGCCCGCGGCGGCAGCGAAGGCCTCGGTTGGTGGGCTGTCCGGTGTAGGCACATGGTCGTTGGGGTCCGTGGGGGCTTCGGAGGCCGGCACGGCGGGCACGGCAACGCCGGACCGGGCTGCCCGGAGCGCGCGCTGGAAGGCTGCTGCATCCTGGAACCGGTCGTCACGGTTCTTTTGCAGCGCCTTGGCCATGACGGTGTCGAGCGCCGCTGAGACCTCGTGGTTAATGCTGCTGGGCGGCGCCGGGATTTCGCGGACGTGCTGGTAGGCCACGGAAACGGGGCTGTCACCAATGAACGGCGGCCTCGAGGTCAGCATTTCGTAGAGCAGGCAGGCAGCCGAGTACAGGTCGCTGCGGGCGTCAACAGTTTCGCCCCGGGCCTGTTCCGGCGAAAGGTACTGGGCTGTGCCCACCACGGCCTGCGTCTGGGTCATGGTGGCCGAGGAGTCTGCCATGGCGCGGGCGATCCCGAAATCCATCACCTTGATGGAATTTGTTGCCTTGCAGTACATGACGTTGGCAGGCTTGATGTCCCGGTGCACGATGCCGGCCCGGTGGCTGTATTCGAGGGCACCGAGAACACCCAGCGTGTAGTCGATTGCCTGCCCGATGCTGACGTCCTTGGCCCGGATCAGGTCCCGCAGCGTCTTGCCGTCCACGAACTCCATCACGATGTACGGCAGCCGGATGGATTCCTCTGAACCGTCGTGGACCTGCTGTTCACCGGTGTCGTAGATGGCCACGATGGACGAATGGTTCAGGGCGGCGACGGACTGCGCCTCACGCTTGAAGCGGGCCTGGAACTGTGGATCCCGGGCCATATCGGGCCGCAGGATCTTGATGGCAACCGTCCGCCCCAGTCTGGTGTCCGTGCCGCTGTATACGTCCGCCATGCCACCGCGTCCAATGAGGCCGCCGAGCTCATAGCGGCCGCTCAGGACACGCTTGTTGTCCACCGGGACATTGTCCTCCCGGTGGAGCGGTGCGCGCGATGACTCGTTCACGTTCAGGTCCGTTTACCGTGCGCAGGTGGGCGGGGTGCCCGGCTCCTGGCCGGTGGAACAGGTGGGCAGGGGCAACTGCGGGGAGGGAGCTGACTGTGCGGTGGTGGGGGCCGTCGCGGTGGGCGCCTCCGACGTGGGTGCCTGGGAGGTGGGGGCAGGCGGCGCCACGGCATAGGTCACGGTGATTGACGATCCCACCGGCAGCGGTCCCGTGGGGTTGAGGCCTACGACCTGTCCCGGTGAGGCCTCGCTGGTTTGCTGCGGCTCCACCGTCACAGCCAGGCCAAGGTTGGAAAGCTCGGACTGGACCTGGCGGTAGTCCTTGCCCAGGTACGCGTCCGGGATCACGTTCACGGTTTCCTGGGTGGGCGTCGGCGTCGGGGTGGGCGTATCACGCGTTGGCGTCGGACTGGGTGCCTGCGATGTCCTGGTGGGTGTGGCACTGGTGGTCTTCGGGCTGCTTGAGGTGGCAACCGACGTGGGGCTGTTGGACGGCGAGAACACGCCCATGTTGTTGAGCAGGAAGCCCACCAGGGCGAACAGGACGAGCAGGATCAAGGCGATCAAGGGCCACGTCCACGGGCTGCGGCCCTTGCGCTGCGGCTCATCGACCGGCTCGTCGTCGTACGCGGTCTCTTCCTGGTCCCAGTTACGCTCGGCGGCCAGCGCGTTGGCGCGGGCCAGCGGTCCCTGGGGTGCGTTGCCGTCCGCGGCGTCGCCATCAGCGGCATTCGCTGCGGCGGCACCAGCAGCGGCTCCGGCTGCGGCGGCCCCCACCACCGGGAGCGCGGAGGTGGCAGTGGGTGAGGAATCCCGCTGCGCACCGATCACGCCGGTGGGTGCGGTGGCCGTATCCACGGGTGCGGTGATGGGGCCGGTGTCGGGTGCGTCGAAGAGCAGCATGCCGGGTACTGCGGCGCGGGCTGCGCCGACGTCCCCGTTGCGGATGGCTTCAGCCGCCTCGGCGAGCTTGATGGCGTTTGCCGGCCGGTTTTTGGGGTCCTTGGCCAGCATGGACATCAGGAGCGCGCGGACTGGTGTGGGCAGCGTCTCCGGCAGAGGCGGCGGTGCGTCATTGACCTGTGCCAGGGCGATCGCGATCTGGGATTCGCCGGAGAACGGACGGTGGCCGGTCAAGCACTCGTACCCGATGACGCCGAGGGAGTAAATGTCCGAAGAACCCGTGGCGGTTTGTCCGGTGGCCTGTTCCGGCGCCAGGTACTGGGCGGTGCCCATGACCTGGCCGGTCTGGGTGAGCGGCACCTGGTCGGCCAGGCGGGCGATGCCGAAGTCCGTGACCTTCACGCGTCCGTCCGGCGTGATGAGGAGGTTGCCGGGCTTGATGTCGCGGTGCACCAGGCCCTGGGCGTGCGCAACAGAGAGCGCCCGCGCGGTCTGGGCCATGATGGACAGGGTGCGGTCCGGCGACAGCACATGTTCATGCTCGATGATGCTGCTGAGGGGCTGGCCGGGCACCAGCTCCATGACCAGGTAGGCGGAGCCTTCCTCCTCGCCGTAGTCAAAGACGTTGGCGATCCCCACGTGGTTCAGGAGTGCGGTGTGGCGGGCCTCGGCGCGGAACCGCTGCAGGAAGCCGGGGTCTCCGGTGTATTCCTCTTTCAGCACCTTGATCGCGACGATGCGGCCGAGGACGAGGTCCTTTGCTTTCCAGACTTCGCCCATGCCGCCGATCGCGATCCGCGTGGTCAGCTGGAATCTGCCGCCGAGGGTGATTCCGGTTGTAGGCCTCACTTATTCAACACCGCCTCAAAAATTTTCTTCGCATTAGGACTGGTCAGCTGTGCTCCGGTGGTGATGTCCACGCCCTCCATGGCGATGGTGACGCTCACCTGCGGGTTGTTTGCGGGGGCGAAGCCGGTGAACCAGGAGTTGTTGGTGCCGTTGCCCAACTCCGCGGTTCCGGTCTTTCCCGCCACCTGGACGCCCGGGACGCCTGCGCGGTTCGCAATTCCTTCGCTGACCGCACTGACCATCCAATCGGTGATCTGGTTGGCGATCTCCGGCGTAGTGGAGGTCCGGAGCTGCTCGGGCTGCGGCTCGTCGATGACCCGCAGGTCCGGGGAGCGGAGGGTCTTGATGAGGCTTGGCCGCATCTGCACGCCGTCGTTGGCTATCGCGGACGTCATCATGTTGATCTGCAGCGGGGTGGCGCGGACATCCTTCTGGCCGATTGCCGACTGGGCGAGGCCCGGTGCGTCCAGTTCATTCGGGAAGCCGTCGCCGCGGGCGTAGCCGATCTTGAGCTGGTCTCCCAGGTCCTCACCGAAGCCGAACTTCTGTGCCTGGGAAGCGATGGCGTCACGCCCCAGATCCAAGGCGATGCTCGCGAAGGGGGTGTTGCAGGACTGCTGCAGGGCAAACGCGAAACTCGCGGTGTCCCTGGTGTAGCAGTTGCCGCCGGCATAGTTGGGAAGCCGGTAGGAGATACCGTCGAAGGGCATTTCGGCCGGGTTGGGCAGGACACTGTCCGCGTTGTACTTCCCGGAGGCAAGGGCCGCCGCCGTGTCGACCAGTTTGTACACCGAGCCCGGGGCCAACAGCTCACCCGTGGGGCCGCTGACATTCTGGTTCAAGTTGATGCCGGGCACCTTCAGGAACTCATTGATGTTGGCGCTTTCCGCCTCGGGATCCTGGACGGCCACCTTGTTGGGATCGTAGGACGGCTTCGATGCCATGGCCAGGATGGCACCCGTTTTGGGGTTAGTGACCACGATGGATCCGCGCTGGCCATCAGGAATCAGGCTGTAGGCGAGCTGCTGGAGCTGGGGATCGATGGTCAGTTCAACGGAAGCGCCCTTGGGCTGGTTTCCGAGGAAGAGCTGGCCTACCCGGTCCAGGAAGAGCTGGTCGGAGTCACCGGTGAGGACTTCACCCATGGCCCGCTCCAGTCCGGTGGCGCCGTAGTTCTGCGAGAAGTAACCCGTCATGCCGGCATACAGTTCCGGCTGCGGGTAGGTGCGCTGGAACTTGCAGGTTTCGGAGCCCGTTTCCACGGACTCGGCTACCGGGGTTCCGCCCACGATGATGGCGCCGCGGTCGCTGCAGTAGTTCTGCAGGATGGCTCGCTGGTTCAGGGGGTTGGCCTTCAGTTCATCGGCGCCCACCACCTGCACGAAGCTGAGCGCGCCGAAGAGCAGGGCGAACATGGCGACCGCCGCTATCCATGAGTGTCGTATGGCCTGGTTCATGCCTGCTTCACCGCCTCGGTTGGAGTATCAATGCCTGTAGTGTCTGCGCCCTTGGACGGCGGCAGCGGAGTGGTGTCCACCGGGCCGCGGGCTGTGTGCGAAATCAGCAGCAGCAGCCCCACGATGATCCAGTTGGCCAGGAGGGAGGATCCGCCGGCCGCCAGGAACGGCGTGGTGAGGCCGGTCAGTGGAATCAGGCGGGTAACGCCGCCGATCACCACGAAGCACTGGAGGGCCACGGCAAACGAGAGGCCGCAGGCAAGGAGCTTGCCGAACGCGTCCCGGGTGCCAAGCGCCGCCCGGAAACCGCGGGTCACCAGCAGCAGGTACATGAGGACGATGGCGAAGATACCGATCAGTCCCAGTTCCTCGCCGAGGGACGCGATGATCATGTCGCTGTTGGCGAAGGGAACGAGGTCCGGCCGGCCCTGGCCCAGTCCGGTACCCACAAGGCCGCCGTTGGCCATGCCGAAGAGGCCCTGGATTACCTGCCGGCTGCCGTTCTCGTAGACCTCGGGAGTGAAGGCGTTGATCCAGCCGTTGATGCGCTGCTCCACGTGGGAGAACACCCGGGAGGCAACGAAGCCGCCGCCTAAGATCAGGGCCAGGCCGATGACTACCCAGCTGATCCGGCTGGTGGCCACGTAGATCATGACGATGAACAAGCCGAAGAACAGGACCGAGGAACCGAGGTCCCGCTGGAAGATGAGCACGCCGATGCTGACCAGCCACGCGGCGATCATCGGTCCCATGTCCTTGAATCGGGGGAACTGCAGGGGGCCGATCTTGCGGCCGGCCAGCAGGATCAGGTCCCGGTTCGAGGAAAGATACCCCGCGAAGAATATGGCCAGGGTGATCTTGGCGACCTCGCCCGGCTGGAACGTCATGGGGCCGAGCCGGATCCACACCCGGGCGCCCAGGATTTCCCCGGCACTGATGCCGGGAACGAGCGGCAGGACCAGCAGCAGGGCGCTGGCGGCCAGCGAAATGAACGTGAAACGGCGAAGGATGCGGTGGTCCTTCAGGAACCAGATGACGGCGATGGCCACTGCCATGGCGATCAGCGTCCAGCGGAGCTGGTTGTTGCCGGTGTCCGCGCCCGGCGGATCCAGGCGGTGGATCATGGCCAGGCCGAGTCCGTTCAGCGCAACCACCAGGGGAAGCATAACCGGATCGGCATACTTTGCGCGGAAGCGCAGCACGCCGTGGAATGCCAGGGCCGCTACCGCGAGCAGGCTCGATTGGAACCAGAAATCGGAGTCGAAGGCCTTTTCCTTGTCCACACCAACCATCATGTTGGCGCCGATGCCCACGGCAAGGGCGAGGACCAGCAACGCAAGTTCAACATTGCGGCGCGGCTTCAGGGTGGTGCTGAGCTGGCTCACTTGGCTCCCTCGCAGTTGACGGTGGGGCTCGGCGATGGAGTGGGGCTGCCGGATGCCGGGGCTGCGGACGGTGGGGCCGCTGACGCCGTAGCTGACGGAGCGGGCGTGGTGGGAACAGGGGTTGGCGACGGCGATGCCGTAGGTGCAGGGCACTCCTCTTCGGGTGAAGTGGTGCCGGTAAGTTCGAGGTTCTTCACGATCCGCTGTGCGTCGTAGAGGTCGCTGGCGGGGACGGTCTGGCGGACCCGCTGCTGGGAAAATTGGGGGAGCGAATCCATCCGGATATCCGTCACGGTTTCCAGGCTGGAGAGCTGGATGGGGCCAAGCCGCTGGGAAACCCCGTTGAAGATGGCAACCCGGGAATCGGACTCGCCCACGTAGTAGCGGGTCTGGGTCCAGGCATAGCCAAGCCACAGTCCAATACCCAGGACAACCACAACAGCTGCCGCCACGGACCAGGTAATCCAGCGGCGCGGCTTCAGCGGCACCAGCGTTTCATCGTCGTCATTAGCGGCTGGTTCAGCCTTATGCGTCAGAACTGTGGCGGCCCTGCGGGCCACGGTACGTCCGGCGATGGTGGGGATGGAACCGGACTCGGCGGCGGTTGCGGCGGCGCCCACCAGTTCATGGGGGCGCGAGGACAGTTCTTCGCGCAGGACTTCAGCGGACAGGTGCTCCCCGAGGTGGGGGTCGGTGGATCCCGGGTCCGGTGTCTTGTCTTCCGAGGGTCCGGTGTCGGGTTCGCTGCCGCCAACCGTCTTGGCATCAGCCGGCTGGGACTTGGCTCCCGGGTCCCGGGCATCCTTTGCGTCTGCATCGGAGGCTTCCGCGGTTGCCGCAGCCGGTGCGGCTGACGCGGCCGGCGCGTCAGCGGACTCGGTTGCCCGGGCCGCGGGAATGACGTCGACGGCGGCCGTGCTGACGTCGTCGGGCGTTTCTTCCGCGATCTCGAGCATGATGACCGTGACGTTGTCCGGGGAGCCGGCCTCCAGGGTTAGGTCCACCAGGGTTTCCACGCATTCGCGGAGGTTTGGGGTTTCCTTGACGGTCCGCTCCACGGCGTGGCCGGCAACGTAGTTAAGCCCATCGGAGCAGAGGAGCCAGCGGTCACCCGGCCGGGCCTCCAACGTGTCCAGGTCCAGCTCGGGGCTGGCATCCACGTCACCGAGCACGCGCATGAGCACGTTCTTGTGCGGATGCGTTTCCGCTTCTTCAGGCTTGAGCCGGCCTTCATCGATCAGCCGCTGGACGAACGTGTGGTCCACGCTGACCTGTTCGAATTCGCCGTCCCGGAGGCGGTAGGCGCGTGAATCGCCGATGTGGGCGAAGTGCAGCTGGCCTTCAGCGAGCAGCAGCGCTGTCACGGTGGTGCCCATCCCGGCGAGTTTGGGATTGATATGGACCAGCTCGGACAGCAGGGAATTTGCTGTCTGGATCTCGTCGGCGAGGATGGTGCCGGCGTCGCCCTCATAGTCCGCGCGGTCCAGGTGGATCATGTCCAGGACTGTGGCAGCAGAGGCGACGTCGCCGCCGGCATGACCGCCCATGCCGTCCGCTACGACGGCCAGGTGCCGGCCCGCATAGGCGGAGTCGTCGTTCTTGGAGCGGATCCGGCCGACGTCGGACCGGGCCGCGTAGCGCATGATGAGGGGCCGCGGCGCGGGCTGGGGCCCGGTTGCGGGGTTTTCGGGAACGGCCACAGCTACGGCCTCAATTCGATGACCGTCTTGCCGATTCTCACAGGTACGCCTGGCTCAACGGGCAGGGCACGGGTAAGTTGCTGGTCCGCAAGGTACGTGCCGTTGGTGGATCCAAGGTCTTCGATGAACCAGCGGCTGCCCTGCGGAAACAGCCGCGCATGGCGGCCTGAGGCGTAGTCGTCCTCGAGTACAAGGGTGGCTTCCTGGGCGCGGCCCAGCAGGACCGGGCTGGCGGCCAGCGGAAGCGTGGTTCCCTTCAGGGGGCCCTCCACCACCACGAGTTGCCTGGCCTGCTGCTTCACCGGCTGCGGCGGAGCTTCGGCGAGATCCGGGTTCTTGCGGACCTCACGGGCGGTGGGGGCTCCGGAGGCGGCCTTGCGGCCCACCATCAGGTCCCGGCGCATGGCGGAGACAATGCTGAAGATGAGCACCCACAGGAGCAGCAGGAAGCCGAACCGCAGCGCGGTGATGGTCAGGTCGCTCATGCGTGGCCACCAGGGTTGGCAGGAAGCAGGCGGAAGATGATCTTTGTCCGTCCCATCGTGATGGTGGAGCCGTCAGTAAGTTCAATGCTGCCCGAAACCCGCTGCCCGTTGACGTAGCTTCCGTTCGTGGAGCCCAGGTCCACGGCGCTGGTGGCACCGTTGGAAGTGCGGATCTCCAGGTGCCGGCGGGAAACTCCGGTGTCCTCCACGTGGATATCGGCCTCGGAGGATCGGCCCAGCACGATGGAGGGGGCGTTCAGTGAGTAGCGCTGGCCGTCGATGTCCAGGACCGGCTGCAGCCTGACGGGCTGGCGGCTGGGAGCGGCTGGCACTGCGGGGCGCGACGGCTGGGCGCTGCCGTTGCCCTTGGACTTTTCGGTGGAGGAAGCGATCTCGAAGTCCCCGGCCCGGAGCTCGGAATCACGCCGGAAGGAAATGCGGACAGACCCCTGCAGCGTGTAGCCCTGGCTGCGGACGTGGTTGATGACGACGTCACAGAGTTCCTCGGCCAGCGGGGTTCCCCATTCCTGGGCCCGCTTAAAGTCGTCGTCGCTGAGTTGGACATCGAAGACATTCGGGGCGAGGGTGCGTCCGGCCGCGACGGTGAGGGCCTTGTGGTCCACTTCCCGGCGCAGCCTGCTGGCGATTTCTACGGGTTCGACCTGCGCCTTTGAGCCGGTGGAGAAGACGCCACGTACGGCCTTTTCGATGCCGCGTTCCACTTTGTCCAGCAGACCCATGGTTCTCCTCCTTTCCCTCCGGCTGAGGGGCAGTTCGCAGTCCGGAACTTCACCCGGCGTTCAGTAGACACTCGCTGGTATGGCTGCGCACGGCAGCCACTCCTACATCCGATACTACTGGGACGGCCTGCGAATGACCTTAATCCACAACGGCCCGCCGCCTTCAAAAGTTCGGCCCCCGGTGCCTCAGGTCCGTGGCGGAAAGGCCCTGAGGGCGGGTGGCCGGGCTCCGATGATTGGCGTTCTGCGGCCGGGTCCGGAGGGCCCCCAGCGGTCAATTGGTGTTTTGCGGCATGTGTCCGTTATGCTTGATCTCGCTGCTTTTACAAGACTGCGAATCGGGAAACCGTCCGCAGTGGCGTGGAAGAAGTTGCGCGCGAGTGGCGGAACGGCAGACGCGCTGGCTTCAGGTGCCAGTGTCCGAAAGGGCGTGGGGGTTCAAATCCCCCCTCGCGCACGCAATTGAGAAGAGCCCCGATCTGAGGATCGGGGCTCTTCTTGTTTTAAGCCGTGCCCACCTGTTGCCCTATCAGATTTGGTTGCCAAACCCGGGTTTTAAGGGTCCGATCTGATAGGGCAACGGGGGGGAGGCGGACGCATGGCGCCGCTACGGGTGCACCGGGGATACCGCGGAACCGGTCTCGGCATAGGAGCGCAGGTTGGCCAGGGTCAGGTCCGCCATCGCTGCCCGGGTTTCGTTAGTGCCGCTTCCCAGGTGCGGCAGGAGGACCACGTTGTCCAGGTCCAGCAGGTCCTGGGGGACTTTGGGCTCGTCAACGAAGACGTCCAGGCCCGCTCCGCCCAGCCTGCCGGACAGCAGTGCGTCCACCAGGGCGTCCTGGTCCACTACCGATCCGCGGGCAATGTTAATGAGGTAGCCGCGGGGTCCCAGCGCTTCAATGACGCCCGCGTCCACCAGGCCTGTCGATCCCGGGCCGCCGGCCGCGGCCACGATGAGTACCTCGCACCCTGCGGCGAGTTCACGCGGTGAGGCCGCGTACCGGTAATCGACGCCGGCTACCGGGTTCCGGCTGTGATAACTGATCTCGCAGTCGAAGCCTTCCAGGCGCCGGGCGATCACTTTGCCGATCCGGCCCAGGCCAAGGATGCCCACTTTGCGGCCGCTGGCTTTGGTGGCCAGCGGGAAGTTGCCCTTGTTGAGCCAGTCACCGCGCCGGACGAACCGGTCCGCGGCACTGATTCCGCGCAGGACATCCACGTACAGGGCAATGGCGGTGTCAGCAACGCAGTCATTCAGGACATCCGGGGTGTTGCTGACGATGATGCCGCGCTCGAACGCCTGTGCCACGTCCGTGGTGTCATAGCCGACGCCGAAATTGATGACTGCGCGCAGGTTGGGCAGGGCGCGCATCAGGTCCGTCCCCACCCCAATCTTTCCGGAGGTCACCGCGACGTCGAAGGTGCCGCCGTGCTGGCGGAGGAAATCCGCCCGTTCAGCCGGAGCGTCGGGCAGCCGGACTGCGCCGTAGTCGCCGGTGATCGTTTCCTGGACGACTGGCATGAGGGGCCCTACCTGGAGGACAGCGATGTTCTTCATATCCAGCACACTAGGTTTCGGACCCATACAGGTCCAACATGTAAATGGCATGGATCCATGCCCGAACTGTATTGATGGGCCGGGTCCGGCGGAATGGCGCGGATCCCGCGTGTCAGTGGTACGGATCACAACTGCCAAAAGCACCAATCGGCCACGCAACGGCACCGGGGGCCTGAGCCAAATCCCTTGTGGGCCCCCATCAGCTCAATTAGCTTGAGTCGAGCGCGGCCCCGCCAAGCATCCTTTCGCCGATGCGTCTGACGGTGCCGGGGCACTGCGCACCAAGTTTTCCAACCGGAGGATCCCAATGACGTCTTCTTCAAAGCTTCCCTTCCAGGCCACCGCGCTGAGGTGGCCGGCCCTCGCGGCCGTCGCAGTGTTTGGCCTCAGCGCCTGCAGCGTGGCCAATTCGGACAGCGCCGGAGGCAGCGCGGCGGACACTGTGCGCGTAGTGCTGGGCCAGGAACCGCCCACACTCGAGGCCTGTGAGTCCAACCTGACTTCCACCGGCGTTGTGGTTCGCTCGAACGTGACCGAGCCCCTGATCGAACGCAATCCGCAAAGCGGTGAACTCGAACCCAAGCTCGCCACCGAGTGGAAGGCCACCAGCGACAGGGAATGGACCCTGAAGCTCCGGGAGGGAGTCAACTTCCAGGACGGAACACCCTTCAACGCCGAGGCGGCAGCCTTCACCATCGACCGGGCGGTGAACTCCAAACTTGGCTGCAACGTTGAGGGCTATGTCTTCGGAGACGCCGACCTTGACGTCAAGGCCGTCGATGCCACCACCCTGACCGTGACAACGCCGGAGCCGGACCCCATCCTGCCGCTGCGGCTCTCCTTCCTCGAAGTGGTGCCGATGTCCACCAGCACCACCGAGAAGGTCCGCGAACCCATCGGCACCGGCCCTTACAAGATCGAGTCGTGGGACGCCGGCCAGAAGATCTCGCTCAGCAGCTGGGACGGTTACTGGGGCGACAAGCCTGCCTACTCCAAGGCGGAGTACCAGTGGCGCTCCGAAAGCTCTGTGCGTGCCGCCATGATCACCAGCGGTGAAGCGGACATTGCCATGGGACTGAGCCCGGATGACAACATCGGCGACCTCGGCGTTGACTACCCCAACAACGAAACAGTGGCGCTGCGCATGGACGCTAACGAAGCACCGCTCAATGACATCCGGATCCGCCAGGCGGTCAACTACGCCATCGACAAGGAAGGGATCGTCAACTCGCTCTACCAAGGCAAGCACCAGGTGGCTGCGCAGCTGGTCCCCGAAGGCATCGTGGGCCACAACTCCGGGCTGAAGGGCTGGCCGTTCGACCTCGAGAAGGCAAAGTCTCTGGTGGCAGAAGCCAAAGCCGAGGGCGTTGACACCTCCAAGCAGATTTCCCTGGTGGTCCGCAGCGCCCAGTTCCCCAAAATCACCGAACTGGCCCAGGTACTGCAGGAACAGCTCAGCCAGGCAGGCCTGAACGTGAAGCTGAAGATGCTCGAAACCAGCCAGCACCTGACCTACCAGGTCCGCCCGTTTGCCGAGGATGAAGGCGCCGTTGCCCTGATGACCCAGCACGGCAACCAGGCCGGTGACGCCGCCTTCACGGTGGACCAGTACATGCTCTCCACCGGAGCCCAGAGCTACTTCGGAACCCCGGAATTCGACGCCATGATCCGGAAGGCGGACGCTGCCTCCGGCGATGCCCGGCAGAAGGCCTTCGAGGAGGTCTTCGCCTACCAGAACGACAAGGTGGTCCAGTTCGCGCACATCTCGCACCAGACCGGCATCCTGGGCAAGGCCAAGTCCGTCTCCTACACGCCCAACTCGTCCAGCGGTGACGAGCTGCGCATCTCCGAGATGACCCCGGCCAGCTAACCTCCTCTCCCACAGAAAGGACGGCCATGCTGACCTACTTGAGAAAGCGCATCATTTCCAGCGCCCTGCCGCTGGTGGTGGTAGTGGTTGGCGTCTTCGCGCTGGCCAGGATGACCGGCAACCCGGCCAGCCTGTACCTGCCGCTGAACGCCACCCAGCAGATGCGGGACGACTTCACGGCGCGCAACGGCCTGGACCAGCCGCTCCTGGTGCAGATGGCCGACTACTTCGGCGGGGTGCTGCGGCTCGACTTCGGGCAGTCCCTGCGGACCGGGCAGGACGCGGCCGCCATGGCGCTGCGTGCCTTCCCGGCCACCCTCCAGCTCGCGGCCACCACCATGGTGCTGGCCGTGGTGCTGGCGGTCATCGTGGGCTGCTGGGCTGCCCTGAAGCCGAACGGAGTTGCGGACAGGATCTCAAGCTTTATCTCCATGGCCGCGGCATCGATCCCGGACTTCTGGCTGGCCATCGTGGGCATCTGGATCTTCGCGATCACCCTGGGCTGGGTCCCCACCTCGGGGGTGTCGGGGGCCAGCGCCTGGGTGCTGCCCATCGCCACGCTGCTCCTGCGGCCGTTTGGTGTGCTGGTGCAGATTGTCCGCGGCTCCATGGTGTCCGCGCTTTCCGAGCCGTACATCAAACTGGCCCGCAGCCGCGGCGCCGGCGAGCTGCGGGTGGTCACCCACCACGCCCTGCGGAACGCCGCAGCGCCGGCCCTGACTGTGGCCGGTGACCTCACTGTGGGCCTCGTCAACGGCGCTGTGGTGGTGGAGACGATCTTCGGCTGGCCGGGCATCGGCAAGCTGATGATCGATTCGATCCTCCAGCGCGACTTCGCCGTCCTGCAGGCGGCGGTGCTGCTGACCGCCGTCGCGATCTTTGCCCTGAACATCCTTATCGACATGGGGTACGCGCTGCTGGATGCGCGCGTCCGTCCCGTGACGGTCAAGGCCTAGGAGGAACCATGACGAGTTCATTGACTGACGGCACCGCCCAAGAGGGGCAGGAAGAGCGGCAACCGGCCGGCCAGCCGCCCACCAGGAACGCACCGGACGCCCGGGACGGCCAGCCGGGCCTGTTCCGCCTCCTCCTCAAGGACCGTTTCGCCACCGTCGCCGCCTTTGTGCTGCTGCTGGTTGGCCTGACCGCTTTGGTGGGGCCCGCGCTCATGGGCGACCTCGCCACCAAGCAGAACCTGCTGTTCGCCAACAAGGCACCCTTCACCATGGCGCACGGCTGGGAGTACTTCCTGGGCAGCGATTCCCTGGGCCGCAGCATGCTGGCGCGCCTGGTGGTGGCCAGCAGGACCACCCTGTCCGTGGCGCTTCCCGCCGTCGCCGTGGCGCTGCTCATAGGCTCGCTGTGGGGCGTCTGGGCCGGGTACCACCGCGGCTGGCGGGAAAACGTCTCCATGCGCGTCGCCGATGTGATCATGAGCTTCCCCTCCCTGCTGCTCGCCGTCGTGGTCCTCTACGTCTTCAGCCCCTCGGCTGCCAACATCGTCCTGATCCTGGCGCTGACCCGCATTCCGATCTATCTCCGCACCGCCCGCGCCGAATCGGCTGAACTGCAAAGCCGCACCTTCGTGGACGCTGCCCGGACGTTCGGAGCCAAGCCCAACGCCATCATCTTCCGGCACGTCATCCCGGTGGTGCTGCCCACCCTGCTGACCCTGGCCACGCTGGAATTCTGCTACGTCATGCTGGCCGAATCCTCGCTGAGCTTCCTGGGCATCGGTATCCAGCCGCCGGACGTCAGCTGGGGCCTGATGGTCTCCCAGGGCCGGCAGTACCTGCAGACCGCGTGGTGGCTGTCCATCTTCCCGGGCGTCGCCATCGTGGTCACCACCATCGCCGCCAACGTGCTGGCAGCCTGGCTCAGGATCGCCACCGATCCTGCCCAGCGCTGGCGCCTGGCCCTTCCCCGCAAGCGGCTGATTGCCCGTATTCCCGTAAAGGAGGCACAGCCGTGAAAACAGCTGCCGACCCATCTACGCTCCAGAACCCCCGGGGCCCTGCCGGCCCGGCCGGCGCCCAGGCGCATGACGTTGTCCTGCAGGTCAGCGACCTCGCCGTGGACATCAGGACCCACCGTGGCACCGTCCGGGCCGTCAACAGCGTGGGCTTCGAAGCCCGGGCCGGGGAGACCCTTGCCCTGCTGGGTGAATCCGGCTGCGGAAAGTCCATGACGGCCAAGGCACTGGCGGGCATCATGGACCCGGTCTGCGACCTTGCCGACGGGCAGATTGTCCTGAACGGGACGGACCTGGCCGCGCTGACCCCGAAGGAACGGCTGAAGTTTGCCGGGCCGGAGCTGGGCATCGTCTTCCAGGACGCGTTGACCGCACTTAACCCCGTATATACGGTGGGCACCCAGCTGGGGGAGGCGTTCCGGATCCACCGGGGCCTGAACGCCAAGCAGGCCCGTGCAGAAGCCATCGACCTGATGAAGCGTGTGGGCATCCCGGAACCCGAATCGAGGGTCAATTCCTACCCGCACCAGTTCTCCGGCGGCATGCGCCAGCGCATTCTCATCGCCATGGCAGTGGCGCTGAATCCGCGGCTGCTGATCGCCGATGAGCCCACCACCGCCCTGGACGTCACGGTCCAGGCGCAGATCATGCAGTTGCTGCGCAAGCTCCGCGAAGAGGGCCAGATGGCCGTCATCCTCATCACCCACGACCTTGCGGTGGTGGCCGAGGAAGCGGATTCCGTGGCCGTGATGTACGCCGGGAACGTGGTGGAGAGCGGGCCGGTGGCCGAGGTCTTCGCTGATCCCCGCCACCCCTACACCAAGGGCCTGCTGGAATCCGTGCCCGTGCACCTGGAACGCGGCGACCAGCTCAAATCCATCCCGGGCAGCCCCCCGGAGCTCCACGACATCCCGTCCGGCTGCGTCTACCAGTCCCGCTGCCCCATGGTGCAGGACATCTGCCGCGCCGAGCGCCCGGCACTGCGCTCGGCAGGCCGCCGTCGTACGCAAAGCGGTGCCACCGCTCCTGCGGACCTGGCGCGGGCAACGTCCGCAGGAACCAACGACGGCGGCGCAACAGTCCGTCCCGTGCGCACGGCCGCGTGCCACTTCAGCGAGGAGATCACCAATGCCTGAACCGCTTCTGAGCATTGAGGGCCTGACCAAGACCTTCCACGTGGCCAAAAGTGCCAGCGGGAACACCCGGCTCAAGGCCCTGGACGGCATCAGCCTCAGCGTGGGCCGCGGGGAGACCCTGGGCCTGGTGGGTGAGTCCGGCTGCGGCAAATCCACCCTGGCGCGCACGCTGATGATGCTGGAAACTCCTGATGAAGGGACCGTCAGCTTCGAGGGGACCAACCCATTCGGCCTCAAGGGCAAGGAACTGCTGGCCTGGCGCCGGCGGGTCCAGATGGTCTTCCAGGACCCTTTCGCATCGCTCAACGCCCGGATGAGCGCGGGCGACATCATCGCCGAACCCTGGGCCACCCACCGGAGCCTCTACCCCACGTCCCGGGAGCGGGATGAACGGGTGAAGGAACTGCTGCAGATGGTGGGGCTGCGGGCCTCCGACGCCCGGAAGTCGCCGCAGGAGTTCTCCGGCGGCCAGCGCCAGCGCATCGGCATCGCCCGGGCACTCGCCTTGAAGCCGGACGTGATCATCCTGGACGAACCGGTGTCCGCGCTGGACCTGTCCGTCCAGGCACAGGTCCTCAACCTGCTCAACGAGCTGCAGAAGGAACTGGGCGTCTCCTATATCTTCATCTCCCACGACCTCACCGTGGTCCGGCACGTCGCCGACCGGGTGGCCGTCATGTACCTGGGCAGGATCATCGAGACAGGGGAGACGGAAGAGGTCTTCGACCACCCCCGGCACCCCTACACCGCGGCACTCATGTCCGCTTCGCCCAAGCTCGACGTCACGGGCGCCAAGCGGGACAGGATTGTCCTTCAGGGCGAGCTGCCGTCCCCGCTGGATCCGCCGTCGGGCTGCCGCTTCCGGACCCGGTGCTGGAAGGCGCAGGACATTTGTGCCGAGGTGGCCCCGGAGCCGCAGGTCCTCACAGCCCCGGACGGCCGGCGGCACCTGGCCGAATGCCACTTCCCACTCGACACCATCAAGGGCCTCACCGGCGCCGCGGCCGCAGCGGCAACCGCCAACGCCTTGTGACCGGCGCCGAATACGCCATCATCGCCGGAGCCATCTTCCTGGCAGCCTGCCTGCAGGCCTCCAGTGGCTTCGGCATGGGCATGCTGGCGGCGCCGGTAATTGCCATCATCGATCCCGAACTGCTGCCCGCCACCCTGATCCTGCTCGCCCTGCTGGTCACGGTCATGGTGACGTTGACCGAGCGGCAAAGCCTGGACCTGCGCGGTACGGGCTGGGCGCTGGCGGGCAGGGTGCCGGGCAGCGTGGTGGGCGCCTGGCTGGTGGCGGTCTCCTCGAAGGAGGGGATGGCCTGGGTGGTGGTGGCCGTAGTGCTCGCCGGCCTGGTCCTGGCGGGCCGAGGCTGGGCACCTCGGCCCCGGCGGACCAACCTGATGGTGGCGGGAGCCGCGTCGGGCATCATGGGCACCGCCACGTCCATCGGCGGCCCGCCCATGGCGCTGATCTGGCAAGGCCATGAGGGGCCGCGGCTGCGCGGCACCATGAGCGCCTTCTTCATGGTGGGATCGGCCATTTCCATGGCCATGCTGTGGCTGGCGGGTACCGTCACCCAGCACATGCTGGTCCTGGCTCTGTGGATGGTTCCGGCGGTGATCGCCGGTTATGCGGCGTCCCGCTACGTCAACCGGTTCCTCAGCCCGCCACGGTTGAAGAAGCTCGCCTTTGCTGCGTCCGCGGTGGGGAGCGCGCTGCTGGTCATCCAGCTGGTACTGGGCTCGTCCTGACAACATTGTGCAGCGGCAATCCGCTGGCCAGCCGTGCGATGTTGGCTGCGATGTCCCGGGCCCGGCGCTCGAACGTTACCCGTGCATGGCCCGAGTGGTGCGGCGTGAGGACCGTGTTGTCCAGTTCCGCGAACGGCCATTCCGCCGGCGGAACCACGCCTTCGGCAGGCGTACCCCACCACACGTCCAGGCCTGCCCCGGCGATCCGCCGCTCCGAGAGGGCGGCGTAAAGCGCTGCCTGGTCCACCACGGCGCCGCGCGCCACGTTGATCAGGATCGCGGAGGGCTTCATCGCGGCCAGCTCCGCAGCGCCGATCATGCCGCGGGTGTCCTCCGCCAGGGGAACCGTGACCACAACGACGTCGGACCCTGCCAGGAGAGCCGGAAGATCGGCATTCCCGCCCACCCAGTCCAGCTGCACCCCGGCGGGCAGCGGCACGGTGGGGTTGCGGCGCACGGCCCGGACCGTCATCCCCATGGCAGCGGCAACCCGCGCCACCTCCGCGCCAATGGACCCCAGCCCCACCACGCCGAGCACCAGGTCGCTGAGCACAGGGTGGAACGGAACGTCCGGGGTGGTGGCGATGGTCCGCCACTGGCCGTTCCGAACCTCGCGGTCTGCCCGGACCACGTTCCGCGACAACATGAGGGTGACCATCAGGACATGCTCCGCGATGGGCCGGGCATGGTGGAAGGTGTTGGCCACCGCCGTCCCGGAAGCCAAGTGCGGAAAGGAAATCTTGTCGTATCCGGCGCCGGTCACATGGACCAGCCGGGCGTTGCCCGCGGCTTCCGCTTCAGAAGGGGGAAGGGCGGAACAGACGACGACGTCGGCACCGGCAAGTGCCGCGGCCCGCCTTTCCGGAGACCATGCCGCAGCCATGTCCCAGTGGTGCGCGCCGCCGTCGGACCTTAACGCCTCTTCGAAGCGGCTGATGATGGGATCGGTGACCACGATCCGCAAGGATTGGATACTGTCCGGTGCGCTCACCAGCGGGGGCTCTGCAGCTGGTAGGAGGGGTGCAGGCGCTGCATGTAACCGGTATCGTCACGGCTCCGCAGCCCGCAGTCCAGGTACTGCCGGTGCAGGCGCTCCAGGGCGTCCCGGTCCACCGTAATGCCCAGGCCGGGTGCCGTGGGGACCCCCACGGCACCGTCCGTGAACCGGAGGACACCGCCCTCGATGACGTCCTCCTCCGGGTCCTTCCATGGCCAGTGCGTATCGCAGGCGTAATCGAGGTTGGGGGTGGCCGCAGCAAGGTGGACCATCGCGGCCAGGCTGATGCCGAGGTGTGAGTTGGAGTGCATCGACAGGCCAAGCCCGAAGGTTTCGGTGATCCCGGCAAGGAACTGGCTGCGGCGCAGGCCGCCCCAGAAATGGTGGTCGGAGAGAATGACGTCCACGGCGCCGGCCGCGACCGCGGGGGCCACGTCCGCGAAGCTGACAACGCACATATTGGTGGCCAGCGGCATGCCCACTTCCCTGCGGACCGCCGCCATGCCGCCGATCCCCGGCGTGGGGTCTTCAAGGTATTCCAGGACGCCGTCCAGTTCTTTCCCCACCCGGATGGAGGTCTCCACGGTCCAGGCGGCGTTGGGGTCGATGCGCAGCGGCAGGTCCGGGAACTCCGCGCGGAGGGCATGGATGGCGGCGATTTCTTCCTCGGGCGGGAAGACGCCGGCCTTCAGCTTCAGGGCGCCGAAGCCGTAGAAGTCCACCATCGCCCGTGCTTGCCGGACAATGCCTTCCGGGTCCAGTGCGGCACCCCACCGGTCCTCCTCCTGGCCCGGATGCCCGGCCCATTTGTAGAACAGGTAGCCGCTGAACTGCACGGAGTCCCGGACTGCGCCGCCCAGCAGGTCGCTGACGGGACGGCCCAGGAGCTTCCCCTGGATATCCAGTGCCGCGACGTCGAAGGCGGACAGGACGCGGTCCGCCGTGCTGGATCCGGTGACCATGCCGCTCATGCCGTGGCCGCCCTCGATGGTGTCCACGCTGAGGGCCTGCGCGATGCGGCTGCGGAGGGTGTTGATGTTGAAGACGTCCACGCCGGCCAGGGATGCGGCTGCCAGCTGCAGCCGTGCCAGGTGGCCGGCGTCGCCATAGGTCTCGCCGAAGCCCGATACGCCCGAATCCGTGAGGACCTCGATGATGGCGCGCAGGGCGAAGGGTTCATGGACGCCGACAGTATTAAGGAGTGGCGGGTCCTTGAATGCGACGGGCGTGATGGTCACACCGGTGATGCGAACCTGGTTGAGGTGCTGGGCGGGATTGAAGGTAGTGGTCACAGCGCTGTGCTCTTCATGGTGCAGGGCTCCTGGTGGGGTTGCTTTGTGTGGTCCTGTTCACAGACGATATGGGAAGCGATCGATACAGGTCCAAGCCAATTTCTGCACTCGACAATCCAGTAAAGGTATTGATGTTTTCGCTGCCCCAGTTAGAAGCCTTCGTGGCCGTGGCCGAGGAACTGCATTTCGGCGCCGCTGCCGAACGGCTCAACATGACCCAACCGCCGCTCAGCCGGCAGATCCAGATGCTGGAAAAGAAGCTCAACACCACGCTGTTCAGCCGGACCAGCCGGAAGGTGGAACTGACCGCAGCGGGCGCAACCCTGCTGCCCAGGGCCCGTCAGATCCTGGACATGTGCATCAAGACAGACATGGACGTCCGCCGGGTTTCCTCCGGGCAGGCGGGGACCATCACCGTGGGCTACACGGCGATTGCCGGCCAGAGCGCGCTGCCCATGATGCTCCGGAAGGCGGCCGAAGGGATGCCCGGGGTGTCCTTTGTGCTGCGGGAGCTCGTGTCCACTGACCAGATGGACGGCTTGGTGAAGGGCAATGTGGACATCGGCCTGCTGCGGCCCATCGTGGCCCGGCCGGGGGTGGTGTCCCGGCCGCTGATGCAGGACAGGCTGGTGGTGGCGGTGCCCGAGGGGAACCCGATCCTGGGCAACACCGGAATCGCCGACGGCCAGCCGCTGCCGTTGGGATCCCTGGACCGGCGCCCGCTGCTGATGTACTCCACCAAGGAGGCCCGGTATTTCCACGACCTGGTGCTGCGCCTGTTCGCCAGTGCCGGCGCCCATGCCAACATCACCCAGTACGCCAGCCAGGTACCGGCGCTGCTGGCGTTCGTCCAGGCCGGGCTCGGAGTGACCCTGGTTCCTGCCTCGGCCATGGCCTTCGCCCCGCCCGGGGTGGAGTTCCACGAAATCGACGGCCGCCACGGCATGCAGGAACTGAACCGGGTGGACCTGGAGCTGGCCTGGAACGAGGAAACGGCAAATCCTGCGGTGCTGCGGCTCCTGGAGTTGATTGGGGAAACAATGCCGGCCGCGGGGGCGCCGGCCGGGTGACGCCCCGCCCATCAGGGCCTTGTTCGCGGATCCGGGCTTTGAAGGCCCGGATCCGCGAACAGGCTTAGGACTCGGGCCTGGGTCCAGGCTCGCCGGACGGCCGCGCGGATGCCTTGAACCGGCGTCGGGAGTTGGCCAGGTGGCTGCGCATGGCCGCGGCGGCGGCAGCCTCGTCACCGTCAGCGATGGCGTCCAGGATGGACCGGTGCTCCTGGACCACCTGGTCGAAGTGGTCCCGCGCGTAGTGCTCGACGCCGGTCATCAACCGGGTGCGGGGCATGGCAATCATCGTCTGGCCCAGTGCTGCGAGGCAGTCGGAGTAATACGGGTTGCCGGAGGCCGCCGCCACCGCCCGGTGGAAGTCGAAGTCCGATTTCATGGCATGGGACGGGTGTCCCGCGCTCTCGGTGAACGCCTCCAGCGCAGTGCCCACAGCCCGCAGTTGCCGTTCCGTATGGTTGCGCGCCGCCAGGGCCGCGGCCTCCGTCTCAACGCCCATCCGGAACTCCAGCAGGTGCAGCCGGTCCTCGGTGGTGGCCACTGGACGGGCCCCGGGTACAGCCTGGGGCCCGTCCGACGGCGGCGTGAGGGCGAAGCTGCCGCGCCCCCGTTCGGTTTCCACGAGCCCTTCGGCCTGGAGCCTCGTCAGCGCGGCACGCACCACGGTCCGGCTGACGCCGAAGTCGCTGATCAGGGTGTTTTCGCTGGGAAGCTTCTCACCCGGCTGGATGATGCCGTCAACGATGCGGTTGCGAAGGTCGGCGGCGAGGTCCGCGGTGAGGTTCCGGCTCATGGCTCAAGGTTACGGCTTCAGCGTTATGCGCCGAACTCCACGGAATCGGTGGTCCAGGCGCGGGCCTGGTCGCTGAGCGTGACGCCGAGGCCCGGGCGGTCCGGAACGATCATGCGGCCGTCCTTGGTTTCGAGGCGCTCGTTGAACAGCGGGTCCAGCCAGCCGAAGTGCTCCACCCACGGCTCGCGGGGGTAGGCCGCGGCGAGGTGCAGGTGGATTTCCATGGCGAAGTGCGGGGCCAGGCCCAGGCCGCGTTCGTCCGCGAGGGCGGCGAGGCGGAGGAACTGGGTGATGCCGCCGACGCGCGGGGCATCAGGCTGGATGATGTCGCAGCCGTTGGCGGCGATGAGGCCCTTGTGCTCGGCCACGGAGGCCAGCATTTCACCGGTGGCGATGGGGGTGTCCAGGACATGCGCCAGGTGCGCGTGGCCTTCGAAGTCGTAGGCATCCAGCGGCTCTTCGATCCAGATGAGGTTGAACTCCTCGAGGCGGCGGCCCATGCGCAGGGCTGTGGCCCGGTCCCACTGCTGGTTGGCGTCCACCATCAGCGGAACGTCCCAGCCGATGTGTTCGCGGATGCCGGCCACGCGGCGCAGGTCCTCGGCCGAATCCGGCAGGCCCACCTTGATCTTGATGCCGCCAATGCCCTCCTCGATGGACTGGGTGGCGCGTGCCTTGACCTCGTCCAGGGAGGCGTTGAGGAAGCCGCCGGAGGTGTTGTAGGTCTGTACGGAGTCGCGGTAGGAGCCCAGGAACTTGGCGAGGGGGAGGCCGGCGCGCTTGGCCTTGAGGTCATAAAGGGCGATGTCGATGGCGGCCAGGGCCTGGGTGGCGACGCCGGAGCGGCCCACCGAGGCGCCGGCCCACAGGAGCTTGGTGTAGATCTTGGCGATGTCGTTGGGGTCCTCGCCAATGATGCCCTCGGCCACCTCTTTGGCATGGGCGTACTGGGCAGGGCCGCCGGCGCGCTTGGAGTAGCTGAAGCCGATGCCGGAGTGGCCCAGTTCGGTGGTGATTTCGGCGAAGAGGAAGACCACCTCGGTCATGGGCTTCTGCCGGCCGGTGAACACCTTGGCGTCGCTGATGGGAACGGCGAGGGGGAGGCGGGCGGTGGACAGCTTGACGTGCCGGATCAGGTCGACGGTGCTCATGGATTCTCCTAAGGGCGGGACTGGGCTCCTTCGCCCACCTTCTTAGGATACAAGTTTAAAACTTGTACTACAAGCACGATCCGGCAAGCCGTGATTGTTGGCCCCCGGGTCAGTCCGCCTTCCGAAGTCCACCCAGCCCGGCCACCAGGGCATCGAGGCCCAGCGTGAAGGCGGCGTCGGCGGCGCGGAGGGGGTCCGCGGCCGCTTCGGTGCCCTCCGGAGCTTGGGTGTATCCGCGGAGTGCGGTGCCCGCAGCCCCGCGGACGGCAGCGGTGAAGTACGGCGTGGATTCGGCCATGGTGCCGGGATCGAAGATGTCTTCCGGCGCGGTGACGTCGTACGCGGAGCCAAAAATGAACGACTCCAGCGCCACGATGGCGGAGATGATCCGCTCCTGGGGGAAGCCGGCGTCGAGGAATCCCTTGCTGACCGTCTCGTACATGGCCAGCGTCTGGGGCGCGTCGGTAACCGGCAGTACGGCGATGACCGGAATCAGCGGCGTGTGCTCGGCGAAGACATTGCGGTAGCTCCAGGCCCACGTCCGGACCGCGTCATCCCAGGGGGCGGCGCCAAAGGAGGATACATCCACCAGGGACATCAGGTGGTCTTCCACCAGCAGCAGGACGTCCTGCTTCGACGACACGTGGTTGTAGAGGGCTGAGGGTGCCACCTCGAGGAGTTTGGCCAGGGCGGCCATGGTCAGGCCGTCGTACCCCTTCCTGCCCACGAGCTCCAGGGCCGCCGCGGTGATGCCTGCCTTGTCCAGTACCGCCGAGGAAGGCCGTCCGGCGCGCCTTCTCCGGACCCCGCCGTCGGTAGCCGGACGTTGCTGTGCTGCTGGTACTGCCGGCAATTTCTGCCCTTTCCTCGGTGTCCTCCGCATTATTGCACCAGGCACTTCCGCTGCCCGGCCGGACGGGCTATAGTTCTACTAAATGAATGCCATTCATTTAGTGGTTTCCATCACCCGGGACCGCAGAGAGGACATCATGCTGAACCTGAACCGCGACGTCGTCGTCGTAGGAGCCGGGCCGTCCGGACTCACGGCCGCCCGCGAACTGAAGAAGGCCGGCCTCAGCGTCGCCGTACTCGAGGCCCGTGACCGGGTGGGCGGGCGCACGTGGACCGGAACTGTGGACGGCGCCATGCTGGAAATCGGCGGCCAGTGGGTCTCCCCGGACCAGGAAGCGCTCCTGGAACTGCTCGAGGAACTGAACCTGGAGACCTACCCGCGCTACCGCGACGGTGAGTCCGTCTACATCGGCGCCGACGGCGTCCCCGTGCGCTACACCGGCGACTCGTTCCCCGTGGACCCGGAAACCGCCGTCGAAATGGACCGCCTGGTGGCCATCCTGGATAAGCTCGCGGCTGAGATTGGGCCCGCCGAGCCATGGGCGCACCCGAAGGCCCGGGAACTGGACACCATCTCGTTCCATCACTGGCTGCGGCAGAACTCGGCCAGCGAGGAAGCCTGCAAGAACATCGGCCTGTTCATCGCCGGCGGCATGCTCACCAAGCCCGCGCACTCCTTCTCGGCCCTGCAGGCCGTCCTCATGGCAGCGTCCGCGGGCTCCTTCACCAACCTCACGGACGAGGACTTTATCCTGGACCGCCGCGTGGTGGGCGGCATGCAGCAGGTTTCGCAGCTGCTGGCGCAGGACCTCGGCGACGACGTCGTGCTTAATTCCCCGGTGCGCACCGTCAACTGGGAGCCCGACGCCGAGGGCGGGCACCGCGTGGCCGTTGAATCAGACCGCGCCACCGTCAACGCCCGCTTCGTCATCATGGCCGTCCCGCCCAACCTGTACTCCCGCGTCTCGTTCAACCCGCCGCTGCCGCGCCGCCAGCACCAGATGCACCAGCACCAATCCCTGGGCCTGGTCATCAAGGTCCACGCCGTGTACGCCACGCCGTTCTGGCGTGACAAGGGGCTCTCGGGCACCGGCTTCGGCGCTGATGCCCTGGTCCAGGAGGTCTACGACAACACCAACCACGCCGATGCCCGCGGTACCCTGGTGGGCTTCGTGTCCGATGAGAAGGCTGACGCCGTCTTCGAGTTGAGTGCCGAAGAGCGCAGGAAGGCGATCCTTGCGTCCGTCGCCGGTTACCTCGGCGACGAAGCTCTCACTCCCGAGGTGTACTACGAATCCGACTGGGGCTCCGAGGAGTGGACCCGCGGCGCCTACGCTGCCAGCTACGATCTCGGCGGCCTGCACCGGTACGGGAAGGACCAGCACGCCCCGGTGGGCCCCATCTACTGGTCCTCCTCCGACCTCGCCGCCGAGGGCTACCAGCACGTGGACGGTGCCATCAGGATGGGCCGCCGCACCGCGGAGCGTATCGCCGAAGTGGCGCGCGTGTCCGTTCCTGCGGGCGCCTGACCGCGCTGGCAAATAAGCATGCTTACTAATAGGCTGGCGGTGGGGAGTGTCCCCGACTCCAGACGAACGAGGTGAGGCATGACTGACGCCCAGAGCATCAGCAAGGTTACTGAGATCATCAACGATTCCAAGATCGGAATGGTCACCACCATCAACGAAGAAGGCGCCCTCGTCAGCCGGCCGCTGGCCGTCCAGGAGGTCAAGGACGACGGCGACATGTGGTTCTTCACCGGGCTCGGCACCTCGCAGGTTGCGCACGTCCGCGCGGACTCCCGCGTGAACGTCTCCTTCGGCAAGAACACCGAGTGGGTTTCCGTCGCCGGGACCGCAGAGGTGGTCACGGACCGCGCCAAGATCCACGAAATGTGGAACCAGGTTGTTGAGGCATGGTTCCCGGACGGGCCGGACACCCCCGAGGTATGCCTGCTCCGGGTGGATTCGGACTCTGCAGAATACTGGACCAGCCCGGGCGGTACGGCGGCCACGGTGCTGCAGTGGGTCAAGTCCAAGGTGACGAACAGCCGCATGAGCGTCGGCGAGAGCGGCACCGTGGAGCTGTAGGGCCACTGTGTTTGAGTAGGTGCGGGGCAGCGGACGGCGCTGCCCCGCACCTTTCGTATGTGGCGCCGTTTGTGCCATCAGAAGTGATTTGAGGAGTAACCTGGCCGTTGCCGGGATGGCTGCGAAAGGCCCGTAGACATTCGGTCGGCCCGAACCTACTATGAGCCATGCGCCAGACCGGCCGGTCCGCAACCGCCGCGGTCTTGCTCGTTATTGGGGCAGGACTGGCGGTTCTGGGTGTGCTGGTCCACTACGGATTCATGAGTGTCTACGGCGATGTCACGGGCAGTGCATTCGATGGACTCATGTGGGGGTTGACGGCCGGTCCCTCCAAGTTGGCGCTCCTGCTGGTAACCCTCTTCGCCCTTATTGGTTTCGTGCTTTCGGTCAGGCGGTGGATGCGGCTGACGGCTGTGGCTATTCCGGCCCTTATGCTGATCGGCATGTTTGCTGTCACGCCCTTGGCCCTGGGGCAGCGTTTCGAGACGCAGTACGTCTCGTCTCCACAGTGCGTGACAGAGGGGACGGCTGAGCCCATGGCCTCGGCGGATCGAGCAGCCCAGCAGGTGTTTGATTCCATCAGCCACGTGGGCCAATTCAGCGGCGGGGGCATGAGTGGTGTGGGCGGTTGTACCCGTTGGTTCAAGCTCTCGGGGGACGTCGACGTGCTGCAGCACTATCGCGCTCAACTGACGGCAGCCGGGTGGAAAGTGGTCGAGGACGACGGTCACCATCTGCGGGCGCATTTATACGGCAGGGCATTCGATGTGATGACCTGCCCGCGGGGTGGCGTGATCTGGGCGGGGAATGACGGTGACCCCTCCTACGGACAGGGGCGATCCGGACTGGTTGGCACGGAAATCTGTCCCCACGACCTTTAACTAATGGCGCCGAGTCACTCGGCTGCCTGCGCGGATTTGGGGAATCCTTTTGCTGGTGTTGACTTCCCCTCATACGGGTTTGTACCTTTAAGTACACTCTGAACCGATCGGTACAAAGAGATGACGAAAGGAAATCCGATGTCGCGACCTCCACTTCCCCCGTTCGATGAAGTTTCTGCCGTCCTGAAAGTACGCAGCGCTGAGGATGCATGGAACACGCGTGATCCTGAGCGGATCTCGCTTGCCTACAGCGAGGACAGCCGGTGGCGGAACCGTTCAGTGTTCCTGACGGGTCGTCCGGCGATCGTGGACTTCCTCGCCGGTAAGTGGGAGCGGGAAATGGACTACCGGCTGATCAAGGAACTCTGGGCGTACACCGGGAACGTGATTGCGGTGCGCTTCGCCTACGAGTTTCACGACGCTACCGGGCAGTGGTTCCGGGCGTATGGCAACGAGAACTGGCAATTCGACGATGACGGACTCATGACCCACCGCCACGCGAGCATCAATGACGTGGCGATCGACGAATCCGGGCGCAAGTTCTTCTGGGATCACTCGGGCCCGCGACCGGCGGACCACCCGGGCCTGACTGAGCTTGGCCTGTAATGCCCCGAACGGTACTCGATCGATCAGACGCGGTTCGGGCCCTCGCGGGCGTCTTCCGCCGGCGGGGTTTCGAGAGCGGATCGTTGTCGGTCATTCAGCAGGAGACCGGCATAGGACGGGGCAGCCTTTACCACTTTTTCCCCAACGGGAAAGCGGACATGGCTGGGGCCGTCCTGGCCCAAGTGCGCGACTGGTTCGACCATCAGGTGTTTGAGCCGCTCCGCACAGCGGACGACGCAGCTCAGGCGGTGACGCTCATGTCGCAGGTGGTGGAGGAGTACTTCGCCTCCAGGGACAGGGTGTGCTTGTTCGCTGCCATGACCCTGGGGGAAGAGCAGGAAACCTTCGCCCGGGAGGTTCGTTCGTACTTCGCCGACTGGGTGAGCGTACTCGCGGAGACGCTGCACCGCGGTGGAATTGCCGAGTCCGATGCCGCTGACCTCGCAGTAGACGCGGTGGCAGCGATACAGGGCGGATTGATCATGACCCGCGCTCTCGACGACGATGCCGTGTTCACCGGCATCGTTTCCCGCATTGATCGCCGGCTGCATGCCGCGCTGACCTGACGTCATGCGGTACGTCCCGCAGCCGGCCGGTGGACAGGTCGGCTCGGAGTGGGGTCAGCGAGAAATTGCAACCTGTTGCGAAGCGAAGACCGGGACAACTTCCCGCTAGTTCTGCCCCGTCAGCGCGCCCAGCACCGCAGGCAGGAGGACGTCGTTGCGGCCCCACACCGGGTCCAGGATTTCCACGTACCAGGAATCAGCCAGTAACAGGGCCAGGGAGTCGTTGGTCTCGTCGGACCAGGCCTTGATCTGCTCTTCATCCACGGGGTTCTCGCTGGACCCGAGCACCGTCACCACCTCCGAACCATCCAGGGTGACGGGGATGGCAGCGCTGCTGGCCTCGCCCGGGGCGTGGGCGATGGTCACAAGCTCCGTGCGGGTGGACAGTGCCAGCAGATCGCCGGCCGTCGCGGCACTGCAGAACCCGGTGACGTACTGCCGTTGCGCTGCGCGGCCGTCCTGGATGCCGGGCTGGGATTCCTTGGTGAACAGCCCGTTCCGGTTCAGCTCCGCCAGCGCGGCGGCGATCGGGTTGGTTTCGTCGTCGTAGTCTGCCGCGAAGTGCCCGGGCTGGTAGGAACTTCCACCCTCCAGCCAGCGCGCGGTCAGTTCACCGGCAGCCTCAAGTGTGGTGGCCTGCCGCCAGACCCCGCGGTCCTCCAGCAGCCGGCCGTACTGGTCGCGGGCTGGTATTTCCTCTGGCTTCATTCTGGGATGCTATCCCCGCCGGCGGTGGGCGCTCCACCGCTCCCGACACACCACTTAACCTGGCCCCTGCGCCTGGCCCGCCGGAATGCCCGCCGCCCGCTCGGCATCGGCGAGGGAGGCAGCCAGGCTGGAAACGGCGTCGGGATACTCCTTCCCACCGGCGGAACCGCTGCCGTGGCCGGGAACGCTCCGAAGCTCTTCAGCCGCCCGTATGGCCTTGATCAGCGCGGATGTTTCGGGAAGGCGGACATCGGTGAGGCCTGGGTAGTCGATGCTGCACGCAGGATCCAGCTCGTAGCGGCTCCACCGGGCCATCAGCTCATCGTGCCTGGCCCGGGCCGCCTGATGCGCTGCCTCCCGCGCAAGATCATCCCGACGGCGTGAGCGTCCGGCCAGGTAGCGCGGCGTCCAGCGGTACGCACCGATGCCCGCTGCCACGGCGGCGCCGGCCAGGAACAGGCCGGTCCAAGGGGAAATCAGCGTAGGGATCAGCAGCGCGGGAACTGCCACGCATGAGCCAAGGAAAAGGTCCCAGAAGAGCTGGTCCGAACGCTGCCCCCCGCCGTCGGACGCCAAGAGGGTCCTGCGCCGCACCACAAAAACCGTGGCGGCAACGCTGGCTACCAGCACCGGCCCGCACAGCACCAGCGCCCAGGCACCCTCAACGAGTCCCTGCACAAGTCCTTCCGTCACGGCTGCCACCTGGCACCTCCAGCGTGCGCCCGGGCCGCGGAATCCCGGGCTGGTCATTCAATTGCACCCTGTTCCGTCAGCGCGGTCAATGTCGGCTGCGTGCGGGCGTTTTGCCGCCGCGGGGAAGGGTACGTTTCCCGTGTACTGCAGGTGCAGCGCTGCTGCACGGCTTGGGTGCGCAGGCTTGATGCGCATCCCAGGGGTGCCGGGCGCGCTTTGGGACGGGAGATGAACCGATGGGTCGGATTGACCGGATCGCAGAACCGTGGGGTACCAGGACTCCGTATCGCGGCGGCGGAACGTGGCCGGTGCGCGTGGACACCCACCTGGCCGAAGGAGTTGACGCGGAATCCGTGGACCGGTGGGTCCAGACCGCCTCCATCCTCCATTCAAACGGCGACGCGATGGACATCGCCGTCAAAGACAACCGGATTGTGGGCGTGCGCGGCCGTGCCTCAGACCGCGTGAACCACGGCCGGCTCGGTCCCAAGGACCTGTACGGCTGGCAGGCGAACGCGTCCCCGGACAGGCTGACCCGGCCGCTGATCCGGGAAGGCGGCAAACTCGTGGAGACCGACTGGGAAACGGCCATGGACCGTGTGGTGTCCCGGTCCAAAGCCCTGCTGGCGGAGCAGGGCCCCAGCGCCTTGGGGTTCTACACCACAGGCCAGCTGTTCGCCGAGGAGTACTACACCCTGGGGACCATTGCGCACGGCGGGATCGGGACCAACCACGTGGACGGCAACACCCGGCTCTGCACCGCCACCGCGGCGGAAGCACTGAAGGAATCATTCGGCTGCGACGGCCAGCCGGGCTCATACACGGACGTGGACCACGCGGATGTCATCGCCCTCTACGGCCACAACGTGGCTGAAACGCAGACCGTCCTGTGGACCCGGATGCTGGACCGGCTGGCCGGGCCCAACCCGCCCAAAATCATCTGCGTGGATCCGCGCCTCACCGAGGTTGCCCGGGCCGCAACGGTGCACCTGGCGCCCCGGCCCGGCACCAACGTGGCCCTCATGAACGCCATCCTCCACCACATCATCGCCAACGGCTGGGTGGACGGGGACTACATCCAGGCGCACACGGTGGGCTACCAGGACCTGGAGAAGGAGGTGGCGAAGTACGCACCCGCGCTGGCTGCCGAAATCACAGGTGTTCCGGCCGCAAAGATCGAGGAAGCGGCGCGGATCCTTGGCCACGCGGAACGGCTCCTGTCCACAGTGCTGCAGGGCTTCTACCAGTCCAACCAGGGCACCGCCGCCGCCGTCCAGGTGAACAACATCAACATCATCCGCGGCATGCTGGGCAAGCCGGGGTGCGGGATCCTGCAGATGAACGGCCAGCCGACGGCCGAGAACACGCGCGAATGCGGGGCGGACGGGGACCTCGCAGCGTTCAGGAACTGGTCCAACGATGCCCACATCAAGGACCTGGCGCGCGTGTGGAACGTGGACCCCATGTCCATCCCGCACTACTCTCCGCCCACCCACCTGATGCAGATGATGCGCTACGCGGAAGACGGCTCCATCCGGCTCCTGTGGGTCAGCGGAACCAACCCTGCCGTTTCCCTCCCGGAGCTGCGGCGGATCCGCTCCATCCTGGAGCAGGACCGGCTCTTCCTGGTGGTGCAGGACATCTTCCTGACCGAGACCGCCCAGCTGGCCGACGTCGTGCTCCCCGCCGCCACGTGGGGTGAAAAGACAGGGACGTTCACCAATGTGGACCGCACCGTGCACCTGTCCGAGAAGGCGGTGGACCCGCCCGGGGAGGCCCGCCCGGACCTGGACATCTTCATCGACTACGCCCACCGGATGGGGCTGAAGGACAAGGACGGCGAGCCACTGATCAAGTGGGACAGTCCCGAGTCGGCGTTCGAGGCCTGGAAGGAGTGCACCCGCGGGCGTCCGTGCGACTACACCGGCATCACCTACGGCAAGCTGCTCGGCGGCTCAGGCATCCAGTGGCCGTGCAACGAGGAGAACCCGGACGGCACCGAACGCATTTACGCTGACGGGAAGTTCTGGGCACACCCGGACTACTGCGAGACCTACGGCCGCGACCTCATCACCGGCGCCCCCGTGGACCCCACCGAGTACAAGGCACTGAACCCGGAGGGCCGCGCCCTCATCAAAGCCGCCGAATACGTGCCGCCGCACGAGCTCCCCAGCAAGGAGTTCCCGCTGCAGCTGATCACCGGCCGCACCCTGTTCCATTTCCACACCCGGACCAAGACGGCGCGGGCGCCGGAACTCCAGGCAGCGGCACCGGACGTCTGGGTTGAGTTGTCCGCGCACGACGCCGGCACGTACGGCTTTGCCGAGGGGGACCTTGCAGAGGTGGCCACTCCGCGCGGGTCCGTGCAGGCGAAGGTGCGGATCGGCGGCATCCGGGGCGGCGTGGTGTTCCTGCCGTTCCACTACGGCTACTGGGATACGCCGGGCGGGCACGAACCTGACGGCGCAGGACGCGCCGCCAACGAGCTGACCATCACGGACTGGGACGCCGCCTCCAAGCAGCCCATCTTCAAGACCGCGGCTGCCCGGATTTCCAAAGTGCGGTCCGGCGACGGGCCCGCCCCTGCCCCCACCAACACAGCCTCCGCCCCCGCCGGCGACTTCCCGGCAGAGGCCCGGACCAGGGGCATCCCGTCCGCGCTGGCCGGCGAGGAAATCTCCGGGGACAGCACCGGTCCCGCGGACGGCAACGGCGGCACCGACGAAGGGGAGGCATCGCTGTGAAAATCGGACTGGTACTGGAACAGCTCCACCGGGACGAGAACGACCTCGCCCAACACCTTCTCCGCGTCTCGGAGCGGCACAAAGTGGACCACGAGATCTACCACCTGGCCCGCGACCTGGCGAAATGGTCCCAGCAGCACGTCCGTGAGATTGCCGCCATCGCCGGCCGCTACGGCCGGGAACTGGATCCCGAACCGAAGGCTGAGAACACGCTCCTCGAGAAGATCCGCGAGAAGGGCAGCGAGCTGGTGGGCCGTGACGCCGAGGCAGGGCTGCTGCTCCTGCGCGACCTCCGGGAGGCCTACATCAAGGCCTGCGGCGTCTCCGCGGACTGGGAACTCGTGGCGCAGGCAGCCCAGGGCATCAAACACAAGGACCTGCTGGAGGTGGCGGAGCGTTGCCACGCGCAGAACATCCGGCAGATGAAATGGGCCAACGGAAAGCTTAAAGAATCCGCCACCCAGATCCTTGTCAGCTAGGCGTCCGGCGAGGGTATGTTGGGGTCCATGCGAATCAAAATGTGCAGCATCCACGTCAAGGACCCTGCCGCCGCCCACGCCTTTTACACCGGCACCCTGGGCTTCGACACCCTCATGGCCATGCCGGAGTACAACCTGTACATCATCAAGGACCCGGGTGCCTCGGACAACTCAGCGGGACTCCTCCTGGAGCCCAGCGACAACCCCCTCGGGGCCGACTACATGAACGCGGTCCACGAGGCAGGGCTGCCGGCCATCGTGTTTGGCGTGCCGGATGTCCAGGCCGAATACGACCGCCTGATGGCCGCGGGCGTTACCTTCAAGAGCCCGCCGGCCGAGGACCCGTCCGGCATCAGTGCCGTGTTCGACGACGGCTGCGGCAACTACATCCAGCTGCATCAGGACTGATCCGGCCCCTGGATAGGGGAGCACACCGGAAACAACAGAAGCCTGTCCGCAGATCCGGGCCTTCAGGGTTCAGATCTGCGGACAAGCTTCTGATTTATGTGGAGCGGTGGCGTCAGTTGGCGCGGGCCCGCTTGGCTTCCTTCTTGGCGGCCTCGTCCTTCACCCGCTGCGCCTCGGCGCGGACTGCTGCGTGGGTGGAGCGTTCGGTGACCAGCCACTGCGGCGGAGCCTGCAGCAGCGCGGTGATCTCCGCCGTCGTCAGCGCGTCCTCGACGCCGCCGCGCGCCAGGCCGCTGATGGAGACGTTCAGCTTCTGTGCCACCACAGGGCGGGGGTGCGGACCGTTGCGGCGCAGCTCGGCGAGCCACTCCGGCGGGTTCGCCTGGAGTTCGGCGAATTCCTCGCGGGTGATGGTCGAATCCTGGAACTCCTGCGGTGTTGCGGGCAGGTGGATGCCAAGTTTCTTGGCAACGGTGGCCGGCTTCATGGACTGGGAGTTTGCAGAGGTCATGCTTCAAGGGTATCCGGGCGGCGGGTACTGTGAAGACGTGCCCTCCACAACCTCCTCCCCAGACGACGCCGTTTCCACCGGCGACATTCCCGCCGAAGCGCCGCGCGAGCTGCGCATCGCGTATGTTCCGGGCGTGACGCCGGGCAAATGGATCCGCCGCTGGGAAGAGCGCATGCCGCACATTCCCCTTCACGCTGAGATGCACGACGGCGGCGGCCCGGCTGAGGCGGTCCGCGGCGGTTCCGCGGACATGGCCTTCGTCCGGCTCCCGATCGGGCGCGAAGGCCTCAGCGTGATTCCCCTGTACGAGGAGCAGGCCGTGGTGGTCGCTCCCAAGGGCCACGAAATTTCGGTGTTCGAGGACGTGGCGCTGGCGGACCTGGACCAGGAGTCCTTCCTGGACGTGGCGGCCTTGGGTGGCCCCGAGCCGGCCCTGCAGGTGGTGGCCTCCGGCGCCGGACTGGTGATCCTGCCCATGTCCGTGGCCCGCCATTTCAACGTCAAAGACACTGTGGCCCGCCGCGCCACCGACGCGCCCGGCACCGAGATCGCCCTGGTGTGGGTCACGGACAGTACCGACGAGGTCCTGGAAGAGTTCATCGGCATCGTCCGCGGCCGGACGGCACAGAGTTCACGGCAGCCCTCCGCGCAGCCGGTCACGGAAAAGAAGGCCCCGAAACCGGACCGCCGTGGTTCGGGTGCCAAGAAGGCAGCGCCCAAGGTGGCGCAGAGATATGCCCCCAACCCGGACAAGGGCAGGGGCAAGGGCTCCCGCAAGAAGGGCAAGCGCTAGGCGAACTCCCCGTTACGGCCTCTGGTCAGTACCGGGTCCTCGGCGGGACCTGGCCGGCGCCCGTTTGCCGGGCTTTCCTGGCCCGCAGGATGCGGCCGATGATGGCGGGCAAAAAGGCGAAGAGCAACTTCTTCATGGCAGTTCCTTTGCTGTAGCGGACGGAGACACCAGGGCCGCCCTTCCAAAAAGGAAAGACGGCCCCGGTGCTGTTACTGGTTTTGCGCCTGCCTAGGTGTTTTGGATGGTGTCTTTGGCGGTGGTGGCGCGGTCTTTGACGTCGGTGGCGGCGTCTTGGCTGTCGGTTTTGACGTGTTCGATGCCGTCGGTGGCGGTGGTTTTGACGTTGTCCATGGCCTGTTGGGCTGGTTCTTTGAGGTCCTGGACCATGCCTTTGGCGGCGTCGGTGAGTTCGGTGGTGAGGGGTTCGGCGGCGGTTTTGAGCTGGTCTGCTGCCTGGCGTTCCTTCTCACTTGCGGGGATCAGCGAGGAGATCAGCATGCCTGCGCCGAAGGCGATGAGGCCGGCGGCGAGGGGGTTGCCCTGGGTTTTGGCTTTGACCCGGTCCGGTGTGGCGGCGACGGTGTGGCCGGCGTCGGAGAGGGTGGAGGCGACGTTGTCTTTGGCGTCGTGGAGGGTGTCGCCGGTGCTGTGCAGGGCGTTGGTGGTGTGCCCGGCCCCGGAGTGGGTGGTGTCCTGGACTGTGTTCTGCACCCTGGTGCCCGTGTGGTCTGCTGCTCCCATGATTTTCTCCTTGACGCCGGTGGCGGCGTCTTTGAGTTTGTCGGTTTGGCGGTGGACGATGTTGGACGGAGTGACCTTGTCCGCGACGGCGTCGACGTTGGTGCCGAGGCGTGCGCGGGTGGCTTCGATATCTGCTCGGATTGCGTCCGGGTTTTCGCTCATCGGTTTACCTCACCTGGTTTGAGGGTCGGGGGGATTTCGGCGAGTGTTTCGCCGGTTTGGGGCAGGCCCTTGATTTCTTTGAGGTTCTTCCGGCCGATGCTGGCCAGGATGGCGGCTGCGATGGCCCAGATGAGGGCGACGATCACGGCGGCCCAGCCCAGGGGCATGAGGGCGCCGAGGCCGAACATCAGGGCCAGGGACAGGAAGAGCAGGACGAAGTGGCCTGCGACGCCGGCGCCGGCGAGCATGCCGCCGCCTTTACCGGCCCGGGTGGCGGACTGTTTGAGTTCGGCTTTGGCGAGGTCGACTTCCTGGCGCATCAGGGTGGACAGGTCCCGGGTGACATCGCCGAGCAGTTCACCCAGCGACGCTGTCTCTGCCTTCTGGTGCGCCACGCCCGGCGACTCAGGAATCTGGCTACTCATTACGGGCGTCCTTCCGTCGACCGGAAGCCGCCCTCCGCGGTCCGGTAGGAGCCGTCCTCGTCACCGAACGGGTCATCCTCGTACCGCAGCGGCGTGTCCTCGGCGGTGCCTCCCGGCAGGGTTGAAGTGGCGGATGGGGTACCGGTAACTGTGGGTTCGGCGAACAGGTCGTCGGTCCCCGCTGCGTATACGGTCTCCTGGTGGAGCGGCTGGACCGGTGCGGAATGCGCTGCCTGCTGCGTGGCCGCGGGGGACTGCGCCTGGCCGGCGCCCGCTGTCCCTGAGGCCTGTTCAGGAGCTCCTGCGGTGAGGCTTCGGGTCAGGCGGCCGGCCAGCAGGCCAGCACCGGCGGCGAGCAGCAGGAACGTCCCGGGCTTGTTGCGGGCGAACCGCTGCACTTCGCCGAGCAGGTCTCCCGGCTCACGGTTCTCCAGCCAGGACGCGACCGAGTCGCCGCGTTCGGCTGCCTGCCGGATCAGGTCACTCGTCATACCCTGCTGCTCAGGGGCGCTGGCCATGCTGTGCAGCTGGCCGGAGATGTTGCGGATCCCCTCAGCAGCCTTCTGCTGCTGGGCGCCTGCCTCGCTGCTGAGACCGGTTTTCGCCTGATTCATCAGGTCCTTGGCGTTGGTCTTTGCCTCGGCTGCGACGTTGGCGGCTTCTTCCTTCGCCGTATGTGCCACATCCTTGGCTGCGGACGTTGCCTGTCCTGCCACGTCGGAGGCCTCTGCCTTTGCGGCGTCGGTCTTCGAATCACCGGCGGGACCGGACGTCGAGGGGGTAGTGAAGTCATCCTCGACGGTGGCGGCACCGTAGGGATCCGTGACGGCCGGGTTGGGAGTCTGGGGCCATTGGTTCTCTGTCATCGGGCTCTCTTTCCTCAAGTCAGCTGGCGATTAAGAACCAGCAAAGCTGGCTGTTTAGTAAGCAGGGTTACTAATTAGATAGTAAGCACACTTGCCTTTTAGTCCGCAAGGGGCCGGCGGGGACTTTCTGAAAAAGGGCCGCCGAGCACGCTAAAAGGGACGTCCGCCCGGCCTTTTGGGGGGAGGGGGAGTGACTTCACTTGCGACGATGATGCTAAGCATGCTTATTGTAGGTAGGTAGCGATGAAGGGCGATCCCCGCTTTGCCACCTACAGGAAGGCCACGGCCCGATGACCAGCAATCTTGATCCGGATGCCCGGAACAGCTATCGACTGATCACCCTGGCGGCGCGTCTGGTCCAACGGCGGCAGGATGAAGCACTGGCTCCGCTGGGGCTGACACGAGCCGCAGTTATCGCCTTGGAAGGACTGTCCGGCGGACCCTTGAACCAGGAGCGGCTCGCCGATGCCATCCGCGTGCAAAGCCAGACCCTGGGCAGGGTCCTCACCCGGCTGGAAGCCGCGGGACAGATCACCAGGACGCGGCACCCCTCAGACCGCCGCCAGTTGAAGGTCGAATTGACCGAACGCGGAATCGCGGCGCTGGAAGCAGCGCGGCAGGCGGAAGTTGACGCCTACCCCGATGACCCGGATATCGGCTGGACTGTGCTCCGCGAAGAACTGGCCAAGTTCATCCGGGCCGCACCGGCGAGCAGGAACTCGGACGTGGTTCCCTTTGCCCCGCCGCAGCACAGGGCCGGCCACGAGCGGACCCCGCACGGGACCCAGTCTTCTGAGCGGTCCTCACGGGACCGGACGGTCCACGACCGGAAGGGTCACGGACCTCCCGCCGCGGGCGGACTGCACGGGCTCGATCAGTCGCAATAACAAGGGCCCGGACACCGGCGCAGGCTGGCGCCTCCGGGTATCGCTAGGCTGCGCAGGCGTCCTGCAGTGCATGGACCGACTCGGCCGGCACCTGGTCTCCGGCCTCAGCTATCTCGCCCAACGGCGTCGTGATGTCCGCGGGGACTCCGGCAGTGCGTGCGGCGGAAACCAATCCGGCCAGCACCTGCTTGTCCTGCACGCTCACCAGGCCGTCCTGGACCACGGCGCAGATCTGCTTGTTGACCTCGTCCGCAGCCGCTGTGGCAACCTTGGATGCCGCATCGTTGGCTGCATCCGTAGCGGCCTCCTCCACGGCGCCGCAGCCGGCGAGCAGGAGCAGGAGCGGGGCGGCGGACAGGGCTGCGAAGCGGCGTTTCATGTCCCCAGCCTAGCCGCCGCCGCCGTCACGGCCTGGCGCGTTCCGGAGTTTCAGCGCCCGCTGGCAGCGGGAACGCCGAGGATGCCGTCCAGCAGGACGTTCCGGAACTTCCCCTCAGGATCATGGGCCGAGGCGAGCAACCGGAAGCCAGCGAAGCGCGGGTACAGCTGCTCCCAGTCGAACCGCGACGGCGTGAAGAGTTTGCCCCAGTGGGGCCTGGCGCCGAAGGGGCGCAGCAGGTCCTCGAGTTCCGGGAGGAGCGCTTCGACGTCCGCCTGCAGCGGCTTCCATGTGAAATGCAGGGCCACGCTCTGCTGCCGGTAGAACGGGCTGAGCCAGAATTCATCGGCCGCCCCGGTCCGGATTTCCGAGATGAACAGCAGCGGCGCCAACCGGTCCGCCAGGGTGCGAACGGCCTCGATGGCGGCCGGGGCGTGTTCCAGCGGCAGGATGTACTCGCTCTGCAGTTCCTCGCCGTTGCTGGGCGTGAACTCGTGGCGGAAGTGCGGCAGCCTGTCCAGCCACGGACCGGCCTGGTCCAGCTGCTGCGTGCAGTTCTCGGCGGACATGTCCGGCAGCGGATGCCGAGGTCGGGTGGCAGCGGTGGCGCCAAAAAACTTAGCCAGTGGAGGTTCGCTGTCGAGGGCCTTGAGCCAGACCTGGCTGACCGAATCACCCGCGTAGGTGGTGAAGAGGCTCACGCTGTAGGCGGCGGACACCAGGGCATCAAAGTTCGCCAGCGCTGCGTCCCACGGCAGGTCTTCGAGGACGCGTTGCCGCATCCGGAAGCTGGGCCGGGTGGAGAGTTCGACGGCGGTGATGACGCCCAGGGCGCCAAGGCCCACCACGCTGGCCAGGAAGTCGTCCCCGTCAGCACGGGTCAGGGTGAGGACTTCCCCGGACGGCCGGACCAGCTCGATGGACTGCACCTCGCCCGCCAGGGACTGGTTGTTGACGCCGGAGCCGTGCGTCCCGGTCTGGATGGCCCCGGCCACCGAGATGTGGGGGAGGGATGCCAGGTTGTGGATGGCCAGGCCTGACTGTTCAAGCGCCCGGCACAGTTCGCCGTAGCTGACGCCCCCGCTGACCCGGACGGTCTGCCGTTCGCTGTCCGGCTCGATGCTGTGCGGCAGGCCGTCCAGCAGGATGTGCAGCCCCTCGGTGTCGCCCACCCGGTTGAAGGAGTGCCGCGAGCCCAGCGCCTTGACCCGGGGCGCCGCCGCGACCAGGGCGGCGAGCTCGTTCACCGACTTTGGCCGGTGCACGGCGGACGATGCGTATTCGAGGTTTCCTGCCCAGTTCTTCATTGAGGTGGCTCTCCGGTCGGGTTCGTGGCTTCATCAACTGTCAGCGCTAACAAATGCAGGTGTCAAGGCACTTCCACGGGGTGGCGCATCGATTTCCAACGTTGTAGTTTGGCCGGATGACTATCGCCGCCACGCCGCCCATGGGCTGGAACACCTGGGACTGCTACGGCACGTCCGTCACCGAGGCTGAAGTGCTGGCCAACGCCGAATTCATGGCCCGGCACCTCCTGCCGCACGGCTGGGACACCGTGGTGGTGGACATCCAGTGGTACGAACCGGCTGCGCGGGCCGGCGGATACAACCACGGTGCCCGGCTGCAACTCGATCCGTACGGGCGGCAGCTCCCGGCCGTCAACAGGTTTCCCTCGGCGGCCGGCGGGCTGGGGTTCAGGCCGCTGGCCGACCGGATCCATGCCCTGGGGCTGAAGTTCGGCCTGCACATCATGCGCGGCATCCCCCGCCAGGCGGTCCTCGAGCGGCTTCCGGTGGAAGGAACGACTGCCACAGCAGACCTGATCGCGGACACCGCCTCCGTCTGCAGCTGGAATGCGGACAACTACGGCCTTGACCACAGCCAGCCCGGAGCCCAGGCCTATTACGACTCCCAGCTGCGGCTTTTCGCCGCCTGGGGCGTGGATTTCGTCAAGGCCGATGACATGCTGGGCCCCTACTTTGACGCGGAAATTGCCGCCTACCGGAAGGCCATGGACCGCTGCGGCCGGGACATGGTCCTCAGCCTCTCACCGGGCAGGGCGCTGTCGCTTTCGCGGCTTGACCACCTGCGGGCCAACGCCACCATGTGGCGTGTCTCCGACGACCTCTGGGACGTGTGGGAAGACGTGGAAGCGCAGTTCGCCCGCATGGCCCGCTGGGCACCCCACCAGCGGCCGGGCAGCTGGGCGGACGCAGACATGCTGCCGGTGGGACGGATGGCGCAGCGGGCCGAACGCGGCGGGGAACGGCTCAGCCGCCTCACCGCCGACGAGCAGCGCACCATGCTCTCGCTCTGGTGCATCGCCCGGTCCCCGCTCATGCTCGGCTGTGACCTGCCGGCCTCACCCCCGGAGACCCTGGACCTGCTGACCAACCCCGACCTGCTGGCAGCCCACCGGGCCGGTTCCAACAGCCGCGAGCTGCTCCGCGACGGGGACCTGGTGGTCTGGGCGGCAGAAAGCACGACGTCGGAGGACCGGTACGCGGCATGCTTCAACACCGGGACGGCCAGCCTGGCCCGTTCCCTGCCGCTCGCGGACCTTGGCCTCCCGCAGCCCGGCGGCTGGCGGGCACGGGAGGCCTGGAGCGGCTCCAGCGCCGGAATCACGGCAGTGGACCGGGTGCCGGCACTGGAGCTGGAACTTCCCGCCCACGGGGTGGGCTTCTACACTTTCTCCCGGGCCTGACTCCCGGCCCGCCGCACGCTCCGCGGTGCGCGCCCTAGTCCGTCCAGTGCCCGGGCCGCGCCAGCACCGCCGGAAGCCGCGTGCCCCCGTTGCCCCGGGCCGAGGTGACCTGCGCCTGGGTGAGGAAGAGCGCGCCGGCCAGGTCGGCGTCGTCGAGCCTTGCATCCCGCAGGTCGGCACCGAGCAGGTCCACGGCCGTGAGGTCCGTGCCGCGGAGGTCGGCGCCAATCAGCACTGCGTTGCGAAGGTCCGCGCCGCACAGCTGTAGCCCGCGCAGCCCGGCACCGGCAAGGTCGGCGCCAGCGTGCAGGCGGGCGGCCGGGCCGGCGTCGTCCGTAAAGTAACCTGCCCGGACCTCTTCACTGACCGTGCGCAGGAGCTGTGCGGTGCTGTGGTGCAGGGCCTCCACGTCGAGCTCCAGGACGGCCTGCGCGCCGCTTGCCGCGGCCTCTTCGAGCGTCACCCGAAGGTGCTGCACGTCGGCGGCAGTGTCCGGGCTGTAGGTTCGCCGGTGCGCTTCGGCCAGGTGCCAAAGCATCTCGTGGAGCTGCTTGACCACCCGGAAGGCGCCAAACGTGGCCTGCTGCGACGCAGGGTCCTCCCGCCAGCTGATCCTGGCAAAGAGGCCCTGGCTGACCGACTGGCCGGCACCGAAGCAGTCGAAGACCGTGCAGCCCCGGAAGCCGCGGGGCCTGAGCCTGTCGTGGATGGTGCAGGAAAAGTCGGTGGCCAGGTTGGGGCATTCGGCAGCGGGTGGCTTGTCGATGGCGAAATCCGCCGAGCGGGTAAAGCCAAAGGCGGTGAAGCAGAGCGCGAAGCAGTTGGCGCAGTCAGGCCGGAGGGTGACCTGCGTGAGGAGGGGTGTGCCGTGTGGCTGGGTGTCCATGGGGTCTCCCGAGAATGTTTCCGATAAGGGGGCCGGGTGGAGGGGAACCCACAACGGGGTTCCCCTCCATGGCACGCGGAATCACCGCCCTGTTCGTAATCGGGAGCCGGAGCGACGGGTGAAGACTGCGGAAGCTGTGGATCACAGGCAAGAAATGAAAATCACTGCGTCCAGAATAACTGCAGCGTCCAGGTCCGGGACAGGGCTATTCGACGTCTCCGGCGGACGTGGTGCGCGGCGGGGGTACGCGCCGGTTTCCGGTGGCCTCGACGGCCGCCGCGAGGCGCAGCAGTTCCGTGTCGCTGTAGGCCCGGCCGGCAATGGTCAGTCCCACCGGCATGCCGATGTCCGCGGCCAGCCCCATGGGAACCGTAACGGTGGGAATGCCCAGGTGGCGCGGCACCAGATTGCCGTTGGACACCCAGACGCCGTTGCGCCAGGCCAGATCGGCGGACTCCTGGTTCCTGTCCGCGTCGGCGGGGCCAACGTCCGCCGCGGCGGGAAACACCACGGCATCCAGGCCCAGCCGGTCCATCCACCGCTCCAGGTCCGTGCGGCGGGTCTTTTCCAGGCCCTCCAGCCCGGCCTGCAGGTGCGGGATCTCCGCCAGGGACGGCACGCCGTGGTCGCGGATCCACGCCGGATAGTCGCTGATGTCGTCGTCGAAACCGTCGTACCTGTCCGGCAGGGAACCGTCGGGTGCCGGGAAGATGTCGGCGCCCTTGACGTCGGCCAGCCGGTTCAGCCGGGGATCGCCGTTGGCGTCCAGGAAGTCGTTCCACGCCCAGGCGGAGAGGTCGACGATTTCGCGGCGGAGGTAGTCGGCGGATACCAGGCCGCGGGTGGCGATGGTGGGCGCGCCGGGCCGGTCGCCCTCGTAGTTGGAAACCACGGGGAAGTCCACCTCCACCACTTCCGCGCCGGCAGCTTCGAGATCGCGCCGGGCAGCGTTCCACAGGCCGATGATGGAGCCGCGGGTGTCGATGCGCCGGCCGGTGGGTCCGCCGATTCCCGGGTTCGCTGCTGTGCCGGCGTCCGGGTCGGCGTTGATGTACATCCTGGGGATGCCGAACCGTTTGCCGGCGAGCACGCCTGCCGCGGCGGCGCCGTCCGGAACGGCCAGGGCCACGTACGACGGCGGCCGGACGGCAGATGCCTTGGGTACCGGGATCCACGGCTGGACACGCCAGAAGTCGCCCCGGGTTTCGGCGTCGTCAGCCACCACCACGTCCAGGACCTCCAGGAGGTCCGCCATGGTGCGGGCGTGGGGGACCACCACGTCCATGGTGGGCACCAGGGGCCAGTTGCCGCGCACGGAGATGACGCCGCGGGAGGGCGTGTAGGCGCAGAGTGCATTATTGGACGCCGGGGCGCGGCCTGAAGACCAGGTTTCCTCCGCCAGCCCGAAGGCCGCGAAGCTGGCAGCCGTGGCTGTGCCGGCACCGTTGGAGGAGCCCGATGCGAAAGCCGCGGTGAGGTAGTCAGCGTTGTAGGGGCTCTCGGCACGTCCGTATACGCCGCGCTGCATACCTCCGTTGGCCATGGGCGGCATGTTGGTCAGGCCGATCAGCACGGCACCGCCGGCACGGAGACGTTCGATGGTGAAGGCGTCCCGTTGTGCCACCAGGTCCTTGAACGCAGGTGAGCCGGCGGCCACCGTCAGGCCGCGGGCCTGGTAGCTGTCCTTGGCGGTGTAGGGGATGCCGTCCAGCGGGCCGAGCAGGGAGCCGTCAGCCCGCCGCCGGTCCGACGCCCGCGCCTCTTCCAGCGCGTCCGGATTGACCACCACCAGGGCGTTGAGGCATATGCCGTTTGAGTCATACTTCTCGATCCGCGCCAGGTACGCGCGGACCAGGTCCTCGCTGGTGGTTTCGCCCCTTTCCAGCGCGGCGCGGAGCGTGCCGATGCCGGCCTCGACCACATTGAACGGTCTCACGATGCCGCGCTTCTCTTTGGTGCTGGCTGCTGCTGGGTGATGCAGTGGATGCCGCCGCCGAAGGCGAAGATGTCCCGGGCGTCCACCAGTTCCACCGTCCGTCCCGGGTAGGCGCGTTCCAGGATGCCCTGGGCAATGGCGTCGTTGGGATCGCCGAAGGCGCACAGCGCCACCACGTTGTTGGCGACGTAGTGGTTGATGTAGGACCAGTCCACGAAGCCGTTCTCATCCGAAAGGACGGTGGGCGCCGGAACGTCGATGATGCGCAGCGGCCGGCCCTGGGCGTCCACCTGGCCCTGCAGGACGGCCTTCAGCTGCAGGTAGAGAGCATGGTCCGGGTGGTCAGGGTTGTCCTGCTGGTGCAGCAGGATGGTACCGGGCCCGGCGAAGGCAGCCACGATGTCCACATGGCCGCGGGTGCCGAATTCGTCGTAGTCGCGGGTGAGTCCGCGCGGAAGCCAAATGGCCTTGGTGGTGCCGAGGGCCGCGTGGATCTCGGCCTCCACCGATTCCTTGGTGGCTGCGGGGTTGCGTCCGGGATCCAGCTGGACTGTTTCGGTGAGCAGCACCGTCCCTTCCCCGTCCACGTGGAACCCGCCGCCCTCGTTGACCAGAGAACTGGAGCGGACGGGGACCTCGGCTTGTGCCGCCACCGCGGAAGCAACCTTCCGGTCCTGGCCCCAGGCGGCCCACTCCTGCGCACCCCAGCCGTTGAAAACCCAGTCGACGGCAGCCAGCGAACCGTCCGGCTGGTGCACGAAACTGGGCCCGCTGTCCCGGATCCAGGCGTCGTCCAGTGGAATCTCCACCACCGCAATGCCGCTGCCGAGCCATTCGCGGGCTGCCGTGGCATCCCGGGGATCGGCTACCACAGTGACGGGTTCATACTTGGCAATGGTCCGGGCTACCTTCGTCCATGCAGCGCGTGCGCGGTCCAAGGTGGAGCTTCCCGCCGGCCCAAAGGTTTCGTTGGGCGGCGGGAAGGCCATCCAGGTCTGCTGGTGGGCGCTCCACTCAGCCGGCATGGCACCGGAGGCGGCTGACCGGGCGGCCGGGTTTGCTTGAGCGGGGGCGGCGCTGGCTCCGTCAAGGGAAGCGTAAATGAATGTCATTCATTTAGTATGCGGAGTGTGGCCCGGCCGCGCAAGGGTCCTGCCCAAAATGACGGCTCCTGGGCAAGGCGTGCGGCGGCCCGGAACGTCGGTCCCCCGGAAGCCTGCCGCTTCAGCTTTCCGGGGTGCCTACGGCTGCCACGATGGCCTGGCCCAATTCGTCCGGTTTGGTGAACTGTGGCCAGTGGCCGGTGGGCAGGTCCACGTACTCCACGTCCTTCATCCGGCCCAGTTCAGCCACGAAGGGGTGCCCTCCCGCGATCCATTCGTGCAGCATCGCGGAGGGAAACTCGCAGGCAATGACGGTTGCCGGCACGTCATAGCGGCGCTCGTCATGGAGGTGCTGCTGGTCAAAGGCCACGCCCTTGGGCTGCGGGATGGCCCGGGCACGGAACTGATCCCGCAACGCATCATCGAGGTCCACCAGGTCGGCGTCTTCGAAGCCCTCCCACGGAGGCAGCGGAACGTCGTGGCCGTCCGCCTCAAGTTCGTCATTGATCACCCCGCCCTCGCCCAGGGGGCCGCTGTCCACGTAGATGGCCCGCGCCACGCGCTCCGGCCGGGAATCGATGACGCCGTGGATGATGGCGCCACCGCCGGAGTGGCCCACCAGCACCACTTTTCCGTCGAGGCCGTCCACTGCGCCCACCACGGCGTCGATGTGGTCACGCAGGCCGATCCCTGCCCGGTTGGCGTCTTTCGACTCCAGCCCGGGCAGGGTGAGGGGGACGGGGCGGTGGCCGGCAGCTTCAAGCGCCGGCACCACCCCGTCCCAGGAAGAAGCGTCGAGCCAGAATCCGGGAACGAGGATGATGTCCATGACCGCACCCTACCGCGGCAGTCCGACACTGTGGCAGGACGCCGGGCCCTCCCGCCCAGTTGCCGGCGGGCTCAGGTCCAAGCAGCGGAGGCAGCGCCAGGTGCTGCACGGCGGAGCGTGGCCCCGCCCGCCTTCAGCAGGGGGTAACTGGGCAGGAGTGTACGCCGCCAGGTCAGCGGCTCCCCTTGCGCCGCTTGCCCCGTCCTGTGCCGCCGGCCTTCTCCTGCCTTTCGGCCACCTCACGCTCCGCCCACCGCTGCGACTTCCCCACGGACACCACTTTCTGGTGCCACTCGCGGTAGTACGCCCGCTGGGCCGCAACGTCGGACCGCCGCGCCAGGGCCGCCAGTTCCCGCTGCATCTTCAGGTAGGAGTTCCAGCGGCGCTCCGGGAGGACACCTTGGTCGATCGCCTCCCGGACGGCGCACCCCGGCTCGTTGCCGTGTCCGCAGTCATTGAACCGGCACGTCCCGGCCAGTTCCTCCACATCGCCGAACATTTCGCCCAGCCCGTCCTCGGCGTCGAACAACCCGAACCCGCGGACGCCCGGGGTGTCCATGAGCACGGTGCCGTTGGCAAGCGGCACCAGTTCCCGGGAGGTGGTGGTGTGCTTGCCCTTGAAGTCCCCGGACCGGACCTCGCCGGTGTGCTGGACTTCCCGGCCCGCCAGGGCGTTGATGAGCGTGGACTTGCCGGCGCCGGAGGGCCCCAGCAGCACAATGGTTCCGCCGGCCGGGATGTGCGCCATCAGTTCGTCGATCCCGTCGCCGTTTTCTGCCGACGTGGTGACCACCTCCACGCCCGCGGCCTGCAGGATGACCTTCCCGACGACGTCGTCCGCCACCTGCGCAAGGTCCGCCTTGGTGATGATCACCAGCGGAGTGGCGCCGGAGTCCCACGCGGCCACGAGCGTCCGCTCGAGCCTGTTGTGCGTGAGGGGCCGGTCCACCGGGAGCACCACCCCCACAGTGTCCATGTTCGCCGCCAAAACCTGCTCGGCGGATGAGTCCTCGAAGGCGCGTTTGCGGCTCAGCTCGGACCGGCGCGGAAGGACGGTCAGGATCTGCCGGTCACCGGCCCGGTTGGGGCCGAGCCAGACCCAGTCGCCGGTGACGGCAGCCTCCCCGCTGAGTGGATAGGGGAGGTGGAGGAGCCCATCGGCCACCGCCACGAGCAGCAAGTTGCGGTCCACGCGGACCACACGCCCGCGTCCGGTGCCCCCGGGGCAGGGATGGTCCTCGAAATATCGGGCGACGGCGGCCGTATATCCGAAACTGGATGGACCGTCAGTGATTTGTTGGGTGGTGATGGTGCTGTCCAGGGCGTTGCCTGAAGAAGTGTTCAAGGTTATTTCCTCGGGAGAATGTCCCGGTGCACCGGCGCGCGTCAGGCGCTGGCGGTGCAGGCGGGGAAAAAGGTTGGGTTGATGGTTGCGGGGCGCCCAAGGCGCGCGACAATGGCAGTCATCAAAACCACCTCCAATCCCTCGAAAGGTTCCCGTCGTCCTGCCGGGAACGGCAGGGCGGAACCGGGACCCACTCTAGCGGCGTCCGCCGTCGGCGGCTAGGGTCCGGCGCAAAAAAGGTGCGGCCCCCCGAAGGAGGCCGCACCCTGGTGCTGAAATGCCGGTCAGACGCTGGTGGCGTCCTGCACCTCGCCCACCAGCTCTTCGATGATGTCCTCAAGGAACAGCATCCCGGTGGTGGCGCCCTCGGCGTCGAACACCCGGGCCACGTGGGCTCCGGTGCGGCGCATGGCCGCGAGTGCGTCCTCAAGCTCGGAGCCCGCGAAGGCCGAGGCGAGCCGACGGATCCGCTTGGCAGGCACCGGCCGGGCGAACTTCTCCGGCGACGTGAGGTCCATGACGTCCTTGAGGTGGAGGTAGCCCGCAGGTTCGGCGTTGCCGTCCGTGAGGATGTAGCGCGAGTACCCGTGCCGGGCCACGGCCTGCTGGATGTCGGCCGGGGTGGCCGTCTCCGGGAGCAGCACGATGTCCGCCAGCGGAACCTGGACGTCGGCCACCGTCTTGGCGGTGAACTCGAACGCATTGGTCAGGGCACCGGTGGTGTCCTTCAGCATGCCGTCGCGGGTGGACTGCTCCACGATGCTGGCCACCTCATCCAGGGTGTAGGCGCTGGTGGCCTCATCCTTGGGTTCCACCTTGAACAGGCGCAGGATGCCGTTGGCGATGCCGTTCAGCGTCCAGATCACGGGCTTGAAGATCCGTGCCACAACTACCAGCGGCGGGGCCAGGATCAGCGCAGCCCGCGTGGGGACCGAGAACGAAATGTTCTTGGGCACCATCTCGCCCAGGACCACGTGCAGGAAGGTCACCAGCAGCAGGGCCACGATGAACGCGATGATGCTGATGGCCTCGTAGGACAGGGACGTCAGGCCCAGCGGGATTTCCAGGAGGTGGTGGATGGCCGGTTCGGAAACGTTCAGGATGATCAGCGAACAGACAGTGATGCCCAGTTGGCTGGTGGCCAGCATGAGCGTTGCGTGCTCCATGGCCCACAGCGTGGTTTTGGCGGCTTTGCTGCCCGCTTCCGCCTTGGGTTCGATCTGCGACCGGCGGGCCGAGATCACCGCGAACTCGGCGCCCACGAAGAAGCCGTTAACCACCAGGAGCACAGCCAGCCAGATGATGCCGGGAAGATATTCACTCATGGGTCAGCTCCCGGGTGATGTTGTCCACGATCCTGTCGTGCGGGCTTTGCGGTGCTTCGCCGGATTCGGCGGGCGTGAAGCGGAGCCGCTCCACGCGGGTCTCCAGCGCGCGCTCCACACGGAGCGTGCCGCCGTCGACCTCCACTTCGTCTCCGAGCTCGGGCAGCCGGTCCAGCTGGTCCGTTACGAAGCCGGCAACGGTGTCGTACTCACCGTCCGGAACGCGGATGCCGGTGCGGTCCAGGAGTTCGTCCGGGCGCAGCGCGGCGTCGAAGGTGATGGAGCGGCCGGTGCGGACCACGCCCACGCGGGCGCGGTCATGCTCGTCCTCCAGTTCACCCACGATCTCTTCCACGAGGTCCTCCAGCGTGACGATACCGGCGGTGCCGCCGTGCTCGTCGGAGACGATGGCCACCTGCAGCCCCTGCTTTCGGAGCAGGTTCAGAAGGGTGTCAACGCCCATGGATTCGGGAACGCGGAGCGGTTCAATCATGAGGTCTTCGGCGGTGGTGACGGCGCGGTCGGACAGGGCGACGGCGAACGCCTGCTTGACGTGCAGGACGCCCACCACGTCATCCCGGTCCCGGCCGATCACCGGGAAGCGGGAGTAGCCGGTGGACTTCGCCAGGCCGACGATGTCCTCCGCGGTGTCCGCTGTACCCACCGCGGTCATCCGGACACGCGGCGTCATGACATCCACCGCGCTGTGCTCGGTGAAGCGGAGCGTACGGTGCAGCAGCGTGGCATGGTCCAGGTCAAGAACGCCTTCGAGGGCGGAGCGGCGCACCAGGGAGCTCAGCTCCTCCGCGCTCCGGGCGCCGGACAGTTCTTCCTTGGGTTCGATGCCGAAGCCGCGGATGATCTTGTTGGCGGTGTTGTTGAAGAGCAGGATCACGGGCTTGAAGACCGTGGTGAAGAGCGCCTGGAACGGCACCACCACCTTGGCGGTGGCCAGCGGCAGGGCCAGGGCAAAGTTCTTCGGAACCAGTTCGCCGATCACCATGGAGAAGATGGTGGCCAGGAAAATACCGGCCACGGATCCGACGGCCGGCACCAGGGTTTCCGGCAGGCCCGCGGATGTCAGCGGGCCGCTGAGCATCCGGCTGATGGCGGGCTCGAACGTGTAACCGGTGAGGAGCGTGGTGAGGGTGATGCCCAGCTGTGCACCCGAAAGGTGGGTGGACGTGATCTTGAGGGCTTTGATGGTGGGGCCGAGGCGTTTCTCGCCGCGGGCCTGGCGGGCTTCGAGGTCGTGCCGGTCCAGGTTCACCAGGGCGAACTCGGAGGCGACGAAGAAGCCGGTGCCGACGGTCAGGACCAGGCCGATGCCCAGCATGATCCATTCATACATTGGGGCGCCCCTCTCCTGTGGTGGCCGGTGATCCGGTCAGAAGGCAGAGGGGCCAGGGCATATGTGAAGGAGGGTCGTCCATAGTGCTTTTAACTGTACGGGACGGCCGGAAGTTCCCGCAGCGTCAGCCGCGCATTTCCAGCGCCCGCTTCTGGCGGCCCGAGATGGACGAGACGTAACCGCAGTTGGTGCAGGTGATGCGGAACTTCCGGGACGTGGTGAACACCGGGATGAAGAACAGCGTGAACTTGGTGGCCCGCTCAACCAGTGCGTGGTGTACGTGGGCGTGGCAGTGCTGGCACGTACCGGGCCTGCCGGGGAGGGCTTTGTCCACTGTCTTGAAGCCAAAGAGAAGGAGCATGGCGGGCCTTTCTGGTGGCTTGTACGGGTGAACCGGCAGCATCTTCCACACTAGGCGGTCCAAGCACGTTCGTCATGGCGTGGTGGGTGCGGGCCAGCCGGGGCGGTGCGATACTTGGGGGCAATTAGGGTTTCGGCGTTTGGGGGACTTTCGGAGACATGGTTCTGGATACGACGACCCTTCGGATCGCATTCGGCCTCATGGCCCTGGTGCTGGTGGTGCTGTTCTACTTCTCGGCGTACCGGGTAACGCGCTCCCCATACAGCGGCTGGTGGTGCGTGGCGCTGATCTTCTTCCTCGGCGGTTCAGGGTGTTTCCTGCTGGACGGGACGCCGCACCAGGTCTGGGCCAACCCCGTGGGCAACGTGCTGCTGGTCCACGGCGGCGTGGCCGTCTGGGCGGGCGCCCGGTCCCTGCGTACCGTCCGGCCGCCCATGTGGGCCTTCGCAGGCCTTCCATTGGCCACGCTGGTGGCGTCGATCCTGGACAGCCCGGCCACCAACACCTGGTCCGGCGGGACGGTTTTCCTTGCCGCCATGAGCATCAGCATCGGGCTGGCCTCACGCGAACTGTGGCGCCTGGAGCCCGGGTACTCCCGGGTCCGGATCCCCATGGCGGTCTCCGCCGGCGGCCTGGCCGTCTACTACTTCTTCCGCTGGCTGGCCTTCGTCCTGGAAGGCCAGGACGGGCGCACGTTCGTCACCGTGTTCGGCTCTGCCGTCACCACGCTGGTGACCATGGTGCTCCTCGTGGTGGTGTCCTTCAGCATGGCGGCCCTGAGCAGCGAGCAGCAGACGCGGGCCCTGCGCGTGGTGGCCTCGCGCGACGACCTCACCGGCCTCCTGAACCGGAAAGCCTTCCTGGACCTGGCCGCCGAACAGTTGGCGGACCGGGCCATCACCGGCGCCTCCGGGGCCCTCATCCTGGCCGACCTGGACCACTTCAAATCCGTCAACGACACTTACGGCCATGCGGCAGGGGACGTGGCACTGCGCCGGTTCGCGGACGCCTGCACCGCCACCGTGCGGACCACGGACCTGGTGGGCCGCTACGGCGGCGAGGAATTCGTCCTCCTGATGCCCGGCGCCAGCCCCGAGCGGGCAGAGCTGGTAGCTTCCGAAATCAGCCGCCGCCTCGCCGCGGACGCCCGCCTGGACGGGGTGGAGATGCCCACGGCGAGTTATGGGATTTCCACGTACGACGCCGGGACCTCCCAGGTGGACGATCTCATCGCCGCAGCGGATGCGGCGTTGTACACGGCCAAGTCCCTGGGCCGGAACCGGAGCGCCCGCAGCGACGGGCGCGTTTAGGCGCGAGCGGGGCTGCTGTCCGGGCCGTCCTCCGGCTGGGCGGGTGTCAGCGGGACCGGTGCGGGCCGGGCAACGGTGCTCCGCACCTTCGTGGCGGCGCCGGTCCGGGCAGCCTCCAGCAGGGACTCCATGACATCCAGGACGTGGAACGCCAGCTCGCCCCCGGCCCGCGGCTCGCTGCCGGGAGGGGTGGCCGCCAGGTCCGCGATCCCGAAGCCGCGGCCCGCGCCCTCGTAGCCGGCCGACACCGGAAGCACCTCCCAGTCCGCTGCACCGAGCGTGAAAAGCTCCACGTCGCCGTCGAACTTGTTGGGATCCGGAACCACCAGCGAGCCGCGCTCGCCGTGCACCTCCAGGTTGGGGCTCTTGGTGCGGACGGCGTCAAAGCTCATCACCAGCGTGGAGATGGCGCCGCCGGCATGCGTCAGTGTCCCGGTGACGTGCGAGTCCACGTGGACGGGAACGGTTTCGCCGGCGCGGGGGCCGGAGCCAATGCTGCGCTGGTCCCTGGTGTGGCTGGCGGCGCCGGTCACGGAGACCACAGGACCCAGCAGGGTCACCAGTGCGGTGACGTAGTAGGGGCCCATGTCCAGCAGCGGGCCGCCGCCGGGCTGGTAGTAGAAGTCCGGGTTGGGGTGCCAGCGCTCGTGCCCCGGGGTGGCCATCACGGCGGTGGCGGCGATGGGGGTGCCGATCAGGCCGTCGTCGATCGCCTTCCGCGCGGTCTGGATCCCGGTGCCCAGGACCGTGTCCGGAGCGCATCCCACGGCGACGCCGGCGGCCTTCGCAGCGTCCAGGACCTCCCTGGCCTCCTTGGTGCTCGCCGCCAGCGGCTTTTCGCCGTACACGGCCTTCCCGGCGGCAATGGCCTGGAGTGCGATGTCCGCGTGGGCCGCGGGGATGGTGAGGTTCAAAACGAGGCCGACGGCGGGATCAGCCAGCAGTTCGTCCACCGTCAGGGCACGCACGCCATCGCAGGAGTCCGCCACAGCCTGCGCGCGGTACAGGTCCAGGTCCGCCACGGCGATGAGCCGGATGTCCGGCAGGCGGCGGAAGCTCGCCAGGTACTGGGCACTGATGGCGCCGCAGCCGATGATGCCGACGGTGATGGCAGTGCCTGCGGTCAGCGGCTGGCCCACAGCAGCCCCCTCTCCACGATGGTGCGGACGTTGGCGTCCTCCAGGATTTCCACGCGGTGGCCGGGGGTGCACACGAAGATCTTTCCCGCGCCCCACTGTCGGGTCCAGATGGCCGGTGAGGTGACCTCGCGGTGCCACGGATCCCAGGGCCGGACTTTCTGCGTGGTGGTGGCCAGGACGTCGATGTAGTCATCGGCCAGCACCCAGTACTGCTCGGTGACCAGGTCGAAGCCGGGAATGCCGCGGGTGATGGGGTGGTCCGCCGCGGCGGGAAGCATGTTCACCGTGTACGGAACGTAGTTGTCCGCCTGTTCGCCTCGGCGCTCGTCCGGGTGCTTGCCGGGGTGGCAGGCGAACTGCCCGCCGATCAGGTGCAGGTAGTCGGAGGTATTGCGGTACGAATCAGCGATGCCGCCGTGCCAGCCCGCCAGGCCGGTCCCGTTTTCGACGGCGGCCCGCAGGCCCGCGAACTCGTCCTTTTCGATGGTGCTCATGGTCATGCACTGGACGATGAGGTCCACGCCCGCCATGTAGTCCGCATCGGCATAGATCTTCGGGGAATCCTCGATCCGGACGTCGTACCCGTGGTCCTTGAGGAAGGGGATGAACAGGTCCGTTGCTTCGACGGGCTGGTGCCCGTCCCAGCCGCCGCGGACCACCAGGGCGTTTTTCGTGCCGGTCATAGGGATATTCCTTCATGTGCATAGGAGCTGGAGGCTGGGTCTGGTTGGCGGATCTCTTGCCAGCGGGAGGCATTGCCTGCACTGCTCTCCACCGCTGCGAGGACGCGCTGCACCCGCAGGGCGTCATGGAAGGACGGTTCAGGCTGGCGGCCGGCCGCGAGGGCTGTCACCAGGTCCACCACCTGGTGGGTGAAGCCGTGCTCGTACCCGAGGCCGTGGCCGGTGGGCCACCAGTTGCCCACGTAGGGGTGCTCCGGTTCGGTGACGATGATCCTGCGGAAGCCGGCGTCGGGCCCTTCAGCGGCGTCATAGAAGGACAGGACGTTGTTGTCCTCGAAGTCGAAGGCGAGGGAGCCCTCGCTGCCGTTGATTTCCAGCCGCATGGCGTTCCGCCGCCCCAGCGCATAGCGCGTGGCCTCGAAAACCCCCACCGGGCCGCCGTCGAACCTTGCCGTGAAGATCGCCGTGTCGTCCACCGTTACCGCACCCCGGGGCGAACCGGCGTCGAGGTTTCCGTGGCCGCCGAGGCCCACGAGGTCGCCGGCAAGGGGCCGTTCCCGGACGAACGTCTCCATCAGGGCCGACACTCCGGAGACCTGCCTGCCGGTGATCCACTGGGCGGCGTCGATGATGTGGGCGCCGATGTCGCCCAGGGCGCCGGAGCCGGACCTGGCCTTGTCCAGGCGCCAGGTCATGGGGGCATTTTCGTCGCTGAGCCAGTCCTGGAGGTATTGGGCACGCACGTGACGGATGGTTCCCAGCCTGCCGCCGTCCACCATCCGCTTTGCCAACGCCAGGGCCGGGGTGCGGCGGTAGCTGTAGCCGCACATGGCGTAGACGCCGCGCGGCGCGGCGGTCCGTGCTGCGGCGGCCATGCGCTCGGCCTCCTCCACAGTGTTGGCCAGGGGCTTTTCGCAGAGCACATGCTTGCCGGCTTCCAGCGCGGCAATGGCAATCTCGGCGTGGGTATCGCCGGGAGTGCAGATGTCGATGAGGTCGATGTCATCCCGCTCGATGAGCCGGCGCCAGTCCGTTTCGGTGGAACTCCAGCCCAGCTTGGCGGCCGCGGCTGCCGCGGCGTCGGCGTTCCTGCCGGCCAGGGCGGTCAGTTCCGGAACCAGCGGAAGGTCGAAGAACCGCGGGGCCGTCCGCCAGGCGTGGGAATGTGCGGCGCCCATGAAGGCGTAGCCCGCCATGCCAATGCGCAGCGGGGTGGAGTTTGCCATGTGTGCCTCTTTGCAGGTGTTCGAAAGTTTTCGGTACTATTTCGGGATACTTTGACGCTATTTTGGCTTCTGTTTCCGCGTCAAGGCTTTCGGCCACCGAAAACTTTCGACGACGGGATGGGAAGCGGATGGAGAAGCGCAGCAGGCTGACCCTCTCGGCTGTGGCTCGGCAGGCCGGCGTCTCGGTTCCCACCGTCTCCAAGGTGATCAACGGCCGGCCGGATGTCGCGGCGGAAACCCGGAAGCGGGTCCTCGCCATCCTGGAAGAGTCGGGCTACAGGTCGCCGGTGCAGCACCGCCGCTCCCTCGCTGCAGTCCCGGTGGTGGAGGTGGTGGTCGACTCCCTGAATTCCGGCTACACGGCTGAGGTGCTGGCCGGGATCATGGATTCGGCCACGGCCGGCGGCGTGGAGGTGGTGCTGAGCAGTACAGGTTCGCGCGGGGGAGCGCCCTACCCGGAGCAACGTGCCCAACGCATCGTGGACCAGGGGCGGTGCGGAATGATCGTGGTGACCTCGGCCTTCGGCGACGCGCCGCTGGACGCCTTCCACCGCCGCGGCGTTCCCGTGGTGGTCATCGATCCGCTGAATCCGCCGTCCGAGCAGGTGGTGAGCGTCGGCTGCACCGACTGGGCGGGGGCCAAGGACGCCACGGCGCATCTCCTGTCGTTGGGGCACCGGCGGATAGCGTTCCTCGGCGGTCCTGAAGCGGTGGAGTGCAGCCAGGCCAGGCTGCACGGTTACCTTGCGGCGCTGCGCTCACAGGGAATTGCCGCGGAGGACCGGTACGTCCTGGCCGGGGAGTTCAGGTCCGACGACGGCGCGCGGCGGCTCCGCGACCTGCTGCTGCTCGAGCCCCGGCCCACGGCGGTGGTTGCCGCCAGCGACACCATCGCCTTGGGCGTGATCGCCGAAGCCCTCCGCCAACAGGTCCGGATTCCGCAGGAACTCAGCGTGGTGGGATTCGACGGCATCCGCCAGGCGGAGGAGGCCGTGCCGGCGCTGACCACCGTGGCGCAGCCGCTGCGGGACATCGGCCGCGCGGCCCTCCGGATTATCCTGCGCCAGGTCCAGGGGGAGGTGCCGGACTCCCGCCGGGTTGAACTGGCCACGAAGCTGGTGGTCCGGGAATCGACGGCGGCCCCTCCCGGGGAATAGGCCTGCTGTTCGCCATTTAATTTCTTGGAGCAGAAAAGGGCACCCATTGCCAATTGCGGTCATGGGTGCCCTCGTTCTAATACTGCTTTACCCGTAAATCACACGGCACGATACTCCTGTGGGGAAGAATGCCGTCCCACGTTCAGTGCCGGTATGAAAACCGAAGAGGTTGTAACGGTCAACATTGTAAAAAACGAATGTTCCAGATGGGCGTGCGATGTAAAGCTGGTTGTAGCCGAGGACCGGCGACGTGCAGGAGACGGTATCGGAGACGGATACCGAATAGCTGAGTCCCGCTTGTGCACTGACAGCGCCCGCGGACAATCCGAACCCTCCCGACACCGTGGCTGACATGGTCACGGCACGGGACAGGCTGCAGGTTGCTCCGGGATTCCTGCAGCTCGTCAGAATGTCCGGAGACTCGGTTCCGTACTGCTGGCCGGTTACGGAGACGCGGTATGTGTCCCCCACGGCATCCGTGCCGGCCATGCTTCCCTTTGGCTGCACGGGCTGCGCGGAGAGATTCGCAAAGTGATGATCCACGGCGGCTTGGATATCTTCACCCGATAACGAGGACGGCCGGATTTCAGATGCATGCGCAGGAAGCGCCAAGCCGAGGCTTAGGCCTGCGGAGATTGTGGCTGCCAAAAGAACTCTTCTGATATTCATTTTCCCCCATTTTGTAAATCCATACGATTTCGATGGCGGATCGAGCGTAGCAGGGATATTTGGCGCAAATTCCGTTGTTTATGAATTGACGCCCACGAGGCGTGCTGGTAAATGGCGCCGTCCGTCGTTTTTCATAGCATCAAATTGCCGCATAGATCAAGTCAAGTGGCTTTTGCGGAACCTGTTCCCCGGCAATATCGTAGCTAAGTAGATATTTTCTTTTGAGGTGGGGGAATTATGCCGGTCCGCGGCTCTGTAGTGACGTCCGCAGTTGCAGCCATGGCGATGCTGGCGCTGGTGTCATGTACCCCGGAGCCGGAGCAGCCGGGCATGGCAATTCTTGACCGGGCAGCTTCAGCCGAAGATGAGGTCCCCGTGTTCGTGGACCTCAAGGGCGCGGACCCCTCCACTGTCAGGCTGGCTGCTGAGCACGGAGGTTTCCGGTTCTACCTTGCCCGCCCGGACCAGGAGGCGGGATTCTGTTTGATCCAGGTTGCGGACGAAGGCAAGGACCGGTGGGGTTCGGCGTGCGCAACGGACGGTGGGCCCGTGCTGACCACCAATCTTCTGGGGTACGGCAGTGAGGCGGCTGTGCTGGCCGACGGCGAGGATACCGGGGACCTGGTGGGCCAGGGTTATGCCCTGATCCAGGACAACATCCTCGTCCGACGCTGATTCGCCGCCAAACGCTTGCCCGCGCTCAACTGGCCGGAAGTGTCAGGAGCCGAGGTGCCCGCTGAGGCGGCGGTGGAAGCCGGTGCTGCGCTCATCGAGGCCTTCAATGGCCACCGTGGCCCCGTGGTCGCCGTACTTCGTTTCGATGGAGTCGAGGGCGGCGACGGTGGAGGCGTCCCAAATCTGGGCACGGCTGAGGTCGATGGTTACTGACTCCGGGTCGTCGGCGTATGCGAAATGTTCCACGAGGTCGTTGCTGCTGCCGAAGAAGAGCGGCCCCACCACGTCGTAGCGGACGCTTTCGCCGTCGTCCGCAAGCTTCCTGTCCACGCTGATGACGTGGGCCACCCGGCGCGCGAACAGCACCATGGCGAGGACAACGCCCACCAGGACGCCGTAGGCAAGGTTCCCGGTGAACACCACGACTGCCACCGTGACGCCCATGACAAGCGTCTCCGGCAGCGGCATCCGCTTCAGGGTGGACGGCCTCACGCTGTGCCAGTCGACGGTGGTAACGGCCACCACCATCATCACGGCGGCGAGGGCCACCATGGGAATCTGGCCCATGATCGAACTGAGCCCCGTCACCAACGCCAGCAGGAACACCCCGGCCACCACCGTCGAGATGCGGGTGCGGGCCTGCCCGGTCTTCACGTTCAGCACGGTCTGCCCGATCATCGCGCACCCGGCGATGCCGCCATAGAAACCGGCAAGGATGTTCGAGACGCCCAGTGCCCAGGATTCGCGGCCCTTGTGCGACGGGGTGTCGGTGATGTCATCCACGAGTTTCGCGGTGAGGAGCGTTTCCATGAGCCCCACGAAGGCCACGCTCAGCGCGGTGGGCAGGATCAGCTGGAAGGTCTCAACGTTCACCGGGAAGAGGAACGGCGTAAAGCCGGGCAGCTTGCCCGTGAGGGGCCCCTCGTCAGAGACGTTTGGAACCGCGAGGCCGGCAATAATCGCGATTGCGGTCACGACGACGATCGCCACCAGCGGCGACGGGACCACCTTCGTGAACCGCGGAAGGATGAAAATGATGGCAAAAGTCAGGGCGAACAGGGCATAAGCGAGCCACGGGACGTTGAGGACGTGCGGCACCTGCGCCATGAAGATCAGCACACCCAGGGCATTCACGAACCCGATCATCACCGAGCGGGGAATGAACCGCATCAGGCGGGCCAGGCCGGCCAGGCCAAAGACCACCTGGATAACGCCGGCCAGGAGCACCGTCGGCAGGACGTACTGCACGCCGTGCTCATGCACCAGCGGGGCAATGACCAGGGCCACGGAACCGGCTGCGGCCGTGACCACTCCCGGCCGGCCGCCAAGGATGGACATCGCCAGGGCCAGCACGATGGAGGCGACAAGGCTCACCATCGGGTCGACTCCCGCGACGATCGAGAAGGAGATGACCTCCGGGACCAGCGCGAGCGTTGTGACCATCCCTGCGAGGACCTCGCGGGACAGTTGCCGTGGGGAACGCAGGGCGGTCATCACGGTGATGGGTTGCCGGAAAGGGCGGGGGCGGTCGGCGACGGCCAAGGAGCGGCTCCAGGGACTCGGCTCTGTTTGGGAAGAGCGGTGGGGAACGTTTCTGCGCCACGCTGCGCACGGGTCCAGCCCGGTCATGGAAGACAATGGGTGGAGAGGGAATGCACCGGCAACGTCCGGATGCGTGTGCAACACTACCCTAACGTGAGGGTTGACCAGGGTTGGTGACGTGATGGTGAAAGAAATGACCGCCGAAGAAGTGGTGGCAACGATGCATATCGGCGAGCTCGCGGACCGGTCGCAGATGTCGTTGCGGACCATCCGCCACTACGACGAGGTGGGCCTGCTCAAACCGTCAGGCCGGACCGAGGGCGGCTTCCGCCTCTACACCGAACGCGACTTCACCCGCCTGCTGGTGATCCGCCGGATGAAGCCACTGGGATTCACCCTTGAGGCCATGGCTGAGCTCCTGCGGGTCATTGACGCGCTGGAAGCGTCCGGGCCCGGCCAGGATGACACCGCCATCAGATCCGAGCTGAACACCTTCATTGAGGAGGCCTCACGGCGCCGCGCCAAGCTGGAGGAACAGCTCGGCATGGCCGATGAGTTCCTGGCACTCCTCCACGCGCAGTAGGGCTTTACGAAAACTGTGGGCAGCCTCCCTGTCGCAGACCGGAGCAGCAGCAAAGCCGGCTGATAAAATGGGCGGGTTGCAGGGCGGCCTTTTCTCGCTGGTCCAGCCAGCGCCGCAACCAGGTAGGGGACCAGACACAATCATGACGGCAGGCGGGTCACACCTCCGGACTTCGGAAAGCCGGCCGGGCACACCGGCAACGGCGTCCGCGCCGGCCAAAGGACGTGCCTACCTTGCCACCATCGAAGGTTTCATCGGCTCCCTGATGATGTTCGTGGGCTCCATCGGCACAGGGTGGATCGCCAACGGCTCACCCATGATCCGCCAGCCCGTGGTTATCGCCCTGCGCACCGAAGGATGGGGCGTCACGGTTTCCACCTTCCTCCTCACCCTCGGCGCCATGCTCCTGATGCGCTCCTGGCTGCGGCTGGGCCAACGGCTCGCGGACTGGGGCAGCAAATCCCTGCGGTCCGTGGTCATTGCCGTGTCCGCATGGTCGCTGCCCCTGATCTTCTGCGTCCCCGTGTTTTCCCGCGACGTCTACGCCTACACCGGCCAGGGGCGGCTGGTCCAGGAAGGCCAGAACCCGTATGAGGTGGGAATCTCCACCCTCAACAACTGGTTCGCACTCGGCGCCGATCCCGCCTGGGCGGAAAACCGCACACCCTACGGCCCGTACTTCCTCTGGCTCGCGCGTGGGGTGGTGGGGCTGACAGGAGCCCAGCCCGACGCGTCGGTCCTGCTCTTCCGCCTGCTGGCCGGCGTCGGCGTGCTGCTCTGCGTCATCTACGTGCCCAAGCTCGCCGAACTGCACGGCATCAACGGTGCCCGGGCGCTGTGGATCACGGTGGCCAACCCGCTGTTCCTGATCAGCTTCATCGCCAGCGCCCACAATGACGCCCTGATGGTGGGGCTGGCGGTCGCCGGCGTGTACTTCGCGGCCACCCGGCGCTACCTGGTTGGCATCCTGCTGGTCACCGCCTCGATCGGCATCAAGCCCATCACCGTGCTCCTGCTGCCGTTCATTGGGGTGATGTGGGCCGGACCGTCGGCGTCCTGGCTCCGGAAGTTCCTGATGTGGGGTGCCACGGCGGGCATCAGCCTGGCCGTCCTGGTGTTGAGCGGCATCCCGTACAACCTGGGCATGGGCTGGACCTGGGCCATCCTGGACACCACCCCGGGCTACACCGGCTACTCGCCCTCAGGCTTCCTGGGACAGCAGGTGGAGTTCCTTGCCAATGTCCTTGGCCTGCCGGGCGGAACCTTCGCCACGTGGCTTCGGACCGGAATGAAGTGGACAGCCATCGGGCTGGTGCTGCTGCTCATGTTCCGCGGCGACTACTCGCGGGCGGTGCGCCGGATGGCGTTGGCGTTCACCGCCGTCGTAATGCTCTCGCCCATCATCCAGCCCTGGTACATCCTGTGGTTCCTGCCGTTCCTGGCCGTCACGGGCATCCGTGACGACTGGCAGATCCGGTCGCTCTACGTGGGTGTCACGTTCTTCGTGGTGTTCGGCGCGCAGGACCAGCTCTCCGTGTGGGGCTTCGTGGAACTGCCCATCCCGCCGTCGTCGCTGGCGTTCGTGACAGCGCTGGCCTTTACGTTTTACCTTCTATTCCTCGACGTGCATACACGCAAGCTGCTCATCGAGGGGCGTCCGCTGGACCTGGCCCGCACGGGCTGGCAGTGGGTGGCGGAGCGTCGGGCCGCCCGCCAGGCTACACGCCGCGCGGGACGTCGCTAGGCCCCAGCCGTTCTAGGCCCCGGCAGTTACGGGAGCGGAGTTCTTCCGTCCCAGCTCGGCGGTCCGCTTCACCGACCACCACAGCAGGACTACCAGCAGCACGTTGCGGGTGGTCAGGATGGCTGCCATCACCGGGTGGGCGTGGATCAACGGAGTGTAGAACAGCGGGTAAATCACGAACGTGGTCATGGCGATGCCCATGAGCAGCGCTGCGGGGACCTTCCAGCGGTTCCAATCGTGCGCGAGGCCGGCGATGATCACCGGGGCCAGCCAGATGATGAACTGCGGCGAGCCCACCTTGTTGAACACGATGAAGGCGGTGACCATCATCAGAGACCCCTCGAGGAACAGTTCCTCGCGTTCGGCGCCGCGCTTCAGTGCGCGGACCAGCAGGACGGCGGCCACCACGGCCGCGAGGATCAGCAGCGGCTGCATGAGGAACGCCGCGGTGCTGGCGCCCGGGCCGTAGACCTCGGTGGAGTTGATGGCCGTGTTGTCCGCCATTTTGGACCCGGCAATGTGGAAGACGCTCAGCCACACCCACGGCGTGGAGAAGGTGGCTTCGAGCTGCATGCCGCGTTCGCCCTGGTTCAGGAGGAAGTCCATGATGTGCGGCAGGCCGCCGGACAGCCACGTTCCCAGGGCCACGGCGGCGGTGACGCCGGCACCGGCCAGGACCACCTGGATGCGCTTGCGGCTGGCGATCACGATGGGCGCCAGGACGGCCGCGGGCCACACCTTGATCCACGTGGCGATGCTGAGCAGGAAGCCGGCAACAACGGGGCGCTCCGCCGCGTACAGCAGCGCGATGAGCACGATCGGGGCGGTGATGCCTTCCACCCGCGCGAAGCTGAGGTAGCCCATGAAGATGGTGAAGAACAGCCACCACCATGCGGGGGCGATGCCGCTGACCTTGCGCGGCCCCCGCGTCAGGTACAGGATCCCGACGGCGTTGAGCGCCGTGATGATCAGGAACCACATGAGCAGGTACAGGCTGGGCCCCGCGATGTTCGCCAGGAAGATGGGCAGCTGGGCCAGCACCGGGTAGACCCACGGGCTGATTTTGCCGTCCAGGTCCTGCGGGTTGTAGCCGTCCGTGGCCCACTGGCGGTACTGCTCCGTGTCGCTGAACGTGTCGCCATTCAGGAAAAAGGACGCCATCCAGCCGAGGAAGTACAGATGCACGACGGCGAAGCCCCACCACACGCTGGACGGCCGGGCGAACCAGTCCACCACCTTCGCCGGGAGCAGCCGGGTGCGGACACTGACCAGGCGGTCAAAGAACGTCGTGGAAATGTCAGGACTCCTTCAGTGCAGGAGCGGAAGCCGGGGTTTTCCTGCCCAGCAGGTACACCCGGCGGACGCTCCACAGGAACAGAACCACCAGCAGGATGTTGCGGATGGTCAGCACCAGCGCCATCCACGGGTTGTTGTGGCTGAGGGCGTCGTAGAAGAGCGGGTAGATGAAGTAGGTGGCCACGGCGATGGCGATGAGCATCACCGCAGGGACGCGCCATTCGCGCCAGCTGTGCGCCAGGCCCACGGCGACGGCTGGGCCAAGCCACACCATGAACTGCGGGGAGCCCACCTTGTTGAAGACCACGAACGCTGCGGCCAGGGCGAGGGCGCCGGCCAGGAGCAGCTCGGTGCGGTCCACGCCGCCGGCCACCTTGTGCTGCTTGCCGTTATGGAGCGCCCAGAAGGTCATGCCGGCCACCACGAGGGCGGCCAGGATGAGCAGCGGCTGCATCAGCACGGACATGGTGGCGGTGCCGGGACCGTCCACCTGCATGGAGTTGATGTCCGTGTTCATGTACATGCGGGAGCCGCCGGCATTCAGGACGGACAGCCAGAGCCACGGGGTGGTGAAGGTGGCTTCGAGCTGCATGCCGCGGTCGCCCTGCTGGGTGAGGAAGTTCAGCAGCTTGGGGACGCTGCCCAGGGCCGCTGCCAGCGCGACCACTGCCGCCGACGTCGCCAGCCCGGCCAGGACCACCACGAGACGGTTCTTGACCACGGCGAAGAGGGCCAGCATGATGGCAGCCGGCCACACCTTCACCCAGGTGCCGATGGCCAGCAGGACGGAGGCGATGAACGGCCGGCCCACCCCGTAGGCCAGGGCCACCAGGACAAGGGGAGCGGTGAGGCCGTCCACGCGGGCGAATCCGAGCCAGCCCATCAGGAAGGTGAAGGACAGCCACCACCAGCCCGCCGGGATGGCGTCCGTGTTGCGGCCGCGTTCGGTCAGTTTGAGCAGGGCCCAGCCGTTGAGGAGGGTGGTCATCAGGACCCAGAGGAAGAAGAAAGGTCCAGGTCCGGCGGCGCCGGCGACGGCCATGGGGATCAGCGCGAGGATCGGGTAGACCCAGGGGCTGGGTCCGCCGGACAGGTTGGCATCGTTGAACCCGGCCATGGCCCAGTCGCGGTAGATGAAGGTATCGCTGAAGGCCTCACCGCGCAGCGACAAAGAGGCCGCGAAGATGAGGAAGACCAGGTGCACCACGATGAACCCGCCCAGCAGCCCGCGGGGCGTGTTCAGCACCGCACGCGCCCTGCCGGGAAGGATGACATTGCGGATCCGGGTGAGATTGCCGAAGAAAGCGTCCGTGGAAATGGCGGGATCCTTGTCAGGTCGTGGCACACATAAGTGGTTGCGCGGGTGGCTGGACGCTGCCGCATGGCAGGCGCACAGCGGCGTCGTTCAGGAACATCGAAGGGCCTGGAACAGTTTCCGCCCGGTTTCAACTCTAATTCACGGCCATTGACCGGCCGTAATTGCATTTGCCGTGGAAAGCGCAATCCCCTGCCTGACCTGCGGTATTTTTCTAAAGTTGCTGGCGGGGGGATGTGTCATGCACCATAGTGCCCAGGCACTGCAGCCTTGGGGAGCGCAGGTTCCACTCCCATCCGCACCACCCCTAAGGCACAACCAATGAACTTTCCCCTGACCTTCACCGTGTCCGACCGCCAGAGCATGGACAGCCAACTGGACGCCGCCGTCTCAGTTGCCAAGAAGCATGCGATGGATTGCCGGCACGGCATCCTGGTAACCCGCCACGGAGTGGACAAGTTCACCGTGGCCCTCAGCGACGCCGTCCCCTTCGGCACCACGCGGGAACACCAGGCCTGGTAGGGCCCTTCCCCTGCACAGGCCGCCGGTCCGAAGCTTGTTCGCAGAACCCCGCCTTCAGGGTTCGGATCTGCGAAGTAGCTTCTGATCCATCAGCTGGTGAGAGCAACAAAAGCGCCTGCCGCCCCTTTCCGAAAGGGGTGGCAGGCGCTTTTTTGTTCGTGGCTGCGTTTCTGTTTTCGGCCGGGCCGGGCACGCATTCTGAAGTAACGCCCGACGGCGGAGTCCCGGCTGTGTGCGCGGTGGTCTGAAGCTTGTTCGCGGAACCCAGCCTTGAGGGTTCGGATCAGCGAACAAGCTTCTGATCCGCCAGGGACGGCGTTAGTGGGCGGTGTAGGGGTCGGCGATGCCGATGTATTGGGTGGTGGTGTATTCGGCGATGCCTTCGGAGCCGCCTTCGCGGCCGAGGCCGGATTGTTTGACGCCGCCGAAGGGTGCTGCGGCGTTGGAGATGACGCCGGCGTTGAATCCGACCATGCCGAATTCGATCTGTTCGGCCACGCGCAGCAGCTTGTTGAAGTCGCGGCTGTAGAGGTAGGACGCGAGCCCGTACTCGGAGGCGTTGGCCTGCCGGATGGCGTCCTCTTCAGTGGTGAACGTGGTGACAGGGGCGACGGGACCGAAGATTTCCTCGCCGAGGATCGCGGCGTTGTTGGGGACGTTGGCGAGGACGGTGGGCTGGTAGAAGTAGCCTGGTCCGTCCACGGGAGCGCCGCCAGTGACCGCAACCGCCCCGGCGTCGACGGCGGCTCTGACTAAGGCGTGGACGTCGTCGCGGGCACCGGAATCGATGAGCGGTCCGACCTTGGTGTCCGGGTGGGTGCCGCGTCCGGTGGTGAGGGCTGCCATGGCGGCGGCGAATTTGCGGGTGAATTCCTGGGCGACGGATTCGTGGACGAGGAAGCGGTTGGCGGCGGTGCAGGCTTCGCCCATGTTCCGCATTTTGGCGGCCATGGCCCCTTCGACGGCGGCGTCGAGGTCGGCGTCGTCGAAGACGATGAAGGGGGCGTTTCCGCCGAGTTCCATTGAGGTGCGGAGCACGTTCTGCGCGGCGTCCGCTATCAGTCGCTTGCCTACGGGGGTGGAGCCGGTGAAGGAGATCTTCCGCAGGCGGGAGTCTTTGAGCAGGGGTCCGGAGATTCCTGCGGCGGAGGAGGAGGCGACGACGTTGAGTACTCCGGCGGGCAGGCCGGCGTCGAGCATGGTCTGGGCGAAGTACTGGGCCGTGAGGGGGGTTAGCTTCGCGGGTTTGAGGACCATGGTGCAGCCGGCGGCGACGGCGGGGGCTACTTTGCGGGTGGCCATGGCGAGGGGGAAGTTCCAGGGCGTGATGAGCAGGCAGGGTCCGACGGGTTTGTGCTGGACGAGGATCTTGTTCTTGCCCTCGGGGGTGGTGAGGTAGCGGCCGTAGTCGCGGACGGTTTCCTCGGAGAACCAGCGGAGGAACTCGGCGCCATAGGTGACTTCGCCGCGTGCTTCGGCCAGCGGCTTGCCCATTTCCAGGGTCATCAGGAGGGCGAAGTCGTCGGCGCGTTCGGTGACCAGGTCAAAGGCGCGGCGGAGGATGTCGGCCCGTGCCCGGGGTGCGGTGCGGGCCCAGGCGGCCTGGGCGGCGTCGGCTGCGTCCAGCGCGGCGACCGCGTCTGCGCCGGTGGCGGAGGCGAGCGTGACGAGGACCTCGCCGGTGGCGGGATCGTGCACGTCGAACGTGCCGCCGTCGGACGCATCCCGCCACTCACCGTTGATCAACAGGCCGGTGGGCACCGAGGCAAGCAGGGATATTTCGCGGTCGATGGTCAAAGTCGTGGTATTAGCCATATCGGCTCCTTAGGATGCGTAGCTCAGTGCCTCAGGGCTCACGGCCCTGGATTTACGGGGGGCGGGGACGGGGAGGGTGGGAAGTGCTCACTTCGTGCTCCGGGTGTTGCGGGTTTCACGGGCGAGATGAGTGCTGACGCACTTTCCGGCCAGCGAACTGGTCGCTGGTCACCACTTCACACATGGGAGAGAGGAGTTCCAGCAGCGCCAGCGTCTGTTGCTGGGCTTGATCGCTGACAGCGGCACAGGCGTCGGAAATTATGGTGACAAACCGTCCGGCGTCCACCGCGCCAAGCGCGGTGGACAGGACACAGCAGTCGGTGGCTACCCCGGTCAGGACGATTTCTGCCCCTTCCGGGATGAGGGCTGCCAGCTGTGGTCCCCATTTGGAAAACGTCGGAGCGTCGAGGACCGTTGCCGTGCCTGAGACATCCATGGTGATGTCCCAGGCGCTGGAATCGGCTGGATATCGCATCTCGTCCCAGCGCTGATAGTAGGCCGCCCAGGCTCCGTGTTCGGTCTCATCGCGGACGAAGCGGGTGAAAACGGTGCTGCCTTCGAATTCCTGGTGAAGGCGTTCGATGACGGGGACGATCTCGTCGTAGCGGGGAACCTGCCATTGCCCCTCGTCCTGGAAGGCTCGCTGCATGTCGATGACGACGAGTGTGGCAGCACCGGGGCGAGGGGCGCCGATCACAGGGTTTGTCCGGCAGGGGTGCGGTCCAGCGTTGCGTGGCCGGAGAGGCGCTGGCGCCTGTGGGTGGCGAAGTAGACGGCGGCCGCGACGGCTGCTCCGACGTAGTAGGAGAGGTCACCGATCTGTGGGAAGGCTGCCGCGATGGGACCGGTGTAGATGGAGGACATCCAAAACGGAGAGGACAGGATTACGCCGGCAGCCCAGGCCACGAAGCCCCATTCGAATTTCCGGGACTTGTCAAAGAGTTCGCGCAGGCCGCGCTCGGTGCGGCGGCCGCCGAACAGGTAGTCGCACACCAGGACGGCGACATAGGGCGCGATCCAGTAGGCGGTCAGGTTCAGGAAGGCAGTGAAGCCCTCGTTGAATCCTGTCTGTCCCCACTGCGCCACGAGGTAGGAGGCCATGCAGATGAAGATGACCGCCGTGTGGCGCTTCACCGGAACACCCATCGTCTGGATCGAGATCGCACCCCCATAGACGTTGAGGAAGTTCTGGGTGAATGAGGACAATGCAACCACCCCGAGGCCGACGGCGGCCCAGGGGCCCATGAGTTCCTTCAAGGCGCCAATGCTGTCGGATGCCGTCGTCGTGGTTCCCAAAAGGGTGCCGAGAATACCCATCCAGACGAGTGTGATGAAGTTCCCGAGCATGGTGGCCCAGCCGGCACCGCGGCGGTTTCCCGGAGTGTTGGGGAGGTACCTGGAGTAGTCGGAGGCGAAAGGCATCCACGCGACGATGAATGAGAAGAACCAGCCGAAGAAGATGATCCAACCACCTACCCCGTCAAAGCCCTTCGCTGCTGGATTAAAGTCGCTCTCAATGCGTCCGTTGGCCGCTGCGACGATGGTGATGAAGATGAAACCGATCACCAGGACAAAGGAAAGAATCCGCTGCAGGAAATGGATCAGGTTGTAACCAATGACAGCCACACCAAGCTGGATGCCCATGAGGATCAGCGATGAAAGCCAGAAAGGAATGTCAGTGAGCAGGGCGATTGCTTGGCCTCCGAGGATGACCGTGACCGCTGCCCATCCGATTCCAGCGAAGACGTTCACGTACGCCACCGGAAACAGGTTGCCGATGAATCCAAGCGGGCCACGGCCTTGCATCTGCTGCGGGACTCCCAGGCGGACTCCCATCTGGGACAGGTAGCCCATTCCTGCCGAAGACGTCACCCCGGCGAGGACGATGGCTAGGGCCGCGGCCCAGAAGGGGAGCCCGAAGTAGGTGGCGCTAAACCCCAGGACCACGATGGGGAAGTTCATTCCGGCGGCGAACCAGAGGAAGAACTGGGAGCGTGGTTTTCCGTGTCGTTCAACGTCGGGAATGTGTTCGATGCCGTAGGGCTCGATTTTGGTGAGGCTGTTGCGGTATCCGCGGTCTTCCGCGACGCTGTTTTCGTCAGCGCGAAGGGTGTCAGGGCTCATCTTGTGTCCTAATGTGGAAAGCGCACCTTCGGTGCGCTGCTTGCGAGCAGGGAGTGTCGGTGCGGCTGGTGCCTGTCGGAGGGTGGTCAGCCGCGCCGGCCTTTAGAGTTCGGCCAGTTCAGCGCCGTCGAAGAACCTTCCGGCCTTGTAGACCATGGGATCCACGTCCGCCACTTCGGCGTGCCGGACCCGGCCGACGAAGATGGTGTGGGTCTTGGCCTGGAAGCGTTCCTTGATTTCCGCTTCGAGGGACGCCGCGGACCCGTCGATGAGCGGCACGCCGTTGGGGCCGGTATGCCATTCCAGATCAGCGAACTTGTCCGGGGTTTTGGACGCAAAGATCTGAACGGTTCCCAGCTGGTCGTTGCTGAGAATGTTGATCCCGAAGTGGGATGACTGGAACAGGGCGGGGTAGGTGGAGGACGTCTTTTGGACGCAGACCAGGACGAGGGGCGGGTCCAGGGAAATCGAGGCATAGGAATTGGCGGCAAGTCCCCTGGGGGTGCCCTCTTCGTCAACGGTGGTCACCACGGTAACGCCGGTGATGAACTGCCGGTTGAACCCCTTCATGATGTCCAGCGGCAGGTTGCCGGACAGGTTGTCGACGACGACGTCGGGGGTACCGTCCTCGAAGGCGGAGCTGAGGGACGGGATGCCCACGTGGGCCAGGAGTTCGACGGCGTCCCAAGTCACCTGCTCGTGGGCGATGCGCCCGTCACGGAGGGTGAGGGCGTTTGATCCGCGGGTTTCCACGACGCGTCCTGTGGGCGGGACGCCCCGGAGCGGCTGGGTGAAGGTCCCGGTGGACTTCCAGAAGATCGCCATGTCATCGCCACTGGCGATGACCTTCTCGATGCGGGTGGTCAGGTCCGGGAAGGCGGCCCGGACATCGAGGATTTCCTGCTGCAGTTCCTTTAGGCCGGACACCTTCCTGGTGCCGGTGCTTTCGCGCTGGTAGTCGGGGGTGACGATGGCGTCGAATGCGGTGACGTCGCCCTCGTCCCACGCTGCTGTCCAGGCGGCCGTTACAGAGTCGTTGATTGTCTGTTGCATGCCACAACGGTAGGACGGAGTGTGATCTGCGTCAATACTTATCTAGAAAGTCAGCTAGATATAAGGAAACGCGATTGACCCTTGACGGCTTTCTTGTATGCAACGTAGGTTTGATGCATGCAAGAAGTCATCCAGTTGCGGAAAGCCGCACAGACGTCCGCCAGCCAGGTCAGCCTTCTGGACAAGCTGCGGAAGTTGGTCCTCAGCGGTGAGTACCCGCCCGGGGCTCCGCTGCCGGAACTGTTCCTGGCCGAGGAATTCGACGTGAGCCGGACCCCGGTACGCGAAGCCCTGAAGCAGCTGGAAAATGAGGGCCTTGTGGAAATCCGGCCCAAAGTGGGAACCTTCGTCCGGATTCCCACACGGCGCGAAATCGTTGAACTCTTCCAGCTGAAGGAGAGCCTCGAGGGCCTGGCCGCCAGCCTCCTCGCCGGGCGCGGCCCGGTACCGGAGATGGACATCCTCAAGCGCAACATCGAGGAGTCCGAGCGGGCGGAACGGAACGCGGACAGCGTTAAGTACGCGGAGCTTGTCCACGAGTTCCACTGGACCATCGTCCGGGGCTCGGACAACTCCAAGCTCGTGGAGCACTACGGGCGCCTCATGAACCAGCTTGCCTACCACCGGATCGTGCTCAAGACCGTTGAGCGTCCCGCCCGCATGCGTGCCTCCATCAGGGAGCACCAGTCGGTGATCGACGCACTCCTGGAAAAGGATCCGGTGGGCGCCGAGCTCGCCATGCGCGGCCATGTCAATGCTTCCAGCCTCGCCGCGGCACGGGGCACGGACGCCGGCACACCAACAGATGCTTAGTGACCGAGAGGAACCCCATGACCGCCATTAGCTCCCCGAAGAAGGGTTGAACTGTGCCTGAAACCGCTTTGTCCCCGGTCGCTGAGGGAACCAGCGCCGCATCAACAGTGGAAGAACTCGCCAGGGAACTCGGTGTCCGCAAGGTCACCGTGCTGACCGAAGAGATCCTGCGGGACGGCTCCGGCGCCCTGCCCACCAGTGTGACCAGGGCTGCCGCTGCCGCCATTGTCCGCAACCCGTGGACCGGATCCGCTGTCTCTACCGACCTTGCACCCGAAACCGAACGCCTCGCTCCCGTGCTCGCCAAAATCCTCACGGACCGTCTTACGGCTGCCCTGGGCGGAGCCGGCGAGATCGAGGCGTTCGGCAAGTCCGCCGTCGTGGGCCTCAAGGGCGAGGTGGAACACGCCGCAGCGCTGATCCACACCCCGTTCTTCGGCAACCTTGTCCGCGAATTCCTCGAAGGCACCTCAATCCTGTCCTTCTCGGACGACCGCGCCGAACCGGGTACCACCATCGCCGTGCCGATGTGGCACAAGGAAGCCGCTTCCACCCGCAGCCACTACCAAACCCTGACACTGAGCCTGAGCGATGCGCCGCACCCCAACGAAATAGTCGTGGTGGCCGCGGCCTCCACGGGTTCGCGTCCGCATCCCCGCATCGGTGACCGCACCACCGATCGCCCCGTAACCGCCGAAATCCTGGAGGGAATCCTGTAATGAAGATCCGCAAAATCGTCACCCTGTCCGAAGAAATCCTTACCGAGGGCGGACGTCCCGTGACCCCCGCCGCCCGCGTGGCCATCGCCGTCGCCGTCGTGGAAAACCCGTGGGCCGGGCAGGGATTCGTCGAGGACCTCACCGCGGGCATCGATGCCACCGCGTCGGACCTCGGCGCCCTCCTCACCCCCAAGGTCATCGAGGCGCTCGGAGCGCCCGTGGAGGCCTACGGCAAGGCAGCCATCGTTGGCATCGAAGGCGAGGTTGAGCACGGCTCGGCACTGATCCACACGCTCAAGTTCGGCGACCACTACCGCAAGGCCGCTTCCGCCACCACGCTGCTGCCCGCCGTCGAGAAGCGTGCCCCCGCAGGCACCGTCTTCGACATTCCGATGAAGCACATCACTGACGCAACCATCCGCTCGCACCACCAGAGCGTCGAGGTCAGGTTGGCCGACGCGCCCCACCCCGACGAAATCCTCATCGCGCTGGCTGCCTCCGCGCAGGGCCGGCCGCAGGAGCGACTGGCACCGCTGTCCACGGAGCAATGAGCCACGTGCCCGAGACTCCCGTTGCCCTCCTGCACGGCGTCGGCCTCGACGCCGGCATGTGGGAGCCGGTCCGGGACGCCCTCAAACGTGACTCCGTGGCCCTTGACCTGCCGGGCCACGGGCAGCAGCCGGCCCTCACAGCACCCACATCACTGGCCGAACTGGCCGAGGACGTGCTGGCACGCCTCCCGCAGCAAAGCCACCTCGTGGGGTTCTCGCTCGGGGCACTGATTGCGCAGTACATCGCCAGGTTCCACCCCGACCGGGTGGCGACCCTGACCTGCGTGAACTCGGTGTGCCGGCGCACGGAGGAGGAATCCCGGGCCGTGATGGCCCGGCTGGCCTCCGCGGAGGATGACTTCCCGGCCACCGTTGAGGCGTCCATTGACCGCTGGTACACCGGGACGTCCGTTCCCAAAAGCGTCGTGGAGGCGACGCGGCGCACCCTGGCGGGGAACGACATCGGCTCCTTCGTTCACGCCTACCGCGTCTTCGCCACCGGGGACGCGATCATCGGACCGGAGCTCGGCAGCATCAGCGTCCCCACCCTCGCGGTCACCGGTGAACTGGACCCCGGATCGACGCCGGACATGACGCACCGCCTCACCGAAGCAATCCCCGGTGCCAAGAGCCTCGTGGTACCGGGCGCACGTCACATGCTGCCGGTCCAGGACGCCGACGTCCTGGCCGGGGCCATCAACGACTTCATCCAAGAATCCGAAGGAGAACGGACATGACACTCCGACTCGACCACTTCATCGGGGGTACCTGGTCGGCTCCCGCCGCCGGGGAATACTTCCCCAGCACCAACCCGGCCACCCTCGAAGTGCTGTACGAAGCCGCGCGGGGAACCGAAGAAGACGTCCGCCGTGCCGTGGCAGCAGCCAAGGAGGCCTTCGGGTCCCCGCTGTGGCGCGACCTCACGGCCACCAAACGCGGACACCTGCTCCGCCGCCTCGGTGACCTCATCGGCGAACACGCCGACGAACTGGCTGAGCTGGAAACCCTGGACAACGGCAAGCTGCTCCGCGAGATGCGCGGCCAGCTCGCCTCCCTGCCCGAGTACCTGTACTACTACGCCGGGCTCGCGGACAAGGTCCAGGGAAGCCAGATCCCCACCAACTCCATCACCATGCTGAACTACACCCAGCGCGAACCGCTCGGCGTTGTCGGTGCCATCACCCCGTGGAATTCACCCCTGACGCTGACCACGTCCAAGCTTGCCCCCGCGCTCGCGGCCGGCAACACCGTGGTCATCAAGCCCAGCGAGTACACGTCCCGGACCATCCTCCGCGTCGCCGAACTCGCCTCCGAGGCAGGGTTCCCGGACGGTGTGGTGAACGTCGTCACCGGTTTTGGCCAGGAAGCCGGCGCCGCGCTGGTCAGCCACCGCGACCTCGCCAAGATCTCCTTCACCGGATCCACCCAGACGGGTGCCCGCATCGCCGCGGAGACGGCGTCGCGCTTCATCGGCTCAACCCTTGAACTCGGCGGCAAGAGCCCCAACATCGTCTTCGGCGACGCGGACATGTCCAACGCCGCCATGGGCGTCATCGCCGGGATCTTCGCGGCCGCAGGCCAGACGTGCATCGCCGGCAGCCGCGTCTTCGCCCACCGCAGCGTGTACGACGAACTCGTGGAGCGCGTCGCCGAACGCGCCGCATCGATCATCATCGGCGACCCCCGCCTGGCCACCACCGAGCTCGGCCCGCTCGCGTTCGGCGCACAGCTGGAAAAGGTGAGCTCCTACGTGGACATCGGCGTCAGCGAAGGTGCCACGGTGCGGACCGGCGGCAAACGCCCGGACATCGAGCTCCCCGGCTACTTCTTCGCACCCACCGTCCTGACCGGCGTCGACAATTCCATGCGCGTGGTGCGCGAAGAGATCTTCGGCCCGGTGGCCGCGATCATGCCGTTCGATTCCGAGGACGAGGTGGTGGGCCTGGCCAATGACACCGAATATGGCCTCGCCGCCGGCATCTGGACGCAGAACCTGGCGCGTGCCCACCGCATGGCACGCCGCCTGGAAGCCGGGACGGTGTGGGTCAACACATACCGCGCCATGTCCCCAATGTCGCCGCGGCAGGGGTTCAAGAACTCCGGCGTGGGCATCGAGCATGGAATTGAATCCATGCACGAATACACCCGGCTCAAGAGCGTCTGGATCAACACGGACGAAGGCCCCGTCTCCGATCCGTTCGTCCTGCGCGGCTGAAAGGAACCCGCAATGCCACTCATCGAAGTTTCCATCGCCCGGGGCCGCAGCCCCGAACAGCTCCGCTCGCTCATCAACGAACTGCACCTCGCAGCGGAGAAGGCGGTTGGCGCGGTACCCGAAAACACCACGGTCATAGTCCGCGAAATCGAGCACGAACACTGGTCCCGCGGCAATCAGACCCTTGCCGAACGCAACGCCGCAGCCCGGTAGCTGCAGCCACTAACCACGCGTGCGGCGGACACCGCCGCAGAACGAAGGAGTTACTCATGCGCTTTTCCCTCTTCGTCCACATGGAGCGCTGGGACGAGTCAGTCTCGCACCAGGAATGCTTCGAGAACCTGACGGAGCTCGCCCTCATCGCCGAGGCCGGCGGCTTCAGCACCGTCTGGATCGGCGAGCACCACTCGATGGAGTACACCATCTCGCCCAGCCCCATGCCGCAGCTGGCCTACCTTGCGGCAAAGACCTCGAAGATCCGCCTCGGCGCCGGAACTATCATTGCGCCCTTCTGGAACCCGCTGCGGGTTGCCGGTGAGTGCGCCCTCCTGGACGTCATCAGCAACGGCCGGGCGGAGGTGGGGCTGGCGCGCGGCGCGTACCAGTTCGAGTTCGACCGCCTGATGGGCGGCATGCCAGCGGTCGACGGCGGCAAGCACCTTCGCGAGCTCGTCCCCGCCGTCCGCGCGCTCTGGGAGGGCGACTACGCGCACGACGGCGAGGTGTGGCAGTTCCCCACGTCCACCAGCGTTCCGAAGCCGATCCAGAAGCCCACCCCGCCCATGTGGATCGCGGCCCGGGACATTTCCTCCCACGAATTCGCCGTCGCCAACGGCTGCAACGTCATGGTGACGCCGCTGATGAAGGGCGACGAGGAAGTGGAGGACCTGGCACGCAAGTTCGACTCCGCCGTCGAAAGCAACCCGGGCGTTCCCCGGCCGGACCTCATGGTGCTGCGCCATACGCACGTCCACCCCGAGGATGAGCCCGATGGCTGGCGCCGCCCGGCCGAAGGCATCAACAAGTTCTACCGCACCTTCGATGCCTGGTTCGGCAACAAGAGCACGCCCACGAACGGTTTCCTGGAGCCCAGCCCCGAGGAAAAGTTCGCCGAGCGGCCGGAATTCACCCCGGAATCCCTGCACAAGACGGCCATGATCGGAACGCCGGAGGAGATCATCGAACGCCTCCGCAAGTATGAGGCACTAGGCGTCACCGAATTCAGCGTCTGGTCCGACAACACCCTGACCCACGAGGAAAAGAAGCGTTCACTCGAGCTCTTCATCCAACACGTGGTGCCGGCGTTCCAGGAGCAGCCCGCAGCGGTTTCCCGCTGATCCTGCCGGGAACAAACGTGAAGGTGCCCCATCAATCCGTGAATACGGGCTGATGGGGCACCTTCTGTAGTTCCAATGTATCGCCTGGGGTGGGGCTTGCGGCAAGGCTCCATGTGGGCCGGATAATCGTTCGCCGGAGGCCGTGGCATCAGCGCGGCCCCTACGGAGGATGGGGAGCACCGGGATGAAGCACCAGGCAGTGATCGTGGGAAGCGGGCCCACCGGGCTCATGCTGGCGGGGGAGCTGGCGCTCGCCGGGGTGGATGTGGCCGTGGTGGAGCGGCGACCCAGCCAGGAGCTTGCCGGCGCACGGGCCGGCGGCCTGCACTCCCGCACCATCGAGGTGCTGGACCAGCGGGGCATTGCGCAGCGGTTCCTCGCCGAAGGGCAGATGGCCCAGGTGGCGGGGTTCGCCGGCACCCGCTTCGACCTCACCGGGTTTCCCACCCGCCACCCGTACGGGCTCGGGCTGTGGCAGGACCATATTGAGCGCATCCTGGCGGGCTGGGTGGGGGAGCTGCCCGTGACCTTCCACCGCGGCACTGAGGTGACAGGCGTCGCGCAGGATGGCACCGGCGTCGTGGTCTCGCTGCCGGATGGCCGGACGCTGCACGCGGACTTCGTTGTGGGGTGCGACGGCGGCCGCAGCCTGGTCCGCAAGGCTGCGGGCATCGAATTTCCCGGCTGGGATCCCACCACCAGTGCGCTGATTGCCGAGGTGGAGATGACCGGGCAGCCGGAGTTCGGCGTCCACAAGAACCCGTTCGGCATCCACTCCTTCGGCCGGCGCGAGTACACCATCCAGGACGGCAAGGTGGTGTACGCGGACAGCGGCCCGGTGGCGGTCATGGTCACCGAGGAGCACGTGGGTGCCGGTGAGCCGGGACTGGCCGATCTCAGCGCGGCCCTCACCGCCGTGTGCGGAACCGACTACGGCGCACACAGCCCCACCTGGATTTCCCGGTTCACGGACGCCACCCGGCAGGCTGCCACCTACCGCAAGGGGCGGATCCTGCTGGCCGGCGATGCGGCGCACATCCATGCGCCCGACGGCGGCCAGGGCCTGAACATCGGCGTCCAGGATGCCGTGAACCTGGGCTGGAAGCTGGCGCAGGTGCTTCACGGGACTTCGCCGGAAAGCCTCCTGGACACGTACCACGAGGAGCGCCATCCCGTGGCCGCGCGGGTCCTGCGCAACACCATGGCCCAGAGTGCACTCCGCCGCCCGGACCCCCGGATCACCGCCGCGGGCGAGGTGATGGCCGAGCTGCTGGGGATGGAGGAGCCGCGCCGCCGGTTCGCCGGGATGCAGTCGGGCCTGGACGTGCATTACGACCTCGGCGAAGGCCACCCGCTGCTGGGCCGCCGGATGCCGGACCTGGACCTGGAGACTCCGGCCGGACCCCTGCGGACGTACTCGCTATTGCACACAGCACGCCCGGTCCTGCTGAACCTCGGGGCCGCCGGCGCCTTTGACTCCACGCCCCTGCCGCCGGCGGTCCAGCTGGTGGACGCACGCTTCAGGGGCGAGTGGGAGCTGCCGGTCCTCGGAACTGTCGCCGCGCCGTCGGCCGTCCTGGTCCGCCCCGACGGCTACGTGGCGTGGGTGGGGGAGGGCGCTGCTGAGGGCCTCGCCGAGGCGCTCCGCACCTGGTTCGGGCCTTCGGCGGCGCGGTAGCGTCACGCCGGGCACGCTTTTGGGGGACGGCCGACGGCGGAGGGCCGGGTTTCCGGGGTTTCCCCTCCGATGGCGAGGCGAAAGCGTGCCGTGCGTGACGCCGTCGTACTTCTTGCGGCGGCGTCACTCTGCTCAGTAGACCGAGCCCTCTAGCAGCTCGGAAAGGCGGCCGGCGGCGCGGCGGAGTTCGGGGACACCGGCTTTCAGTGTGGCCTCGCTGGCTGCCTCCACCGGGCTGGTCAGTGAGATGGATTCGCTGGGCCTGCCGGTCCGGTTCTGGACGGCCATGGCCACCGAGAGGACGCCGGTGGCCCGCTCATCCGCCGAGTAGGCGTAGTCGGTCCCGGGTTCGGGGAGGCGTCCGCGCAGGACCTCTGCGGTCAGGTCCGCGTCTTCCTGGCCGGACGCTACCGCCGCCGTGACCACCTGCTGAAGTTCGTCGTCCGAGGCCGATGCCAGCAGGATTTTCCCTGCGGCGCCGAGTGTCAGCGGCAGCCGCTTGCCCAGCGGAAGGTCGTAGCGCAGCGGCGCCTCGCCGTCCACGCGCGCCACCAGGATGCGCTCGAAGCCCAGCCGGGAATACAACGACGCCGTCAGCCCGGTCTGCGAGGCCACCTGCTGCAGGATGGGGCGTGCCGCGACCACGAGGGGATCGTTTTCCAGGAAGCTGCGGGCGGCCGGCAGGACGGCGGGGCCGATCCGGTAGGACTTGTCCGTCTGGCTCACCATCCCGAAATCCTGCAGCACCCGCAGGATCCGCAGGGTGGTGGGCAGGCTCATGCCGCAGTTCCGGGCCAGGTCGCTGAGCCGCTGCGGCCGTTCTGCCCGCTGCAGTTCCGCAAAGACCTCCAGGGCCCTTGAGAGGGAGCGCATGTTCGAGGACTTGGGGCCCTCTTCTGCCGGCCCGGCCGGGGTGGAAGTCGTCGTCGCCATTCTTCCATTCTATGTAAGTTCCTTGCGCTTGACAGTCTCTGTGTCTCCTGTCACTATTTCTCAGTACGCAATATAGTTTCAGTCTGTGAAATACAATGACGCGCAGTGAAAAGGAATCCCATGACAACGGAGTCAGTCACGACCAACCCCTGGCGTGAAGGCACAACCCGGGTGGCCCCTTCCGTGCTGGCAGGAATCGGCGCCTTCGCGGCCGTCGGTGTGTATGTCCTCGTCAGCTCCATCAGCCTCGGGCTGTGGACATCCCTCGGCCCGGGTCCGGGCCTCTTCCCCTTTGCCATGGGCGCCGTCCTCGCCGCCATGGCCCTCCTCTGGCTGCTCCAGGAACTCCGCAACCCCAGCGAAACGGCAGCCGGCGTTGACCGCGGACTGGTGATCGCCGTCGTCGCCAGCCTCGTGATCCTCGCAGCCGTCATGGACATGCTCGGATTCCAGCTGAGCATGTTCGCGTTCCTGCTGTACCACCTGAAAATTCGCGGGCGCAGGACCTGGGTGTCCTCGCTGATCATCGCGGTGGCCGGAAGCTTCGGGGCGTTCTACGCCTTCAACTACGGCCTCAACGTCGCACTGCCGGTGTCCGCCCTTCCCTTCCTGAACGCGATCGGACTCTAGACGTGGATACCCTCAACGGCGCCCCGCTGTACGTCGCCTGCGGCATCGCGGACGTGGATCCGCTCAAGACCTTCCTCCGCCTCCTGACCCACTACGCCCTGCCGCTGCTGGGCATCGGCGTCCTGATCATCCTCGGCATCCTGCCGATCTAGGGAACATTCCATGCATACCTTCCGAAGGGCCATCGAAGTCCTCTTCGTCCTCACCCTGGCTGTACTGCTGGCCGGCGGGATCGTCTTCGTCCTCGGCCAGGCGATCGGCCTCGTGGCGGGGCAGGGCCAGTGGCTCACGGCGCTCAACGACACCATCAAGACACCCATCTGCATCGCCGCCTCCGTCTGCGCCGTGGCAGGGTTCCTGCTCAGCTACAAACGCCGGCAGCCACAGGAGCAGCCGCAAAAGGCCGGGGCCCGATGAATTCCACTGACGGCATATATCCCGGCTTCGACGCGTTGCTGCAGCGGGAGGGCCGCCTGGCCGGAACCTCCTGGGGCCTGTTCCCGCACCCAACCCGCGGGACGCCGTCGTTCGTCACCCCCGAGGTGCTGCTCAATGCCCGTGAGTGCATACGCACCGGCACCGTCTTCGGCCTCGACTACCCCGCCGACGCGTTCCACCCCGGAATGTCGCTGAAGCGCGGCGCACCCAAGCACACCATCTACTCCTCCCACCCGGCCCACCGCGACGACTTCCTGGACGGCTACTACCTCCAGGGGTCCAGCCAGGTGGACGGCCTCCGGCACCGCCGCGCGGACGACGTGGGGTTCTACAACGGCACTCCCGATCACCGCGTGGTGGAGGGAACCCCGGACCTGGGCATCCAGGAATGGGCGGACGAACCGATCGTAGGCCGCGCAGTCCTGGTGGATCTTGACGGTTACCGCGCCGCCTGCGGCACCCCGATCGACCATGCAGCAGGGGAGCCGCTGGGCCTCGACCTCATCCAGGCAGCCCTCGAAGCGCAGGAAGTTACTCTCCACCAGGGGGACATTTTGCTGCTGCACACGGGCTGGTGCGAATGGTTCCTGGACCTGCCGACGGCGGGAAAGCGGCAGGTGCGCGACAGCAGGAAGGCCACGGGCATCGCCCAGTCGCAGGAGTTCGTGGCGTGGGCTTGGGACCAGCGCCTGGCACTGCTCGCAGCGGACAACTTCGCCTTGGAATGCCTGCCGGCGGTTCCGGACAGCCCGTACCGGGGCTCGGCCCCCAACGACAACGGCATGATGCACCAGCAACTCCTTGCCAAGCTCGGCATGCCACTCGGCGAGCTGTGGCGCCTCGGCCCGCTGGCGCGGCACATGCGCAGCGCGGGCCGGTGGGATGCGTTCATCAGCATCAAACCGCTGAACATCACCGGTGGAACAGGATCGCCGGCCAACGCCACGGCCATGTTGTGAGCGTCACCTCCGCGGTGAACTGACCAGCTGCCCGGTCCGCCCCGGCATTCGCCGCCCCCGTCCGGCGAGCCAGATCGCCGTGGCATTGGCCGCGACGATCAGGGTGATGCCCAGCCATTCGTGAAGGACCAGCACCTGGCCCAGCACCACCGTTCCGGAGAGCGCCGCGAGGATGGGGTTGATGCTCATGAACACCCCGAAGAAACCGGCAGGAACGAAGCGGAGGGCGATCAGGTCGGCAGCGTAGGGGACCACCGAGCACAGGATTCCGGCCGCGGAGGCATACATCAGGGCTTGTCCGGTGAAGCGGCCGCTGGCGAGCAGGTGGACGGCCACCGGAACGTAAAGCGCCAGTGAAACCAGGCTGGCGGCCGCCGGGGCCTGCAGGCCGGGGAGCCGTTGACCGGCCACACGGTTCAGCAGGATGTAGGCCGCCCAACCCGCCGCGCCGCCCAGGCCAATGAGTATCCCCGCCAGGTCGCTGGCGGGCCCGGGCATCACCAGGACGTATACGCCCGCGCCGGCGCCGATCCCGCACAGCAGGTCCCAGCGGCTCCGCGAGGACAGCAGCGCCACCGCCAGCGGGCCCAGGAATTCCAGCGTGACCGCCAGCCCCAGCCCGATCCGGTCAATGGCCACATACAGGCAGATGTTCATCGCGGCCGTGGCCACGCCCAGCAGGAGGACCGGCCACCACTGCCGCCACGTAAAGCGGTGGAACGGTGGCCGCGCAGCAGGAAGCAGCACGGCCGCGGCCACGAGCTGGCGCACTGCCACCACCCCGGCGGGTCCGATCACCGGGAAGGCATGCGCGCCGATTCCGGCGCCCAGCTGGTTGCTGAGCCCCGCCCCGGTCATGGTCAGCAGGCCACGAACCAACGACGACGGCGGCCCGCCCCGGGTGCGCGTCGCACTGCGGGTCTTCCCCGCGCCATGCAGCAATGAAGCGTCCATCCCCACAGTGTCCGGCCGCGGCAGGTGCCACAAGAAATGCATTTGCCGGGCCTTCTATACGATGAGCGTATGAATGTTGAGCTGCGCTATCTCCGCGCTCTCGTCGCCGTCGTGGACGCCGAAACCTTCACGGACGCCGCCATCGAACTGGGGACCTCGCAGGCCGCGGTCTCCCGGTCCGTCGCGGCGCTGGAACAGGCCCTGGGGCTCCGCATCCTGCAGCGGACCACACGCAGCTTCACCCCGACGCCTGTGGGCGAGCGGATCATTGCCCATGCCCGCAGCGTCCTCGACGAACTGGCCCTGTTGGAGCGGGAGGCCCGGGACCACGGCAGCGAACTGCGGGTGAGCTACGCCTGGTCCGCGCTGGGCCGCCGCACCATTGCGCTGCAGCGCCAGTGGGAGGAGCTCCATCCGGAGGTATCCCTGGTGTGGGTCCAGTCCAGTGCCCCGTCCGGCGGCCTCGCCGACGGGTCAGCCGATATCGCCGTGCTGCGCCGCTCCGCTGCCGATGCCCGCTTTACGTCGACGCCGATCGGAACCGAAGCGCGGTACGCCGCGGTGGCCAGCGGCGATCCCCTCTCCCGCAGGCGGTTCCTGCGGATGGCCTACTTCTCGGACCGGACCATCGCCGTCGACCGCCGCACCGGAACCACCAGTGAAGAGCTCTGGCCGGAGGGTTCCCGCCCTGCCGGGTTCCGGCTGGTCCAGGGCGTGGACGAGTGGCTGACGCTGATTTCCACGGGGAAGGCGCTGGGGATGTCGTCCGAGGCAACGGCCGCGCAGAATCCGCGCCCGGGCATCGCCTACCGCCCGGTGCGCGACGCCCCGCGGATTGAGGTTTTCCTGGCCTTTTGGCGGGACGATCCTTCGCCCGCGGTGGCTGATTTCATCCGCCTGGCGCAAGAGGCCTACGAGCTGGGATAGCGCTTGCCCATTGACGTAATGCTGGTCACGTCCTAAGATTGTGAATCGATTCAAAGCGCCGGTGATGCCGGTTCTTTGCCAATGGAGTCGAAGGACAAGCACATGAGCACTACCCACAGCAGCGCCGTTAACACCTGCGCCGTCAGCACCAGCGGGGCGGCCGGGGCCGGACCACGGGATCCGAGGAAGGCCGCGATGAGCGGCTGGATCGGAAGCGCCCTGGAGTACTACGACTTTGCGCTGTACTCGCTGGCCGCGACCCTGGTTTTCCCCACCATCTTCTTCCCGTCTGAAAACCCCACCGTCGGCATCATCGCCTCGCTGGCCACCTACGCGGTGGGCTATGTGTCCCGGCCCATCGGCGCCGTGGTCCTTGGTGCCTACGGCGACCGGAAGGGCCGCAAGAGCGTGCTGGTCTTCGCGATGCTGCTCATGGGTTTCGCCACCTTCGCCGTGGGGCTCCTCCCCACCTACGGGCAGGTGGGCCTCCTGGCTCCGGCCCTGCTGGTGGTCCTCCGCCTGATCCAGGGCTTCGCCGTGGCCGGTGAACTGGGCGGTGCCAGTGCAATGATCGTGGAGCACTCGCCGGATTCCAGGCGCGGCTTCTTCGCCAGCTTCAGCCTGCAGGGCACCCAGGTGGGCTCCATCCTGGCCACCGCCGTTTTGCTCCCGCTCTCCGCAGCGCTCCCGGCGGACCAGTTCGCGTCCTGGGGTTGGCGCATTCCGTTCCTGCTGAGCGCCGTGGTGATCCTTGCCGGCTACTTCATCCGCCGCCGGGTCCAGGAGCCGCCTGCCTACGCTGCGAAGTCCGGGGAAGCTGCGCAGAAGCAGCGCTTCCCGCTGGTGGAACTCCTGCGCACCCGGCCCGGCGCCATGGTCCGCTGCATCCTGATGACTTTCGCGAATGTCATCGGCATGGCCACCCTGATCTTCGGCGTCTCCTACGCCACCCAGAAGGGCTACGGCAACGGGTTCTCCAGCAGCGAGTTCCTGTGGGTCACGCTGGTGGCCAACATCGCCGCCGTCGTCACCATTCCGCTCTTCGGCGCGCTGTCCGACCGGATTGGCCGGCGCACGCTGATGGCAGGCGGCGGACTCCTGGGCGGCGTGATGGTGGGCGGATACCTCTGGGCGATCGAACAGGGCAGCCTGCCGCTGGTGTTCGTCTCCGTGGTGATCGTTCAGGGCATCTTCTTCCAGATGTGGAACGCCACCTTCGCCACGTTCTTCCAGGAACAGTTCCCCATGCGGATCCGCGTCACCGGTTTTGCCGTCTCGCAGAACATCGGCCTGATGATCGCGTCCTTCTTCCCGAGCATATTCACTGCCATTGCCCCTCCGGGCACCGCCAACGTCCCCTTCACCATCGGGCTGACCACCTTTGTCATCTGCCTGGTGGCCACCGTGGCCACCCTGATGTCCTCGGACACCAAGGGCAAGTCGCTGGAGGACCTGGAGGCGCACAAGGCCTGACCAGCCGGCGGCGCTGGGCCAGGCACGAAGGAGGGGACAGCAAGAGCTGTCCCCTCCTTCTGCGTGCTGCACACCGGCTCCGCCGTCTCCCGCACCCAGGATCGCCCGCGTGATGTGGCCCCCAAAAGCTGCTTTGCATAGTTGTATACAAGTATGCTGGGAGCCGGAGGTCCCACCCATGCCAGCAATTCCCGCCCGGAACACGGGCGCCCACGTCGTTTACGCCGAGCTGAAGCGGCGCATCCTCAGCCTTGACCTGAAACCCGGTGAGCGCATCTACGAACCGGCAATGGCCACCGAGCTGCAGGTGAGCCGGACGCCGCTGCGCGAAGCCATCCGCCGCCTGATTTCCGAGAACCTCTTGGAGCAGCAACCCACCGGGGGCGTGGTGGTCCCGGTGCTGGACGAGGGAGAGATTTCGGAGCTGTACGAGGTCCGCGCGGCCGTCGAGTCCCTCATGGCGCGGAACGCCTGCCTGAAAGCGACACCCGCGGACCTCGACGAACTTGACGGAATCCTGGCACGGAACGCCGCGCTGGTGGAGTTTGCTGACGACGCCATGGAGCAGGGGATGGCCCTGCACGCCCGGATCGCCCGGATCGCCGGCAATTCCTGGGCCGGGCGGTTCCACGACCAGGTCTCCAGCCAGATGGAGCGCTACCGGCACTACACCAACAGCACCCAGAGGCGGCGGGACCAGGCGCTGGCGCAGCACCGGGCACTGGTTGAAGCGATCGCCGCCGGCGACCCGGACCAGGCAGCCAAGGTGGCCTTCGACCATGTCATGGGCGCACGCGACGCCGCCGTCCGGGCCATCTCCGGAAAGAACGGAGCCGGATCGTGATCGGTGAACTCGGCCGGCGCTCGGCCACCGCCCTGCTCCTGCACTCAGCCCTGATCCAGGCCGTCACGTTCCTGGTGCGGCCCGCCGCCACCTACCGCGCGCTGGAGCTGGACGTTCCAGGCTTCGCACTGGGACTCCTGGCCGCGAGCTACGCCGTCTTTCCCCTGCTCCTCGCCGTTCCCACGGGCGGCCTGGTGGACCGCCTGGGTGAGCGCCGGCTCATGGCGATCGGGTCCGGCGTCGTGCTCGCCTGCTCCGCGTTCCTGCTGTTCTGGGGTTCATCCATCACCGCCCTGGTCATTGGCACCGCCTTCCTGGGCGCCGGCCAGCTGGCCTGCGTGGTGGGGCAGCAGGCGGTGGTGGCGAACAACGCCGCGGCCAGCCGGATGGACTCTGCATTCGGGTACCTGACGTTCGCCGCCTCGCTGGGCCAGGCCCTGGGCCCGCTGGCGATTTCCCTGGTGGGCGGCAACTCGGTCCAGCCGGACACCCACATGATCTTCCTCCTCGCAGTCTGCATGAGCGCGGTCCTTTTCGGCGCCACCTTCATCGTCTCGGCCGAGGTCAGCGGCGGCCGAAGGAAAGCCGGCGACACCAGTGCAGCCAAGGGCAGCGCCCTCTCACTCCTCAAAACCCCCGGCGTCGTGCGCGCACTGGCCACCAGCGCCACCGTCCTCGCCGTGGTTGACCTGACCATGGTCTACCTCCCCGCACTCGGAACGGACCGCGGCCTCACCGCGGCCACGGTCGGCGCGATGCTTACGGTCCGCGCCGTGTTCTCCATGGTGTCCAGGCTCCTGCTGGGCAGGGTCTCGCGGAGGATCGGGCGCATGCGGCTTCTGGTCACCAGTCTGGCGTTGTCCACTGCCGCCCTGGCCGCCGCGGCGATTCCCATGCCCGCCTGGCTGCTGTTCGTGGTGATGGCAGTGCTGGGGCTGGGCCTTGGCATCGGCCAGCCGCTCACCATGTCATGGCTGTCCGCGCAGGCGCCGGCGGGGCAGCGCGGCCGGGCGCTCGCCCTCCGCCTCGCCGGGAACCGCGTGGGCCAGGTGGTGCTGCCGAGTGCCATCGGCGTGGTCGCGGCAGGCCTTGGGGCCGCAGGGGTGTTCCTCGCCTCCGCGGTGGTGGTGGGCGGAACCATGGTGCTGCTCCGCGGGGTGAAGCTGGACTGACCTGCGCGCGCCGCAGTCACGCCTCGCGCGCTTGGCGATGAACGCACGACGGCGCCCCCCACACAAAGGTCCGCCCGGTGCTAAATCACCGGCCGGACCTTTTGTGCCCTCTTGGGAATGCCGGCCAAGATCAGCCGGTGTGGTTGGACAGTGCCACCAGGACGCCGGCCACCGCAAAGTACTTGTTGCTGCCCAGGTCCCGGATCGTCTTGATGCCCATGCCGGCAAGGAGTTCGGCGTGTTTTTCCGTCAGGCCGGCAAGGGCCGACGGCGGCGCATTCAGGATTTCCTCGAGGGACAGGTTTTCGAACTCTTTGTCGAGTTTCTTGCCAAGCTCAATTGAAACGGCCATTGTCATCCTTTGCTTGAACAAATCGATGCAGTCACTATCCGGCCAATCCTGCTGCCGGATCCGGGACGGGAAAACCCCGCCCGTGGTCGCTACGGTAGTGCACGATGTCGGGCCCCGGAAGAGCCCGGGACCCAACATCGTTCAGCTAAGAAGCTGAGGACGCGGTGTTGTACGCCTGCTGGATCACTGAACCCCAGTACGGGCCGTACATCTTGGTGGAGTTGGTGCCGTAGCCGTAGCTGTTGACCGAGTTCTGGTAACCGCTGGAGCTGGTGCCGATGAACCACGGTCCGCCTGAGGAGCCGCCGGTCATGTTGCAGGGAATTCCCTGGGTGTTGAACTCGGGGCTGTAGGGATCGTTGGTGGCGGTGCCGGAGCAGCTCTTCAGTGATTCGCCATTGAACGGTGAGGCCGCCGGGTAGCCGAAGGCCTTGTAGGCGAGGCCTCGTGCGGCGTTGAAGCTGACGCCGGAGGCCCCGACGACGTCGGCCAGGTTACGGCCGTTGAGCTGGCTCATCACGGCAAAGCCTGTGTCGTACTGCATGCTGCCGGACGAGCTCCACTGGGTGGGGGCGTACAGCGCCTTGGCAGTCCACTTGCCATAGGGTGCGGCGCCATTCAGGTAGGCAGGAACGAACGTGAACTTGGTGGCGAAGGCTCCGGGGCCCTCGTTGAGGCAGTGGCCGGCGGTGGAGACGGTGTTGCGGTTGGTGGACGCCACCGAGTTGGCCGAGCAGACGTAGTTCGTGCCGCCGAGGGTGAAGAACACCTTGCCGATGTGGGACACCGGGGATTCGCTGGCGTTGGCCTTGGTCTGGATCTGGGGTGCGTTGCCCTGGATCTTGGCCTCCGGGCCCTTGGCCTGTTCCGGGAGGACTGCCGGGTTGGCCTTCTGCCGGTCCACTGCCTTCTTCGCGAGGACGTCAGCGGGGATGGCCGAGCGCATGCGTTCCGGCGTCCAGTAATCGGCTCCGCTGGTGTCGGTGACGGCCGCGCTGCTGACGCCGGCAACATCCTTGTTGTCCGGCGATGCGGGCGCTGCCGTTGCCTGGCCGGCTGAGCAGAAGGCGAACAGTGCTGCGGTGGTGAGGCTCATGAGGCTTGTGGCCAGAGTCCTGGTTGATGTCATAGCTGTCCTCGGTAGGTTCGGGTGAAGCGGACCCGATGGGTGGTCCGCTGGAGAGAACTTATACCGGTATGACAAACTTGTAAATAAGATTCTTCAATCAGTTAATTACTCAACAAGGTTGTAATAATCGCAGGGAGGCTTATGGCAGCCTGGACGGACGGAGGACGCTGGCTTCGCCGGCTTTGGACGGGTCCAGCGGCACCGGGCTGACCAGGACGGCCGGCCCGCGGTGGAGCAGGCCGCCGGATACGGCCCGGCAGCGGATGCCGCCGCGCCCCCGCATGGCCGGATGCGCCCCGGGGGCCAGCATCTGGTTCATCCACGCGCAGGGCTGCGCGTGCCGGCCGCCAAAGAGGGACACCGAGGATCCGCCTGATTCCAGCCTGAAGTCCTGTCCCAGCAGGGGCGGCAGCTGGGCCCCGCGGAGCACCACGTTCCGCCGCGTCAGCAGGGGATTGAACGGTGCAGCCCCCAGCTCGGCCGCGATGGCCTCCAGGGATTCGACGGCGAACAGGGTCACCGCGGCGTCCATGTGGGCGGCCTTGCCAAAGAACCTGTCACCCACAATGCCCTTGCCGGCCACCACCTCGGCGACGTCCGCATCGGAGGTGGGAACGTCCGCGGCGCCGTCCCGGGCCCGGCCGAAGTAGGCGTGCGCGGGGGACACCAGCAGGTGGAGGATCTCTACGTCGTACCGGTAACTTTCGCCCATGCCCCTACCGTAAGCCCGCGTTCCGCCGAAACCGGGTGCTCGATGAAATGAGTGGAATGATCAGGAACCATGGACTCCTCTTCCCCCGCCGCTACAGCCATCGCGCGTCCGAGGCGCCGTACCGCGATCTACTGGGTGTCGGCGGCCTGCGCTGCCGCCCTCATCGCGGTTCCGGCCTGGATGCTGGTGGCGAACCCGGCTGTCCTGGGCGGGCACCCGCTGCTGCCCGGCCTGCTGATCGCGGCCGCCGTCGTCGGCGTGGCCTGGGCGGTCCTCCTCTGGCGGCGGCGGGACACGCCCCGTCCCCGGTCGCTGGTACGGGCCATCCGCGCCTGGGCCGGGCGGATCGCGGTCCTGGCGCTGGTGGCGGCGCTGGCCTGGCTCAACCCCTTCGCCTACCAGCCCGGCGCGGCAGCCGAGGCCGGCCCCAAGTCGGACCTGATCGTCACCGAAACGAACACCACCATCACCATGACGCCCGACGGCGGCCGGGCACCTTCCGGCGGGCTGGTCTTCTACCCGGGCGCGCGGGTGGACGCACGGGCCTACCAGGACATCCTGGCCCCGGCCGTCGGCGCAGGGTTCCGGGTGGTCATCCTGAAGGAGCCGCTGGGCCTCAGCCTGCTGGATGCCAACCAGGCCCGTAGCGCCATGGAAGCGAACCCGGACATCACCACCTGGGCGGTGGGCGGCCACTCGCTGGGCGGAGTGGCGGCGTCGTCCTTCGCGCTAAATAACGACGACGTCAGCGGCCTGACGCTCTACGCCTCCTACCCGCTGGACTCGCTCCGCGGCCGGTCAGGGCTGCAGGTCCTGTCCGTTTCCGGGACCAAGGACGGCCTCAGTACCCCGGCGAAGATCGATGCCTCCCTGGAGCTCCTGCCCGCCGACGCCGAGTTCGCCGCCATCCAGGGCGGCGTGCACGCCTTCTTCGGCGACTACGGTGCGCAGCCCGGCGACGGCGACCCCGGCATCAGCCGTGAGGCTGCGCAGGAACAGATCGCCGCCGCCACGGTCGAATTCCTCGGACGGCTCCAGGGACCCGGACGGCTCTAGGCTCCGACGTACGCTGCCAGGTGCTGCCCGGTGAGCGTGGACCGCGCCGCCACCAGCTCAGCCGGCGTGCCCTCGAACACCACCGTGCCGCCGTCGTGCCCTGCGCCGGGCCCGATGTCGATGATCCAGTCCGCGTGCGCCATGACCGCCTGGTGGTGCTCGATCACGATCACCGACTTCCCGGACTTCACCAGCCGGTCCAACAGGCCCAGGAGCTGCTCCACGTCGGCCAGGTGCAGGCCGGTGGTGGGCTCGTCCAGGATGTAGACGTCGCCCTTCTCGGCCATCTGCGTGGCCAGCTTCAGCCGCTGGCGCTCGCCGCCGGACAGGGTGGTGAGCGGCTGGCCCAGGGTGATGTAGCCCAGGCCCACGTCCGCGAGCCGCTCCAGGATCTTGTGCGCCGCCGGGGTCTTGGCCTCACCCTCGGCAAAGTACTGCAGCGCGGCGTCCACGGACATGTCGAACACGTCGGCGATGCTGCTGCCGCCCAGCGTGTACTCCAGCACGGCGGCCTGGAAGCGGCGGCCCTCGCAGTCCTCGCAGGTGGACTCCACCGTGGCCATCACGCCGAGCTCGGTGAAGATCACGCCGGCGCCGTTGCAGGTGGGGCAGGCGCCCTCGGAGTTGGCGCTAAAGAGGGCCGGCTTCACGCCGTTGGCCTTGGCGAACGCCTTGCGCACCGGCTCCAGGAGCCCGGTGTAGGTGGCAGGGTTGCTGCGCCGTGAGCCCTTGATGGCGCCCTGGTCAATGACCAGCACGCCCTCGCGCTTGGCCAGCGAGCCGTGGATCAGCGAGCTCTTGCCGGATCCGGCCACGCCCGTCACCACACACAGCACGCCCAGCGGCACGTCGATGTCCACGTTCCTGAGGTTGTTCGTGGCGGCGCCCCGCACCTCCAGCGACCCCGTGGCGGCACGGACCGCATCCTTGATCCGGGCGCGGTCGTCCAGGTGCCGTCCGGTGACGGTGTCGCTGGAACGCAGCCCGTCGACGTCGCCCTCGTAGACAATCTCGCCGCCGCCGGTGCCGGCCAGGGGGCCGAGGTCGACGACGTGGTCCGCGATGGCGATCGTCTCCGGTTTGTGCTCCACCACCAGGACGGTGTTTCCCTTGTCCCGCAGCTGCAGCAGGAGGTTGTTCATCCGCTCGATGTCGTGCGGGTGCAGGCCGATGGTGGGCTCGTCGAAGACGTAGGTGACGTCGGTGAGTGAGGAGCCCAGGTGGCGGATCATCTTGGTGCGCTGCGCCTCGCCGCCGGAAAGCGTGCCGGCCGGCCGGTCCAGGGACAGGTAGCCGAGGCCAATCTCGGTGAAGGAGTCCAGCAGGTCCCGGAGCCCGGTGAGCAGCGGCCGGACGGAGGGTTCGTCCACGTCCCGCACCCATTCGGCGAGGTCGCTGATCTGCATGGTGCACAGGTCCGCGATGCTCTTGCCCTTGATCTTGGATCCCAGGGCCTCCGGGGTGAGGCGGGTGCCCTTGCACTCGGGGCAGACGGCGAATGTGACGGCGCGTTCCACGAAGCGGCGCACGTGCGGCTGCATGGCCTCCACGTCCTTGGACAGCATGGACTTCTGGATCTTGGGGATGATGCCCTCGAATGTGAGGTTCACGCCCTCCACCTTGATCTTGGTGGGTTCGGCGAACAGCATCGTGTCCAGCTGCTTCGCCGTGAACTTGGCGATCGGCTTGTCCATCGGCAGGCCCATGCCCTCGAACAGCCGGCCGTACCAGCCGTCCATCGAGTAGCCGGGAACGGTCAGGGCACCTTCGGCGAGGGTCTTGGAATCGTCGTACAGCGCGGTCCGGTCGATGTCGCTGACGTTGCCCATACCTTCGCAGCGGGGGCACATGCCGCCCAGGTAGGTGGCCTGCTGGACGATGCTCTTTTCCACCCGGCCGCCTTTCTCGGTGCTCATCACGCCGCTGGCCTTGCGGGTGGGCACGTTGAAGGAGAACGCGGTGGGCGGGCCGACGTACGGCTGGCCCAGGCGGCTGTACAGGATCCGCAGCATGGCGTTGGCGTCGGTGGCGGTGCCCACGGTGGAGCGCGGGTTGGCGCCCATCCGTTCCTGGTCCACGATGATCGCGGTGGTCAGCCCCTCCAGCCGGTCCACGTCCGGGCGGGCCAGGCTGGGCATGAAGCCCTGGACGAACGCGCTGTAGGTTTCGTTGATCATCCGCTGCGACTCGGCGGCGATGGTGGCGAACACCAGCGAGCTCTTACCGGAACCGGACACCCCGGTGAAGACTGTCAGCCGGCGCTTGGGCAGCTCCAGGCTGACGTCCTTGAGGTTGTTCTCCCGTGCGCCCTGGACGCTGATCAGGTCGTGGCTGTCGGCGACGTGCGCTGCTGCCGCCCGGTTGTCGGTGCCGGTATCCGTGCTCATCGAGCCTCCATCTCGTTGGGCGGCGCTGAAGGGAGGCTGCGCGGGCAGCCTCCCTTCGCCGTCATTGGTCATCAGCCTACGGCTGCTGGTTGATGCGGACGGTGTTTCCGGCGGGGTCGCGGAAGGCGCAGTCCCGGATGCCGTAGGGCTGGTCGATGGGTTCCTGGACCACGTCGGCCCCGCTCGCCTCCACCTTGGCGAACGCGGCGTCCACGTCGGGGGAGGAGAGGACGATGGTGGCGTAGGTGCCCTTGGCCATCATCTCGGCGATGGTGCGGCGTTCGTCCTCGGTTATGCCGGGGTCCACGGCCGGCGGGTGCAGGACGATGGAGACGTCCTTCTGGCCGGCGGGGCCCACGGTGATCCAGCGCATGGTGCCGCGGCCCACGTCGTTGCGGATTTCGAAGCCGAGCGCGTCGCGGTAGAAGGCCAGTGAGGCGTCGGGATCGGTGGCGGGAAGGAAGGTTGAGGAAATGTTGATGTCCATGGAAGTCATGCTAGTAACGCCTCAACCGCTGGCGCTTCTCGATTCCTGACCGGTCTGGTGACCTGTTTTTCGACGCATGCGGGGATGCCCGCCGTGGAGCGTTCCGCCTGCTGTTTGTAGACGCTGGGAGGCATGCCCACGAGTTCGCTGAAGCGGGTGCTGAAGGTGCCCAGCGAGGAGCAGCCGACGGCGAAGCACACCTCGGTGACGCTCAGGTCGCCTTTGCGCAGCAGTGCCATGGCGCGTTCGATGCGCCGGGTCATGAGGTAGCTGTAGGGCGATTCACCGTAGGCGAGCTTGAAGCGGCGGCTGAAATGGCCGGCGGACATGTGGACGTCCTTGGCGAGTGATTCGACGTCGAGCGGCTGCGCGTATTCCCGGTCCATCCGGTCCTTGACGCGCCTCAGCCCGGTGAGTTCGCGGAGGTACGGATCGACGGGTGCGGAGGTCACTCTCAGATGGTGCTACGCGGCACCGATGTTGTCCATAGCCGGGGCCCCGCCGGGGTGGCAAATTGGCCCTCCGGAGCGGTATATGATTATCCCGCTGGCCAGCATGAGGTCCTCGCCCGAACAGGGCTTGAGGAACCCGGCGGCCGGCAAAACCAACCCCCGTTTTACCCCTCATAAGCCCTGCCTGGATTCTGCGCGGGGACCCTCGAAAGGACGTCATGGAACTGCTGTGGGAACTCGCCGGCTGGGCAGGCGCAGTTGCGATTCTCAGTGCTTACCTCGCTGTTTCTATGGGCTGGCTGAAGGCGGGTAAGGGCTTCCAGACGGCGAACCTCTTCGGTTCCGTGGCCTTCATCATCAACGGCACCCTGCACAGTGCCTGGCCGTCCGTGGTGACCAACGTTGCCTGGTTCCTGATCTCGGCCGTTGCGCTGGTCCGGATGCGAGAGGTGGAGGCTCCGGCCCAGGCCGTTGAGGCGCACGTACAGTACCCGGGCGTTCCCGATTCCACCGGCCAGATGGCCATCATTGAGGCACTCACCGAGGCGCTTCCCGTGGTGGGTTCCGTTACCACGGCGGCCGACGCGCGGCTCGCGGCCTAAAACCCTACGGCCCCAACCGCTGGGTGACACTTCATTACGTCCTCCGGGTGTTGTATGGGTCACATCCGTTTGCTTCTTTGGCGCACTCCTGACAAACCTTGCATCACATCTTTTTCTCAGCGCTTGTCAGCGCGTGCCCAATGGAGGGACACCACCTATGACTGACGTTCTCTGGTTTTCTGACCTCGGCCTGTCCGACCTCGACCAGGTCGGCGGCAAGAACGCCTCGCTCGGAGAAATGGTCCGGAATCTTGCCTCTGCAGGGGTAAAAGTACCGGACGGTTTCGCAACCACAGCCGACGCTTACAGAAGATTCCTTGCCGGGACGGGCCTCGATGCCCGGATTGAAAGCATTCTCGAAGACCTGGACAGCGGCGACGTGGCCGCTTTGACGGTGGCCGGGAAGCAGATCCGGGACCTGATCCGGGAGACCCCGTACCCTGACGGTTTCGAAGAGCAGATCCGCTCCGCTTATGAGCGCCTCACCGGCAGCCACGGCGCCGACGTGTCCTGGGCGGTCCGCTCCAGCGCCACGGCCGAGGACCTGCCCGATGCCTCGTTCGCAGGCCAGCAGGAGACCTTCCTGAACATCCGCGGCGTGGACAACGTCCTGCTCGCCATCAAGGACGTCTTCGCCTCGCTCTATAACGACCGCGCCATCGCCTACCGCGTGCACCACGGCTTCACCCACTCCGAGGTGGCACTCTCGGCGGGCATCCAGCGGATGGTCCGTTCCGACGTCGGCGCTTCCGGCGTGATGTTCACCATGGACACCGAATCGGGCTTCAACGACGCCGTGTTCATCACCTCGTCCTACGGCCTCGGCGAAGCCGTGGTCCAGGGCGCCGTGAACCCGGACGAGTTCTACGTGCACAAACCTGCCCTGGCAGCCGGGCGGCCCGCCGTCCTCAAGCGCGGCCTCGGCGAAAAAGCCGTCCAGATGATCTACACGGACTCAGATGAAGTGGGCCGGACCGTGGACTTCGTTCCCGTGCCGCAGGACCTGCGCCGCCGCTTCAGCCTGACCGATGACGAGGTCCAGGAACTGGCCCGCCACGCCCTGGCCATCGAGGCGCACTACGGCCGCCCCATGGACATCGAATGGGGCAAGGACGGTTTGGACGGTGAACTGTACATCCTGCAGGCCCGCCCCGAGACCGTGGAGTCCCGCAAGGCCTCCGGCACCATCTCCCGCTACACCCTCAGCGAGCGTTCCGCCGTCCTGGCCGAGGGCCGCGCCATCGGCCAGCGCATCGGCGCCGGCCAGGTGCGGGTACTGACCTCCATCGACCAGATGGCCTCCTTCCAGGCCGGCGACGTCCTGGTGGCGAACATGACGGACCCGGACTGGGAACCGATCATGAAGAAGGCCGCCGCCATCGTCACCGACCGTGGCGGGCGCACCTGCCACGCGGCCATCATCGCCCGCGAACTGGGCATCCCCGCCGTCGTGGGTACCGGCAAGGCCTCCCAGGTCCTCAAGGACGGAATTCCGGTCACCGTGTCCTGCGCTGAAGGCGAGGCAGGCTTCGTCTACGAGGGGCTGCTGGACTACACCCTGCAGGAAACCAGCCTGGACACCATGCCGGAGGCCCCGGTCAAGATCATGATGAACGTGGGCACCCCGGAGCAGGCCTTCAGCTTCTCCAAGCTGCCCAACCACGGTGTTGGCCTGGCCCGCCTGGAGTTCATCATCAACCGGCAGATCGGCATCCACCCCAACGCCCTGCTGGCCGTGGCCGGGGAGATTGAACGCCCGGCGTCGCTTTCGGACTTCACCGTGCGGCAGATCCGTGAAAAGACCGCCGCGTACGACGGCCCGCGGGACTACTACGTGCGGCGCCTGGCCGAGGGCATCTCCACGATCGCCGCGGCCTTCGCCCCGGAACCGGTGATCATCCGGCTCTCGGACTTCAAGTCCAACGAGTACGCCAACCTGCTGGGCGGCCCCGCGTTTGAGCCGTCCGAGGAAAACCCGATGATCGGCTTCCGCGGCGCGTCCCGGTACCTTTCGGACTCGTTCCGGCAGGCCTTCGAGATGGAGTGCGAGGCCCTGAAGTTCGTCCGCAACGAGATGGGCCTGACCAACATCAAGCTCATGGTCCCGTTCGTGCGCACCCTGGCCGAGGCCCGCGGCGTGACCGAACTGCTCGCCGCCAACGGGCTGGCCCGGGGCGAGAACGGCCTGGAAATCGTGATGATGTGCGAGCTCCCGGCCAACGCGCTGCTCGCCGACGAGTTCCTGGAGTACTTTGACGGATTCTCCATCGGCTCCAACGACCTGACCCAGCTCACCCTGGGCCTGGACCGTGACTCGGCCCTGGTGGCCGAAGGCTTCGATGAGCGGAATCCGGCGGTCACCAAGCTCCTGGAGATGGCCATCTCCGCCTGCCGCGCCAAGGGCCGGTACGTGGGCATCTGCGGCCAGGGCCCCAGCGATCACCCGGACTTCGCCGAGTGGCTGCTGGCCCAGGGCATCAGCTCCATCTCGCTGAACCCGGACGCCGTGACCGAAACCTGGCTGCGCCTGGCCCGCACCAGCAACCACACAGCGGTCTAAGTGCCTGACGCCCCATGGCGGGACGTCGTGGGGGCGGGCAGCACGTCCGCCCCCACGGTGTTCTTCCTTTCGGACAGCACCGGCATCACCGCCGAGACGCTGGGCAACACCCTGCTCACGCAGTTTCCCGCCCAGCACCTGGAACGCCGCACCGTCCCGTTCATCACCACGGTGGAGCAGGCGCAGGAGGTGGTGGCAGTCATCGACCAGGTGGCCGCCGCCGGCCCCCGGCCCCTCGTCTTTTCCACCACGGTAAGCCTTGACGTCCGCGCCGTCCTGGCCCGCAGCCGTGCGCATTTTTTTGACCTGATCGGGACGCATCTCGGCCAGTTGGAGCAGGCCCTGCACGCCTCCGCCAGCGGCCAGCCCGGCCAGGCCCACGGCGTGGGCGATGCCGTGCGCTACCAGTCGCGCATGGCCGCCGTCGAGTACGCCATAGAGCACGACGACGGGCAGTCGCTCCGTGCGCTGGAACGCGCCGAGCTGATCCTCATCGCCCCGTCGCGCTGCGGCAAGACGCCCACCACCATGTACCTGGCGCTGCAGCACGGCATCCTCGCGGCCAATTTCCCGCTGGTGGAGGAGGACTTCGCCAGCCTGTCGCTGCCCAAACCCCTGCTGCCGTTCGCGAAGAAGTGCTTCGGGCTGACGTCCCTGCCGGTCCGGTTGAGCCAGATCCGCCAGGAGCGCCGCCCCGGCAGCAACTACGCCTCGCTGAACCAGTGCAGCTTCGAGCTGCGCAACGCGGAGGACATGTACCGGGTGAATTCGATTCCGTTCGTGAACTCCGCCTCGATGTCCGTGGAGGAAATTTCCGCCACCGTCCTGCAACGGATGAACCTGCACCACTGAGTACACGATCGTCCATATTCGTGCCGCTATAAGCCATGGGAAAGCAAGGTCCCACTTCATAGCCTGTAGTGGTGACGAATGACGCGAGGAGCACGATTGTCCTGCCCGATGCCCCGCAGGACCAGCAGGACATCCTGGACGCAGGCGGTGTGGCCTGCTGGAGCGAACCGGTGCCGATCGACACCTACGCCCCCGGGCAACCCGACCGGTATCCGCTGTTCCTGGACCGGCGGGTGTATCAGGGCTCCAGCGGCAGGGTGTATCCGATGCCGTTCATCGACAGCATTGGGGCGGAGAAGAAACCCCGGCTGTGGCAGGCCATCCACCTGGAAAACGAATATGTCCGCCTGATGCTCCTCCCGGAGATCGGCGGCCGCATCCACATCGGTTACGACAAGACCGCCGGGTATGACTTCTTCTACCGGAACAACGTGATCAAGCCCGGACTGGTGGGCCTCGCCGGGCCGTGGATTTCCGGCGGGGTGGAGTTCAACTGGCCCCAGCACCACCGGCCGGCCACCTTCCTCCCCGTGGACACCGCCGTCGAATTTTCCGTGGATGGCAGCGTCACCGTGTGGCACAGCGACCTGGACCCGCTGCAGCGGATGCGCGGCACCCACGGCGTCCGGCTGACGCCGGGCAGTTCGCTGATCGAGGTGGAGGCGCGGCTCCACAACCGGACCGACGAGCCGCAGACCTTCCTCTGGTGGGCCAACGTCGCCGCCCGGGTGCATGAGAAGTACCAGTCCTTCTTCCCCACGGACGTCACCCACGTTGCGGACCACGCCCGCCGCGCCGTCACCGCCTTCCCGCGCGCGGACCGGCCGTACTACGGCGTGGACTACCCGGCGCTCGCGGCAAAAGGCGGCGGCGATGCGGACCGGCTCGACTTCTACGCCAACATCCCCGTCCCCACCTCCTACATGGTCACGGACACCCGGGACAGCTTCTTCGGCGGGTACGACCATGCCGCCGGGGCCGGGTTCGTCCATTGGGCGGACCGCAGCATCGCCCCCGGCAAGAAGCAGTGGACGTGGGGGACCGGTCCCGTGGGCACCGCCTGGGACAGGCATTTAACGGACGACGACGGCCCGTACGTGGAGCTGATGGCCGGCGTCTTCACGGACAACCAGCCCGATTTCAGCTACCTCGCCCCCGGTGAGACGCGCACCTTCAGCCAGTACTGGTACCCCATCCGGCAGATGGGCCCGGCGCAGCAGGCAAACCTGGACGCCGCCGTCGCGCTTTCCCTTGATGACGCGGGCCGCACCGTCACCGTGGGCGTTTCCGCCACCGCCCGCCGGGACGCACGGATTGAGCTCAGGCTCGGCGAGGCGACGCTCCACACCTGGGCCGCGGTCCTCTCGCCCGCCCATCCGTTTACCGCCACGCTTCATCTGCCCGTGCCCGCCGCCGGCACCGACCTGACGCTGCGGGTCATGGACGGAGGCGCGGAAGTGATCTCGTGGACCCCTCGGCACCCCGCGGAGAACCCCGAACCGTGGGCGGCCACCGAGCCGGCGCAGCCGCAGGACATGGACAGCATGGACGAGCTGTTTGTCACCGGGACGCATCTGGCACAGAACCGGCACCCTACCCGGTCGCCGCTGCCGTACTTCGAGGAGATGCTGTGCCGGGATCCGCTGGACTCGCGCGCTTCCACCGCGCTCGCGGCCGCGAGGTACCGCAGCGGCCAGTATGCCCAGGCCCGGGACCTGCTGGAGAACGCCCTGGCCCGTCTGACCCGGCGGAACCTGAACCCGCCCAGCGGGGAAGCGAGCTACCGGCTCGGCCTGGTCTTGGAGCGGACCGGGCATCTGGAGGAAGCCCGGGAAAACTTCGGAAAGGCTGCCTGGGACAGGGCATGGGCCCACCCGGCGCACCTGGCCCTCGCCCGGCTGGCCCTCCGGTCCGGTGACGCGGCGGAAGCACTCCGCCGGGCGGCTTTGGCGCTTGCGACAGAGGCAACCAGCCCGGAGGCCGGGCACCTGAGCTACCTCGCACTGGAACGGCTGGGGCGCCAGACGGAGAGCACCGCGCTGCTGGCGGACATCCTGGCGGCCGACCCCCTGGATCCGGTGGCGCAGGCCCTCGCCGGAACCCTGCAGGTGGCGGATCCCAAGACCGGCCTGGCGGTGGCGTGCTGGCTGGCGCGGGCGGGGCAGTGGCAGCGTGCCCTTGACCTGACCCGCAGCGCGGAACCCGCAGACGCCCACCCGTCCTTCGGCAACCCCGGCCCGCTGCGGCACTACCTGCGCGCCGGCTGGCTCGAGGAAGTGCTGGACCCGGAGACCGCCGCCGCGGAGCGTGCCAGGGCAAGGCGCGCGGATACCACGTACGCGTTCCCCTACGGGCTGGACGACTTCGACGCGCTGCACTGGGCGCTCGAGGCCGATCCCAAGGACAGGGTGGCCCACGGGCTGCTGGGGTGCTGGCTGCTGGACGCAGGGAGGACCACGGACGCCCTGGCGTACCTGGAGAAGGCCATGGCCCACGGTTCGCAGGATCCCGTGGTGTGGCGGAATGCCGCCCTTGCCACGGTGAATACGGGCGGGGACCCCGGCACGGCTGACCGGTACTTCCGCCGCGCCCTGGAACTGGCCCCAGGCGATGCCCGGCTGGTGTTCGAGCGTGCCGTCCTCGCGGAGGTCCGCGGGCTGCCGGCCGGGGAGCGGATCACCGCCATAGAGCAGCACGGGCCCGCCGTCCTGGACCGGGACGACCTCGCCATCCTCTACGCCAACCTGCTGACCGATGCCGGGCGGGCAGAGGACGCATTGGCCCTCCTGGCGTCCCGCAGCTTCCAGCCCTTCGAAGGCGGGGAGGGACTGGCGCTCGCGGCCTACGACCGGGCCGCCGTCCAGCAGGCCCGGCTCCTGATGGAGGAAAGCCCGACGGCGGCCGCAGCGTTGCTGCGGGACGGCATCGAGGCCCCGGCGAACCTGGGCGAGGGCCGGCATCCCGCGGACAGCATGGCTGAGCGGTTCGTGGCCTTGGGAGACGCGCTGGACCTTGCCGGCGACGCTGCTGCCGCGGCGGAGGCGTGGAACCGTGCCCTTCTGGCGGGCGGACCCTTGGCGGTGGACCGGCGTCCGGCAGGCTCGGCGGATTACTGGCGGGGCATCGCCTTCGTGCGGCTGGGATTGCCGGACGGCGGCGAGGACGTCTGGCGGCAGCTGGAGGCCCGGGCTGATGAACTGGACTCCGCTCCCGCTGCGCCGGACTATTTCGCGACATCGCTGCCTGAGCTGCTCCTCTTTAACACTGATACCGCAGCTTCCCGGGCCGCAGCAGCCGCGCACCTCCGGCAGCTGGCCGGTCAGGGGCGCCTGCTGGCCGCGCATGCCGGCACGAAAGAAGGGGCAGCACTGTGACCGAAAACCTGGGGACTGAAACCTCCGGGAGTGAAAAACCCCGCTACCTGGGGTCCGGAACCGTGGAAGGTGACACGGGCTCCCTGACGGGAGCGCCGCCGTCGCACCTTCCGCCCCGGCTGGCCATCACCCTCTGGGACTTTTCCTGGTACACCCGCGCCGAGGACGGCGGGCCGTACGCGGACCTCGACGCTGCGTGTGCGCGGGCGGCGGAGCTCGGATACAACGCCATCCGGATCTGCGCGGCACCGCTGCTGCTTTTCGGCGGGCTCGGCCTGGACGCGCTCGCGGAGGACCTGGAGATCGGGGGGCTCGGCACGGCGCCCGACGGCGGGATCTACGGCCGCGGCACCCGCTGGTACGACGCCCCCGGCGGGTACCGGCTGAACCTGCGGGAGCGCCTCATCGCGCTTTTCGACGCCGCGGAACGCCACGGGCTGGTGATCCTCCTGGCCAGCTGGGAATACCAGCAGTCCGCGGTGTTCGCCGCCTCCCCGCAGTGGTTCGAGGCCATCGACGCCGTCCCGCTGGCCGGCCGGTACCGGGTCCTGGCCGATGCCTGGGACCGGCTGATCCGCGCCGTGTCCGGGGCCGGGCACCGGGAGCGGATCGCCATGGTGGAACTGCACAACGAGGTGGATTTCTCCATCCTCCCGGCGCTGGCCGACGGCGGCACGGAGCAGGTGCAGCGGCTGCGGAAGCTGCACCCGGACCTGCTGGTGACGGCCAGTTACGGCAAGCCGCCGCACCTGGCCATGCACACCGTTCCCGAGGGCATGGGCGCCGCCCAGTTTCACGTCTACAGCTATGGGGTACTCGATGCCCTGCAGCAGCGGATCGACATCCGGTCCGAGGGGACCGACGGGTTTCCCAACGCTGCCCTGCGGTCGCTGTTGCGGGCCGATGCTCCCTCGTTTGCTGAGTACGGGCGGCTGGCGTCCTGGAAGTACCGGGCCACCGTGGTCACGGACCAGATGTTCTACGGCTACGACTGGATCGATCCCGCGGCCTGGGACACGTGGCTGGACAAGGAATACCGGCCGTACCGGGAGGTGATGTGGCGCGAGATCGAATCGCGGGTGGTGGCTATCGCCGCGTGGGCCCGGTGGAAGGACGTGCCCGCGGTGGTGGGCGAGGGGTGGATCGGCTACACACCGCTGCAGGGCGGGTTCGAGGAAGGGCCGGCGGGGCGGGAGCTGGCCGAGCACGGCATCCGCACGGCACTGGCGCACGGCGTGTGGGGGATGGTGCTGTGTTCCAACGCGGCCCCGCACCACCCCATGTGGGCTGACGCCGGGTGGCAGCGGCGCATGAACGATCTGATCCTCGGCTTTACTGTGAGCTGAGCTCCGGTGTCCCGTTCCGCTGCCGGGCTTCCGTTCTATCATGGACATTCCGTGACGGAAGGGGACGGGTTGGCGCGCGCCACCGGGTTCCAGAACCAGCGGCTGGTGGTGGTGCCCCGGCCGCTGGTCCGCGATGCCCTCAGCCGTCCCATCACCCGGCACCTGGTGGTTACCGACGCCGGCGTCTTTCCCGCAGCCGCCGACCACGGCCGGCACCGGCCGGACGGCGCGGCGGAAACCATTGTGATCCTGTGCGTCGCGGGCACGGGGTGGGTGGAAACCGGCGGGGTGCGGACCGCCGTGGGTGCGGCCACCGCCGTCGTGCTTCCCGGCGGAAGAGGTGAGGCCCACGCGTACGGTGCCGCGGAAGGCGACCCGTGGACTATCTGGTGGTGCCATGTGCGCGGTGCCGATGTGGCTGACCTGCTGGACGGAGCTGGCGTGCGGGGTGCGCAGGTTATTCCGCTGGTGGCGGCGGACCGGCTGACGGCGATGCTGGACGAGATCATCAGCGCGCTGGAGAAGGACCAGTCGCCGGCCAGGCTGGTGGCCACTGCCGGGATGGCGTGGCGGCTGCTGACCGCCCTGGCCATCGACCGCCGGCTGCCGGAGAAGGGGACGCCACTGCAGCAGGCGATGAACTATTTGGAGGACCGGGTGGATGGCTCGTTCCGCCTGGCCGATCTTGCGGCGCTGGTGGGGGTGTCGTCGTCGTACCTGAGCAAGCTGTTCCGGGAGGCGACGGGCGGGGGAGTGCTGGCGCACCACACGGCGTTGAAGATGGCGCGGGCGCGGCTGCTGCTGGACACCACTGACCTGCCCATCGCCGAGGTGGGCCGCGAGATCGGGCTGCAGGACCAGTTCTACTTCTCCCGCCAGTTCCGGCGCCTGCATGGGGTGAGCCCCAGCGCGTACCGGGCGGAGCGCAAGGGCTAGCCCTGCTTTTCGGGTGCTTTGCTGAGGTAACCATTCAGCATCGGATCCCTGGTTGCCCGCGGAGGGGCGTGAACCATGAGGCGGGGCCTTGTAGCGTGGGGCGCGGTCAACCCCCGAAAGGTTCTTCTGTTGGACAGCACGCCCCGCCCCGAAAACTCCGACCCCGCGGCCGCGCGCTATCCTGGCCAAGGAACGCTGACCAAGGGGAGTGCCCGGTATTCGCGCAGGCGCGCGCCGCGATGGCTCCTGATTGCCGGCGCTTCTGTTGCTGTGCTGCTCGTGGCGGCGTTGGTGTTCGGCGGCTATTGGGCTTTCCGGCTGCAATCGAACATTAAATCGTCGGCGCTGGGTGCCGGCGGGCAGCGGTCCGAGGGCCCGGTGGATGACCGGACGGACAGGCTCCAGGTGCTGATCCTGGGCACCGATACGCGGGATGGGAAGAACGCCGCCTACGGGACGGCGGACCAGTCCTCCGGGTACGGGCAGTCCGACGTCATGATGCTCCTGGACATTTCGGCCAACAACCAGGACGTCAATGTCATCAGTTTCCCGCGCGACCTTCTGGTGGACGTGCCGTCCTGCGAGGACCAGGACACGGACCGGCGGTATGCGGCCCGCCCCGGGGCGATGATCAACAGCGCCATGGCCGAGGCGGGAATTGGTTGCGCCGTGGACACTGTCAACGAGGTGACCGGGTTCGAGATTGACCACTTCATGATGGCCGACTTCAACTCGGTGAAGGAGCTCTCCAATGCCGTGGGCGGCGTGGACGTGTGCGTGGATGCGGCGGTGTTCGACCCCGATTCCGGGCTGCGCCTGCCGGAGGGGACCTCGAGCGTGCAGGGCGACCAGGCGCTGGCGTTCCTGCGGACCCGGTACGCGTTCGCGGACGGCGGGGACCTGGGCCGGATCCAGGCGCAGCAGGCTTTCCTGGGCTCGCTGACCCGCAAGCTCAAGGATGAGGGGACGCTGCGGAACCCTCAGAAGGTCCTGGGCATCGCCGACACCGTCACCCGGAACCTCACCGTGGACGACGGCCTCGCCTCGATTCCCGCGTTGCTGACCATCGCGGACCGGCTCAAGAACATCGACCCGGCCAGGGTGAACTTCATTACCGTGCCCACCGTTCCGGCCGCGAACCCCAACCGCCTGCAGCTCTCCGAACCCGCGGCAGGCAACCTGTTTGGCGCGCTGCGGCAGAGTGCCGACCTTGCCGGGCCGGCGCCCGCTCCCTCGGACGCTCCCCCTGCGGAAACGCCGAAGACCGACTACGACAAGTCGCTACAGCCGGTCCTCATTGCCAACGGCACCACCGTTCCGGGCCGCAGCCACGACCTCACCCCCATCCTCACCGAGGCCGGGTTCACCAACCTCAGCCGGATCGAGGCGCAGCCCGCCGACGAGACCACCATCTACTACGGGCCGGACTTCGAGGATGTGGCCGCGGACGTGGCGGCATTCTTCGGTCTTCCCGCGTCCAAGGTCCAGGCGGATCCGTCCGTTTACGGCGTGCAGCTCTACCTGGGCATCGACTTCACGTCCGGCACTAAGCCCGAAGTTGCTGCGCCGAGCGCCCGGGACGTTGTTGCCCAGACTGCCGAGGACCAGAAGTGCCAGGCGGTCCGATAGTTCCGTGCTGTGAGGCTGTTGGGTTTCGTCTGGGAGTGCCCGGTTAGGGTCTAAGACCCGGCGGGTGCTGTGTCCGGACATGGCGGACTGGAGCCTAATCTGACGCCTTTTCCGAGGGCGCCTGACGTCAGGTTGGAGTGTAGCTCACAGAGAAAAGCAACCTTCCATTTATGCGAGTAAGAGGCCCTAGAGAATCTATTCAGAGAGCAGCCGGCATTCAGGACGGAAATTTGCACTGGAGGCTCGTTATGGACGGTGCAACCAAGTTGTGGGTCCTCTAGTTCACCTTCCACGATCTATTGGCGGGACTCCAGGGCCGCGTCATCCAAGTCAGAACACCCCCGCCGAAGCGGCCGCACTGATCAACTTCCTGATCAGCGACCCCGAAGTCGCAAAAACCTTCGGCACCGACCGCGGCCTCCCTGCAGCCCCCGTGGCCCAGGACGCCATCGCATCCACCCTTGACCCCATCGGCAGGCAGATCCTGGGCTACACCAAATCCATGACCGAGCAGGCCGGAGAGGCACAACCGATCACCCCCAACGGCGTCAGCGATTCCGAATCAATCCTGTCGCGGAACTTCCAATCAGTACTCTTCGGAGAACAGTCCCCGGAAGCCGCAGCGCAGAAGTTCATCGACGAGTTGCAGTCCTCGATCGACGCAACGAAGTAAGACATCAAGATAAGGGAGAGGGAGCGCGAGGGGCTCCCTCTCCCGCGGCTTTGGGCGCCCACACCCGGCCAAGACCTGAATCAGCTTTGCATATGTTGCCGCCCCGGAGACAGGACTTCCAGCCAGCTCCGACGCATTGCGCCTAGCAGTGTCTCCAGACGCACCCGCGCGGCCAGTGAAGTTCCCGCTAGTCAGCCGGGCGGGCGGCTCGTGATGACAGGTATTGACGCTAGGCGGCGACACGTATAATCTAACGGCAACCCAAAGCGAAACGATTCGTTTTTGCGGCTTAGCGATAGCCCATAAGCCTGTCGAGCGCTTCGGGCAGCCACTCGATAGAATATGCGACTACCTCTCGCTGGTAAATACGTAACGTTTCGCTCTGGCGTGTGTTCGTCTTTCGGACCGACCGGGACGAACAGTCTAAACTCAAACGATCAAAGGAGATCCCGTGCAGCGCATTGCTCAGACGCGCCGCCGATTCACCGCGGTGCTCGTCGCCGCAGTAGTCGCCGCTGCCTTGTTCCCAATCAGTCCGACCAGTGTCCATGCGGCACCTGAGCCGGGCAGCTATGCACTCGACTTTGGACCAGGCGCCGTTGCAGACGGGTACCAGGGCGTCCCATGCGACAGCGCCTTCGACCCCGAACGCGGTTACGGCTTCGATAGCACCGCTAACATCGCTGGGCGGGATCGTGGCGGCGATGACCTGCTTAAGGGCGACTTCTGTTTCGCCAACACAATGAATTTCAGCGCCCAGCTTCCCACAGGTGACTACACCGTGCGGGTGATTTATGGCGACCTATCGTCCAGCCAAGGAGCGGCAACTATTACGGCTGAGGGCCAGACCGTGGTCTCACGTGCCGGTGCAGCAGCGGGTCAATTCGTGGACCGCACCTTCAACGCACGCGTATCTGACGGCGCACTTTCCCTATCGTTTTCGGGCAGCCCTGCACGAATCAACGCTCTAGTCATCAAGCCATACGTGTGGGAGCCAGGACTTGCCCTCACGGATGACGGAAGCGGAAGCGTACAACTGAAGAATTCTTCCGTCTCGCTTCGGATGTCCAAGAACTCTGCAGCAATCACCGAGATCCGCCTCAACGGACAAGAACCTACCCGCAACCTGCTTGCAGGCGGTCAAGGCGACTACCTCGCCAATTATGTTGTCGCCGGCAAACGGCTCCAGAACACACTGCGCAGCGCGGAATTCGCCATCGAATCCCAGACCGACTCCCGCATTGAGGTGTCCTTCACTGAAAATGACCCGGCCGCGCTCCCGTTCGAAGTTGAAGTGCATATCGTCCTCGAAGCCGATGCGCCTGGATTCTACATGTACTCGGTCTACCGCTACCCGGAGAACATGCCGGCAGACGTCCAGCTCGAGCAGCTGCGTTACAGCTTCTCCGGAGACAAGAACTTGTTCCGCTGGTACTCCATCGACGGGGAACGAGCAGGAGTCGCACCACTCCAGTCAGAGATCGACGCCGGCACAGAGGTACAGGACGCGACGTACCGCCTGGCGGACGGCAGCGTCTACTCGAAGTACCAGCAGATCAGCGACCCGGAGGGCACGGACGGGGTCTTCGGCATTTACGGTGACCACATCGGTTTATCACTCATTCAGGCGAACAAGGACTGGGTTGGGGGCGGCCCCACCCGGCAGGATCTGACCACACATACGGGAGGTTCCCCGCGCCTTCTTTGGCATGAAACAACCGCGCACTACACTTCAGAACGAGTCACCCCTGAGCACGGCTGGGAAAAAATATACGGCCCATACTTCCTCTACGTCCATGAGGGCGAATCCCCGGACAGCATGTATCAGGCCGCAGTGGCCCGTCTTGGGGAAGAAAAAGCGAAATGGCCCTACAGCTGGGTGACTGATCCGCTTTATGCAGCCCACACGCGGGGATCCGCCGCCGGCCAACTGACACTTTCAAACGTGAGTACTCCTGCCAACGCCTGGGTGCTCCTCACCGACCCCCAGTCCGACGACTGGCAACTCGATTTCGAGAACTACATCTACTCGGCCCGGACCGACAGCGAAGGCCGATTCACTATTCCCGCCGTCCGCCCAGGCACCTACACCCTGCACGCCTTCACAGACGGTGTCTTCGGCGAGTACACCAAGACCGACGTCGTCATCGCGGAGAACGCCCGCACTGAACTCGGCACGCTCACCTGGGAACAGGAAGCACACGGACGCGAACTCTGGCGGATAGGCACCCCCGACCGCTCGGCCGGCGAGTTCCACATCGCCGAGGGCGCCGCCTCGCCCGTTCCAGGGCTGGACCCATTCCGCAAGTGGGGCACGTGGCTCGACTACCCCACCGAGTTCCCCAATGACGTCGACTTCCAGGTGGGCCAGGATGACCCGGCCAAGGACTGGAACTACTTCCAGCCCGCAGTGCGAACACCAGGCCTCCCGGACACACTGAAGGTGCCATACGACAGCACTCCAACGGACTGGAAGATTCGCTTCAATGCGGACGGGCGCCTGACAGGAAAAGCCACCTTGACGTTTGGAATTGCCAGCAGTGTGTTTGGCAGCCTCGATGTCTCGGTGAACGGACAGAACATCAAGACGTGGGAGACAATCCCCGGTCCGAGCAACGACTCCGCACTGTATCGGCAATCTGATCGCGGCGTTTACCGCGAACTCAGCGTCCAGTTCGATGCCTCACTGCTCCGGCCCACAGACAACGTCATTAATCTGAAACCGGTCGTACCAGCCACGGCGGACCCAAATACGTCATGGTCCAACGCCTTCGCCAGCGTGATGTACGACGCGATCAAACTCGAGGTGGCACCGTCCTTGAACGTCGAGGCCGCGGTCTCCTCGCGATGCGAGGCGGGGAAGGTCGTCCTCGTCACGTCGCTTAAGAACAACGATTCCGAGGCGGTTACGGCAGCTGTTCAAACGGAATACGGATCCAAGGAACAGGCTTCGGTCAGAACACACCAAACGGTGAAGGAAGAAGTCAGGACGAACTTGCCGTCCGTACCCGCGGGTGTGCTCACGCTAGGTACGAGGGCCACAATAGGCGGCGAGGATATCTCTTATCAGCAAGAGATCGAATATCCAGGGCACTTCTGCTGAAGGGACTGGGGGCGGCGCTAGCCGCCCCCAGTCTTTTTGCACCGAAAGTCGCTCATAGACCGGGTACGTTCACGTGTTTTCGATGATGAAAAGTCGGTTCCCGGCGGCCCCGAAGACTTGCAGGCGAGGCACGGAAGGACAAGACATCGGACGTTTTTAGATACCCTTACTGTTGCAGCTGGAAGGACATATCACCTTGTTTTGGATATCTTCTGCAGAGAGCAATCAGCGGGGACAGGGAGAATTTGTGCCGACTGTGCGAACATGCATCCCAGTCCTGATAATGGTCGGATGTATTAGGCTTGTTTGAACTTGAACGTTCTCTCGCCTCTAGGAGCGCGCTTTGGCACTAACAGATGACGCCATCGAGAAGATCAAGGCGATGCTGCTGGCAGGTGAGCTCCGCCCTGGTGACCGGTTGCCGCCGGAAAAGGATCTCGCCGAGAAGCTTGGGCTGTCCCGCAGCTCAATGAGAGAAGCGGTTAAGGCTCTTGAGCTGATAAGGGTGCTCGATGTCCGGCGTGGGGATGGAACATACGTGACCACGCTTGACCCCCAACTCTTAAATGAAGCCCTCGGTTTCATCGTTGAGCTGCACCAGGCGCAGGGTGTAGTGGAGCTGTTGGAGGTTCGGCGCATCCTTGAGCCGGCCGCCGCCGCAATGGCAGCGCAGAAGATTGGGCAGGAGGGGCTGGATAATCTGAGGGCGTCGATGGCGGGTGTCACGGAAGAGACCAGCGTGGAAGAACTTGTTCAGCACGATATGGAATTTCACAGCATCATTGCCGCGCATTCAGGCAATACCTACCTTGCGGGGCTTCTGGAGGCACTGTCGTCACGGACTTTACGGGCGCGGATCTGGCGGGGACTGACTCAGGAAAAGGCTGTAGCCCGGACTCTTTCCGAACACGAGGCCATCGCTGCCGCCCTGGAACGTGGGGATGTGGAGTTAGTCAGGGCGTTAGTCACTGTCCACGTCAGTGGGGTTGAGGGTTGGCTGCGGGAAACGATGCTTAAGTCCACGGCTGCTGAATATGCGCCAGCGGAACTGGCGGGGATTAATCCCTAGAGTTTGTAGGCCGACTCAGCACTTCGACTACGCAGCCATTGTTGTTCGTTGGGTGATAGTTCGTCCACAAGGTCGTCCAGCACTTGCAATGATTCCGAATACGGGCCGCCCATCAAGCTGACCGGCCAGTCACTGCCGAGCATGAGGCGCTGCGGGCCGAAGGTGTTCAATGCCTCCTCCCAGGCCGGGCGGATGGCTTCCTTTGTATAGGGAACGCCGGGCAATCTCAGACCCGAGACTTTCGCCGCAGTGTTGGGCAGTGCCGCCAGTGCTCGCATGCTGTCGCGCCAAGGTCGGAAGTTTTCCTTGCCCGCCTCTAGCGGGGGCTTTCCCAAATGATCCAGGACAACCGTGAGCTCCGGAACCGCCCGGGCCAGGTCGACGGTTTGTTGAAGGTGACGCGGCCAGGCGTCCGGTACATCAAAGGCCAGGCCCGCGGCAGCCGCGCGCCTGAGGGATCTGCGCACCGCCGGAAGCTCAAGGAACCCCTCACGGGGATCGTCGTGCACCAGGTGCCTGAGGCCGCACACCACCGGTTCCGAGCTCAGTCGTTCTATTTCAGCTTCGGCTGCTAGGTCATCGTCCAAAGGAACCCACGCGACCACCCCGCGAACCCATGTCTCTGTCCGCGCGGTGCGAAGCATGGCATCAGTGTCCTGCTGGGAGTCTTCCGCCTGGACGAGAATGGCTGAATCGATACCGTATTGACCCATCAGGGCTTCAGCTTCGATGGCCGTAAAGCTGCGGAAGATGTGTCCGTGCTGTGGCCCCAGCCACGAGTATCCGCCCTCGTCGAGGTCCCAAAGGTGCAGATGGGCGTCGATTCGGGGTGCGGTCATGAAGCAATCAGCCCCTCATCTTCGAGGTGCTCCCAGAGTTCGGGGGGAATTTGCTCCTTGGTCCGACGCGCCGTGTCCTCCACCTGCTCGGGCTTGCTCGCGCCGACGACAACCGCGCAGACAGCAGGGTGGCGAAGGCTGTACTGGAGGGCTGCTGTGGGAAGCTCGACGTCGTACTCTGCGCACACGCTGGCCAGCCGGCGCGCCTTCAGAAGAGCAGCTGCCGGGGCTGGCGCATAGTTGTAGTGCGCAGCGTCCGGAACGGTTGGTTTGGCAAGCAGTCCTGAATTGTAGATGCCGACGTTCACGACCCACGTCCCTGCACTCAGGCAAGCGGGCAGCAAATTCTCGGCCGCCGGCTGTTCCAGAAGAGTGTATCGCCCGGCAAGCATCACCAGGTCCAGATCAGCGCTTTTCACACAACGGGTCAGCGCCTCGGCAGAATTCGATCCCACGCCGATTGCTCCCACGAGACCTTCACGTTTCAGTTTCTCCAACGCCGGCAGCGCCTGATCGATCCCGGCGTCAAGGCTATACGCATCGGGGTCATGCAGGTAGGCGATATCCAGCCGATCCATCCCCAGCCGTTCCAGGGATTCCTCCAGGCTCCTTCGGATACCCGCCTCGCTCGGGTCCCACCGTCTTCGTACTGTCGCCGGCACGCAGAATCCCTCGTCATCCAGCGTCCCTGGCGAGTAACCGGGGTTTGGTTCAAGAACGCGGCCGACCTTCGTCGAGATCAGATACTCGTCCCGGGGTCGTTTGGATAAGGCCGCGCCAAGTCGGGCCTCTGAGAGACCCAGCCCATAATGTGGAGCGGTATCGAAGTAGCGGACGCCCGAAGCCCAGGCCGCATCCACCGTCCTTGCGGCAACACTGTCCTCTACCTCTCGGTAGAGGTTTCCTATCCCTGCGGCACCAAATCCCAGCCACCCTGCCTCGATTCCGCCTACCGCCAGTCCATTCCGAGACGGGTTGGTCATGGCAGATTCCAGACCAGCTGTAGCCCGGAATCATCGCCCGAGTAATCGTCCGGAACAGCAAGCAGCTCGGCCATCCGCGCCTGCCAACTGATGTTCCCCGGATGCTCAGCCAGTTGTTTGCGCATGGCGACGTAGTCTTCAACTTCAAGAACATGGAACAGCTCCAGGCCGCTTCGCCATATGCTCCACTCGTTCACTCCTGCCTTGTGCAGAGCGGTGGTCAGTTCATGCGGAATCTCTGCGTGCGCCCGTTCATACTCGTGCTCCCTTCCGGGACGCAGGCGCGTGTGCAACGCAATTCTTTCCATGTCAGGCCACCACGGCTGGTTGCCAGGCAGCCCCCACAGGGTAGGTGTGATGTTTCAGGGAAGGGGCGAGGATCTGAGTTCCCGCACCGGGAACCGTTGGCGGCCAGTACTTACCCGAATGGACGACCACTGGGGCCATGAAGTGCTCATGCAGATGGTCCACGTATTCGATCATCCTGCCCTCCAGGGATCCGGACACGGCCACAAAGTCGAACATGGACAGGTGCTGGATGCTCTCGCACAACCCCACCCCGCCAGCGTGCGGGCACACCGGCACACCGAACTTCGCCGCGAGCAGTAGGTTGGCGATGTTTTCGTTGACGCCGGCTACACGCACAGCGTCAATCTGCATCACTTGGCATCCTCCGGACTGGAGGAGCTGTTTGAAGACGATCCTGTTTTGGGCATGTTCCCCGGTTGCCACCGGGACAGGTGCGATACTCCGTGCAATGGCCGCGTGTCCCAAGATGTCGTCCGGACTGGTGGGCTCCTCAACCCAGGCAAGATCAAACTGGGCCAGTGGGGCCAGCCACTCTACAGCTTCGGCAACGTCCCACCGCTGATTGGCATCAATGGCAATACGGATATCAGGTCCAACAGCTTCCCGGGCAAGGCGTACCCGCCGAATGTCGTCGTTGCGGTCCGCTCCCACTTTCAGCTTAATCTGGGAAAAGCCCTCGGTTACCGCTTGCAGGGCAAGCCTTACCAGCTTGTCATCGGTGTATCCGAGCCATCCCGGTGTCGTGGTGTAAGCAGGATAGCCTTCTGCCCGTAGGGTGGCGGCCCGCTCTGCCCGGCCAGGCTCGGCCTGTCGAAGAATCTCCAAGGCATCCTCGCGGGTAAGCGCATCACTGAGATACCGGAAATCCACAAGGTCCACAATCTGCTCTGGGGTGAAACCAGCAAGGAGTTCCCACAGTGGAAGACCAGCCCGTTTGGCCTTCAGGTCCCACAAGGCGTTCACGACGGCCCCAATGGCCATATGCACCACACCTTTTTCAGGTCCCAGCCAGCGAAGCTGCGAATCATGGACCAGTTCGCGCCATAGGCCGCCCAGGTCATCCAAAACGGCCTCTACCTCTCGCCCTGCTAACCGGTCCGCGACCAAAGCCACCGCCTGCGCCTGCACATCAGTTCCCCGCCCAATCGTGAAAACGAAGCCGTGGCCCTCGTGCCCGTCGGAAGCGTCCGTCCGGAGGATGAGATAGGCCGCCGAATAGTCCGGGTCGGGGTTCATCGCATCGGAACCGTCCAATTCCAAGGAAGTGGGAAACCGGACATCGATCGTTTCGATGTCAGCAAAGCGGCTCATATGCTCTCCTAGCCCTTAAATGAGAACTTGCATCTAAAAAACCATAAACATCCGATGTTTATGTTGTCAATCTCGGACGTCCTCTTGAATAATGTCCCTGAGACCCATGAAACCTCTGATGTTAGGAACGACATGAAACTGCTTCGTGTAGGAGAATCAGGTGCCGAACGACCGGCGGTGCTGGTTGCCGGCGCTGACGGCGTCGAGCGCTGCTATAGCTTGGAAAGCCTCACCCAGGACATTGACGGGGCTTTCCTGGCCCAGGATGGTATTGAGCGAGTCCGCTCCGGTCTTGCGGCAGGATCCTTTGCCGAACTTGAGGGATACCAGGAGCAGCGCGTCGGGCCGCCAATCGCACGACCGTCTTCCCTCATTTGCATCGGAATGAACTACGCTGCCCATGCGGCCGAGTCCGGCGCTGAGCCACCAACTGTTCCCGTGGTCTTTTTGAAACCCGCGAACACCGTTGCCGGTCCCTACGACGCCGCCCCCATCCCTCCACACAGCGCCCGCTACGACTGGGAGGTAGAGCTGGGCATCGTCATAGGACGCCCCGCCAGCTACCTGCCTTCTCCGGATGAAGCCCGCGGCTGTATCGCCGGTTATGCGGTTGCAAATGATCTCTCCGAGCGCGATTACCAACTCAATGGGCCTGCTGGTCAATGGACCAAGGGAAAATCCTTGCCCGGATCCACGCCGCTGGGTCCGTGGCTGGTTCCTGCCGATGAGGTCGACAGCGACCGGCTGCAGCTTCGCAGCTGGGTGAACGGCGAGCCCCGCCAGAATTCTTCGACCGGGGATCTTATTTTCGATGCTGCCACCCTGGTACATCACCTCAGCCAGTACATGCTCCTTGAACCCGGTGACGTCATCCTCACCGGAACCCCTGAGGGTGTGGCGCTTTCAGGCAGGTTCCCCTACATCGCTGACGGTGATGTCGTCGAGGTCGAAATCGAAGGCCTCGGACATCAACGCCAGGAATTCTTCCGAGCAACAACGCTCGGTCTGGCAGGGGCAGCGAAATGACGAAAGAATTTCACGGCCTCAAGGCGCTGGTCACCGGGGGTGCGTCGGGTATAGGTGATGCCATCTCCCGGCATTTGCAGGTACTCGGCGCAGAGGTTGCTGTTTTGGACCTGAACCCTCATGCCGCCGCCGAAAGAACTATTCCCATCCATTGCGACGTCGCCGATCCGGCATCAGTGGCCAGCTCAGTAGCGCGGGCTGTGGATCGACTTGGAGCTCTTGACGTGGTCGTGAATAACGCCGGCATCGGCGCTCAGGGCACCATTGCTGACAACAGTGACGAAGAGTGGCACCGTGTACTGGACGTCAACGTGCTGGGCATTGTGCGAGTGTCCCGCGCCGCCCTTCCGCACCTGCGTCAGTCAAGCAACGCCGCGATCGTGAACGTATGCTCAATCGCAGCCACTGCGGGGCTGCCGCAGCGTGCGCTGTACTCGGCCTCAAAGGGTGCCGTATTGTCACTGACCCTCGCGATGGCTGCCGATCATATTCGAGAAGGCATCCGGGTCAATTGCGTGAACCCAGGAACAGTTGACACGCCGTGGGTGGGCAGACTGCTCGGGTCCGCGGCTGACCCTGTGAAGGAACGCAGCTCCTTGGAAGCCAGGCAACCGCACGGCCGCCTCGTGCAGGCGGAAGAGGTTGCCGCGGCTGTTGCACACCTCGCAAGCCCCACATCCCGTTCAACGAGCGGCACCTATCTGGCCGTCGACGGCGGCATGCAGGGTCTCCGGCTCCGCCCACTGTGACCAAATACACCCCGCGGTGTCACCCTGCCCTATCTGTAATCTCCGGCAGGGTGATACACCGGATTGATTTGACGCAATAAGAGGAACCTCAAGGTGTTGTGTCGTGCCTGTTGAAGCGAACGCAAATCAGAAAGTCCTTGTGCCCCGGCGAGCAGGGCGAAGTGAATTGGCAGGCCAAAAAGCTGGCGGAACGCCGGCCAGGAACCGCGACAAGGTCCGTGACTGATCCTCCATCAGTTGACGGAGTCGATTTGTGGTTTATGTGTACTCCGAGACCCCTGCCCGATGAAATCAAGGAACCACCTCGGTTTTCATCCGCAATGGCATCCCAGCGTGCGCAGTCGGGGCGAAAGTTCAGGTGTGGTCGCCGATGACCGGCGCCTGCTATCATTCCTGCACTTGCGCCGTGTTCTCGTCCAAATGTGCGGAACCCCGGTGCCGTGCCAGAAGCCAAGGCAAGACACCGGGGTCCCTTTTAGACCCCCGGTATAGGAACATCCGAAGGAGCGGATGCCCGCCCGAGGGTCGGTCTGCGTCCTGGTCGCCGCCTTGGACCGGAAGCGGCCCAAGGCGACAAATCAGGAGTTATGGGTCTCTCCTCCTAGCCTTTGAGGCCCTGGGTGGAGACGCCTTCGACGATGTAGCGCTGGAAGACGAGGAAGAAGATTAGTACCGGCAGCAGGGCGAGGACGGACATGGCGATCATGGCGCCGTAGTCCGAGCTTTGGGTCTGGTCCACGAAGAGGCGCAGGGCCAGCGGCAGCGGGTACTTTTCGGGGGTGTTCAGGTAGAGCAGCGGGCCCAGGAAGTCGTTCCAGCTCCAGATGAAGGAGAAGATCGAGGTGGAGATCAGGGCTGGCTTCATCAGGGGCAGCATGATGGAGGTGAAGATCCGGACGTGGCCGGCGCCGTCGATCCTTGCGGCCTCGTCCAGTTCGGCGGGCAGGTTGCGCATGAACTGGACCATCAGGAATACAAAGAACGCGTCGGCGGCGAGGAACTTGCCGATCAGCAGCGGGACGTAGGTGTCAACGAGGCCGAGCTGCTGGAACACGATGTACTGCGGGATGATCACCACGTGGAAGGGCAGGAGCAGGGTGGCGATCATCATGCCGAAGAAGATGCTCCGGCCGGGGAACTTGATTCTGGCGAACGCGTACGCCGACACGGACGCCGAGAGGATGGTTCCCACCACGGCACCAATGGCCAGGATCAGCGAGTTGGTGAAGAACTGCAGGGTGGAGACCCCGCCAATGCCCTCCATCGCGGTGACGAAGTTGTCGAAGCTGAAGTTGTTGGACCACAGCGACGTGTTGGAACCGCCGATTTCCGAGTTTGGCTTGAAGGACGACGCGATCATCCACAGGCCCGGGTACAGGACCACGGCCGTGAGCCCCAGGGCCACGATGTGGAAGATGGTGCTCTTGGCGCGCTTTGCCCCGGCTGACTCGGACTTTGGGTTGTAATGCGGAACCTGCGCGTCCGGGGTGGACTGGGTGGGGGTTGCCATGGTTGTCATTTTGCATCACCGCTGTAGTGGACCCAGGACTTGGAGGTGCGGAAGAAGATCAGGGTAATGATGCCGACGACGATCACCAGCAGCCAGGCCATTGCCGAGGCGTAGCCCATCCGGAAGTCGCTGAAGCCCCGCAGGTAGAGGTAGAGGGTGTAGAAGAGGGTGGAACCGGCCGGGCCGCCGTCACCGTTGGAGATGATGTAGGCCGAGGCGAAGATCTGGAACGCGTGGATGGTTTCCATCAGCAGGTTGAAGAAGATGACCGGGGAGAGCATGGGCCAGGTGATGTTGAAGAACTTCCGCACCGGGCCGGCGCCGTCCATGGACGCCGCCTCGTAAAGGTCCGCGGGGATTTGCTTCAGGCCGGCCAGGAAGATCACCATGGGGGCGCCGAACTGCCACACGGTCAACAGGATGAACATCGGCATGGTCATGGCCGGGTTGCCCACCCAGCCGCCGAGGTTGATTCCGAAGAAGGACAGGCCTTGGTCCACCGGACCGGAATCGCCGAACATGGCCTTCCAGACGATCGCGATGGATACGGACGCACCGATCAGGGACGGGGCGTAGAAGGCGGAGCGGTAGAAACCCTGGCCGCGGCGCTTACTGTTCAGCAGCATGGCCACCGCCAGTGCCGCGGCGAGCTTCAGCGGGGTGCCGAAGACCACGTAGCCCACGGTCACGCCTACCGACTGCAGGAACCGTTCGTCCTGGAAGAGGGTGGTGTAGTTGTCCAGTCCGATCCATTTGGGCGGATCGAACAGGTTGTAGTTGGTGAAGGACAGGTAGAGCGAGGAAATCATGGGCCCGACAGTGAGGGCGATGAATCCCAGCAGCCAAGGCAGCAGGAAGGTGTAGCCGGCGCGGGCGTCCGCCCCGCGCTGCTTCGACTTGCGAAGCTGCGCGGGAGCGGACGACGTCGAACGCCTGCTCAGTGTTGGGCTTTGAGTCACGAATTCAATCCATTAGTAGGGAGGCGAGGCTGGGAGCCTGATTGTCAGGCAAGGGTATGGGCCCAGTTAGCCGTTTTGTTTGATGACGTCTTCGGCTTCCTTGAACCATTGCTCGACGGCTGCGTCAACGGTGAGTTTGCCGTAGTTCAGGTCGGAGCCGGTGCGTTTGAAGGAGGCTTCGAGCGTGCCGAAGCCGACGATGGGCGGCTCGGGAGCGTCCTTGAGGTACTTCTCGATTGACTTCTCGTAGTCCACCACGAGCTTGTCCGTACCTTCGAAGGTGGTGCCGTCACGCTGACTCTTGGAGGCCGGAACGCCGCGGGAGGTCTTGAAGATCTGGCCCACCTCGGGGTCGTTGACCATGAAGTCGATGAAGCGGGCGGCGGCGTCCTTGTACTTGGTCTTGGAGCTGGCCACCATCAGCATCGCGGGCTTCAGGAACAGGCCCAGGTTGTCCGGATCGTCCGACGGGACCGGAACCAGCTTGAGTTCCTTGGCGCCGCTGTCCGTGAGGTAGCCAGCCATGAAGTTATCCCAGGTGACTTCGGATGCCGAGATGTTAGACCCAAAAGGGGACTTCGGCAGCAGCTGGGTGACTCTCTCTTCCGGGACGATGGCGCCTGTGCCGCGAAGATCGGCGGCCAGATTCCACCATTGCCGCAGGTCGTCCTTGGTGAAGCCGAGCTTGCCGTCTTCGGTGAAGGCCTTGATGTCTTTTTGGCGGAGCCAAACGTTGAAGTTCCACCAGATACCGGTGAAGTCGGCGGTTCCATAGAGCGTACCGCCGCCTTTGGAACCGACTTCTGCGAGGAAGCTTTTGTACTCGGTGTAGTTCCACGTGCCGTCGGGTTCGGCGATGCCCAGGTTTTTGAGTTTGGCCGGGTCGTAATAGACGGCGAAGGCGTTGGTTCCGATGGGCAGGCCATAGGTCTTACCCTTGATCTGTCCCGAGGGGAGCAGGGACTTGTCGAAACCGTCCTTGTTGATGTTTACGCTGTCCAGGTCCAGGAGCTGGTTGCGCTGGCCGTAATCACGCAGGTAGGACAGGTCCCACTGCATCACGTCTGGCAGCCCGCCGCCCGCGGCCTCGGTGGCACGCTTCTGCCAGTACCCGGCGAAGTCGGAGAAGTTACCGTTGACCTTGATGTCCGGGTTCTTCGACTCAAACAAGGCAATGGCCTTCTGCATTCTTGTTGCCCGGTCGTCAGTGCCCCACCAGGTGTAGTTGATGGTGACGGGATTCTCGGCGGACCCCGTCTGTCCCGAGGTGCTTGACCCGGTTCCACACGCGGCGAGGATGCCGGCAGATGCGGTGCCGACGGCGACTGTGGTGAGGAAATGCCTTCTGTTGAGCATGGGTGCCTCCATGGCGGTGATTAGTTGCGTGATGATTGACGGATTACTTGCAGGTGATGCCGGGGAATGCGGCCTCGTAGGCTGCGGTGTGGGTTTGACCCTCTGCGTTTGTTGATGCCGTGATAGTTATGAGCCCGGGGTCCATCGCGTTGCCCTTGGGTTTGAACCGCTCCTGGACCGTTGCCCCCGGCTTGATGTTGTTGACCTTCTTTTCCCCGTAAGGAGTGACGATTTGCGCATCAACCTTTACGCCCTCGTTGTTGAGGACGTCGACTGTAAGAATTGGCTTATCTCCTTTGCATTGTGCGGCGGCCGTGACTGAAACGTCAGGGGAGGCCCGGGTCAGCACGATGCGGGGGAGCGGCACCTTTCGGAAGTCCATGTCGGAGGCGAGATAGAAACTTGTGTAGCTGGGCTGGTTGTAGGTGGTGTTCTGGCGGGCGACTTCTGCACGGTACTGCGGGTCATGCATCAGGGTGTAGAGCTTGTGCTCGGTCAGTTCGGTACTGAAGTGGATACGCAGAGCAGTGCTGTCCTGAGTGCCCAAAAGTAGCTCTTCGCGCCAGTCGCCGAGCACGTCGGCAGCAAGCCCCGGAACTGCCCGGGTGCCTAGGTTTGTGCGGGTGCCTTCTGCGGTGAGCAGGCGCCCGCGGGTCCTGTCGTCGATCACGGGCGTCGTTTGGGTGCCACTGGACCAGTTCAGGGTCTGTGTGGTCATATCCGGGCCCCACTTGATACCGAAGTTCGTGCTGGGGGTAGTTGCGGACAGGCGTTGTCCGGTTGCCGACCAGAGCCCGACTGCCCAGCTTTCGATTCCCCGGGTGTTGGGGTCGATGTCGCCGATGGTTCCCCTGCCCTGGTCCCGACCAGTGTAGGCACCGAAAATGGGAGAACCGGTGGCGGCATCACGGAGAACGTACCCATAGGGCGCACGGGTGGCATTCTCGTGGACACTGAAGATTTCAACTCCCGGACGGTCCGGGTCGATGTCTGTGACGTGCAGGTGGTCGCCGTGACCAAGTTTGGCGATGGTGCCGGGTGCGGCGCTACCTTCCGGAAGAGCGCCATAGGAGCTGTAGAGCAGCGACCCGTCGTCGTCGATGGTGGCTGACCCGTAGACGATCTCTTGTTTGCCGTCGCCGTCGACGTCGGCGGCACTGAGGGAGTGGAAGCCCTGATTCGTGAGCGAGGCAAAAGCGGGATTAGTGCCGTCCCGGCCGTGAGGAGTGTCGTTGAATGGGTTGTTCATGGGGACCCAGCCGCTATCAATGTCCCATCGCGTGCTCAGCTGCTTGCCGTCCCAGTCGTAGGCGACAAGGTTGGTCCTGGTGTAGTAGCCGCGGGCGAAGACAGCTGAGGGTTTGTGTCCGTCCAGGTAGGCGATGCCGGCGTTGAACCGGTCTACACGGTTGCCTGGCTCGATGCGTGCATAGGCGTAGTCACCCCACATGAGTCCATCGTCGCCCCGGCCTGGTTCGTAGGCCACGGTCTGCAGTTCCGTGCCCGTGGCGCCATCAAACACTGTCAGGTATTCGGGCCCGGAAAGGATGAAGCCTTGGAAGGCGCGGAGGTTGTTCCGTGCGCTGCGCGACGGGGCGTAGACGTCCATGAAGTGGTCGGCCAGAGCCTCCGCGTCTTTCCGGTTCAGCGGGTAGCTGTACTGGTTGGGGATTCCGAAAGCGGCTTCCAGAGTCGCCGGCCACGTCCCGGCGGCGACTTCCGGATGGGTGGCCCATCCCTGAAACATGTTGACCACGTGTTCGTAGTAGTCAGCGGGACTGACGCGGTAGTCGTCTGCGTTGCTGCGGCCTGCCGCGATATCCTCCGCCAGAAGGGTGACGAACTTTTCACCAATGACCTGGCCGTCCTTATAAGAGACAGTCTTGGTGCCGGGTGCGGTTTTGAGCATGACTTCAGCACGACTGTCCCCGTCGAAGTCATAGACCATCAGTTCGGTGTAGTGTTCGCCGGCCCGGATGTTCGGCCCCATGTCCAGGCGGTACAACTGGGTGCCGTCGGCGCGGTAGGCATCGACGTATACGGTTCCGGTGTAACCCACGAGGGAAACATCTTTTGCGTTGCTTGGGTCCCACTTGACGAAATATTCATATTGGCCGTCTCCGTCGACGTCGCCCACGCTCATATCCCCGGTCTGATAGCTGTAGGGCTCTCCTGCGGGAGTGATACCGTCGGCGGGCTTGTTCAGGGGCACTTCCAAGTAGCCTTGTTCTTGGGGTGTGACGCTGGCGCTGTGGGCGGTTTCCGCGCCGTTGACCACAGGCACGACAGTGTAGGCAGTCCCAGCGGGGGCCCCGGCGTCAAGATAGTTTGTGCTTCCGGTCACGCTCGAGAGGATTGTCCCGTCCCTGTAGACGTTGAAGTCGGTGCCGGTCAGTCCTGTCTCGGAGGCTCCTGTTACTTCGGTGCCCAACAGTCTCCAGCTCAGGAAAACCCCGTCCGCCGTGCGCGCAGCGATGAGTCCTCGGTCTAGGTTTTCCAATTGCACACCGTTATAGGCTGCACCGGGTGCCGCCGATGTATCGGCTGCGGCGGCCGGCACTGCGGCCGCCGAGGAGCAGGCGATGAGGGCGGCCGCGCCGGCGGCAGCTGTCCGGGTCCGCAGTCTGTGCAGAATCATCATCGATCTCTTTCGTGGTTTCGGGTCAGGAGCCAATGACTCGGCGCAGGTAGTCATTGCTGAATTTTCCGGTCGGGTCCATTCGATTGCGGAGCGCCTGGAAGTCGGGAAGCCGCGGGTACAGGGTTTTCATGAGGTCAGCTTGAGCAACAAACGTCTTGCCCCAGTGTGGGCGGGCGTCGAAGGGTGCGAGCACTTTTTCTATGCGGGGGAGGAGGTTGGTGAGCGCGTCCGGCCGGTTGAGCCAGGTGAAGTGGATTGCAAGCGATGGACGTTCGTAGGCCATACTCAGCCAGAGGTTGTCAGCAGCTGTGGACCGGATTTCACTTGCAATCAGATGTGGGGCAATTTCGGATGCGAGTCCTCGGAGGGCATCCATGGCGGCGGCTCCGTGCCTGCGGTCTACAAAGTACTCCGACTGGATTTCGTCGCCATTGGACGGGTTTGCGTCCACACGGAAGTGGGGGAGACGTTCGAGCCACGGTCCAGGGATTCCACCCTGCACAGTGCGGTTCGCGCCCAATGCCGCCAATTCGGGATCTCCATGATGCATCGCAGGTGCCCCGAACAGCTCTGTCGGGACCTCAGCGTCGACATCCAGCCTGGACTTAACAAGCACACGTGAAGCAGTCGGCTCATCCCAGACAGTAAAAATGCTGACGCTGTAACCCGCGGCCATCACAGTGTCGAGCTCGCCAATCACAGCCTCCCAGGGAAGGTCCCGGAAGACGTCCTGACGCACCTCGTAGGTCGGCTCGATATCGACGGTCAGGCGAGTGATAATGCCGAGTGCACCCAGGGATGGGACGATGCCCGCAAACTCCGGGTGGGAACGGTCAAAATCCAGGACTTCGCCCTCCGCATTGATCAGCTGCACTCCGGCTACGGCAGTTGAAAGGATTCCATTCGTGTCGCCGGAACCGTGGGTTCCCGTCGCCGTTGCTCCACCAATGGAAATATGGGGGAGTGATCCCATGTTTCGCAGCGCCCAGCCGCGATCGTGGAGCCATGATGCCAGTACTCCGTAGCGTGTGCCGCTGCACACCGAAACCGTGCGCGCCTGCTCATCGAGCTGCACATCAGGCTCCAGCTGAACCAGAGAAATCATGGTCTCGCCGTCTGCGATGTCATTGAATGAGTGCCGCGTCCCGACCGCCCGGACCCTGTCGAGGGAGCCGACGATTTCGGCGGCTTCGGAAAGGGACCCTGGAAGGTAGAGGCGCCGCGCACCAAAGGTGTGCGTGCCTGCCCACGTGGTGCCAACATCCGTGGTGTACATGCGTCCTCCATTGGAGCAGTAGCGAAAGATCTGAAGATAGGCGAAACGTTTCGTAATTTCGCGATGTGCGCTACGCTACATTTCATAGACCTCAGCCGTCAACCTACTTACGGCAGTTCGGGGGCTTGAGACAAAAGTAAAACGAAACGATTCGCTGAAAGGGCAATGATGTCCTCCCTTACCCCTGTTGACGTCACCTCGGCCGCGACGGCACCCCTCCGCCTCGCGAGTGGAGCGTCCATTCCAAGAGTCGGGTTCGGAACGTTCGGTTCAGATCGCTACGGATCCGATGCTGTGGCCCGGGCGTTGCGGATTGCTCTGGGCGCGGGTTACCGGCTCATTGATTGCGCCTCCGTGTACGGTAATGAGGCGGACGTTGGAGCTGTTTTGGAAGAGGCGCTGCAGGACGGAATCAACCGCAGCGATCTGTTCGTCATGTCAAAAATCTGGAACGACGCTCACGAGCCGCTGGCCGCCATCGCCTCGGTTGAAAAATCCCTGACCGATCTGCGCCTGGATTATCTGGATGCCGTCTTCGTGCACTGGCCGTTTCCCAACCATCATGCCCCGAAAGCCGGAACTGATGCCCGGGATCCTGCGGCCCGGCCCTATGACCACGCCGCGTTCATGAAATTGTGGAAAGCTCTCGAGTCGCTGGTCGATGCCGGCCTTGTACGCCATCTGGGCACGTCAAACGTCACCATCGCCAAGCTTCAACGAATCTTGGCCGATGCCCGCATCGCACCTGGCTTGAACGAGATGGAGCTTCATCCCAGCTTCCAACAAGGCGAGCTGTTCCAGTTCTGCCTGGACCATGAGATCCAGCCTGTTGGATACAGTCCGCTTGGTTCGCCGTCCCGCCCGGCGCGGGATACTACTCCTGACGATGTTTCAGACATGGATCTGCCCCCAGTTCGGGCAATTGCTGAGGCCAGGGGAATTCACCCCGCGCTCGTGTGCCTGAAGTGGGCGGTCGCGCGGGGCCACATTCCCATCCCCTTTTCGGCGAAGGAGCTCCAGATTGTCGCCAACCTCCACGCCGCGCTCGAAGATCCGCTCACTCCCGAGGAAATGGAGCAGCTACGATCAGCCGAGCGCAACAGCCGCCTTATTAAGGGGCAGGTCTTCCTGTGGCCGGAGGCCGGGTCATGGCTCGATTTGTGGGACGTTGACGGAACCATCCCTGGCTGGAACGGCTATGGAAGCCCCACGCTATGACTTCCACTCCGTATAGTTCGAAGACTATGGCGACTTACAAGGACATCCAGCGGCTTACCGGGCTTTCACTTTCCACGATTTCGAAGTACTACAACGGCGGCAGCGTCCGCCAAAGTAATGGCGAGGCTATCCAGCGCGCTGCCGACGAGCTGGGTTTCCAAATCAACGACTTCGCACGCAGTCTGCGACGAGGTACCAGTCAAACGGTGGGCGTTTTGCTGCCTGCACTGGACAACGGCTTCCACCTCGCAATTATCGCCGGCGTGGAAAAGTACCTGCAGGTGCACGGCGTTGGCGTCATCGTGGTTTCAAGCCATCCCGAAGAAAGACGGCCAGGCGGTGCGGTTGATGCCCTGCGCTCGAAGCGGGTGGACGGCATCGTCGCAGTGCCGTCAGTCCACGATGCTGAAGCGCTTAAACAGGCTGATGAGGCTGGGATACCGGTAGTCACAGTCGACCGCACCTTTCCGGGCCTGGAAACAGATCATGTCCAGCTTGACAACTATGCAGCCGGGGCCATGGTGGCCCATTATCTTCTCGACCACCGCCACAAGCGGATAGCCATCATCGGCGGCGACCATTCCGTTCCATCGCTTACCGAACGCCATAATGGCTTCCTTGACGCGCTGGAGCAGCGAGGAGTAGACCGCGAGGAATCCTGGTCCTCTGAAAACGACCTCACCATCGAAGCTGGACGACGCGCAGTTCGGCTACTGCTGGCGCGCGGCAACCGGCCAACGGCCATGTTCGCAGCAAATTACGAATTGACCGTTGGCGCGTTGATAGGACTTAACGAATCCGGTCTGGTCGTGCCGGACGATATGTCCTTCGTCGGGTTCGACATCGCTGAGATCGCCCAAGTGACCCGTCCCCCGATGGCCACAGTCGTCCAACCCATGGCTGAGATCGCCGAACACGCAGCACGCCGGATACTGGCCCGGATGAACAGCTCAGACGCACCGCGGGACATGCAGACCCTTCCAGCTGATTTGCGCACGGGAAGCTCCGTGCGTCACCTCGGACAGCCCGCCTCCACCGCGACCTGAAAGACAAAAATGCTTACCAATGAACTGATCCATCCCCACCTTATCGGCGCCCTCGCAGCGGCCGGACACGGTACCCGCCTCCTCTTGGCCGACGGCAACTTCCCTTATTCCTCCCACAGCAACCCGGCCGCAGAGAAGATTTACCTCAATCTCCGTCCCGGCCTCCTGACCGTCGACGATGTCCTGTCCGCGCTGCTCAGCGCCGTCAACATCGAGTCAGCAACCGTAATGAACTCCGACGGTTCACCCGTTCCGGCCCACACCAGCTACCGGGAAGCTCTCGGGGAGGCAATCCCTTTTGAGCAGGTGGACCGCTACGCCTTTTACGACCTTGCCAGGGCCAATGACACAGCCATCGTCGTCGCCACGGGCGACCAGCGACTCTACGCAAACATCTTGCTCACCATCGGCCTTGCCGGCTGATTGATCAGAATCTCGGAAACAACCTGATGACACCTTCCACAACCGTCGCTCTCCCCGTCTGGGCTCAGGAAGCCAGCCTCGGTATCTTCATCCACTGGGGACCATACTCCGTGCCCGCCTGGGCAGAACCAACAGGGGCTTGGGGCGCCATCCCTCCAGAGACCTGGTTTGCTCACAACGCTTATGCCGAATGGTATGCAAACACCATACGGATTGAAGGGTCCCCCGCCGCCGAGCACCACAAGGCCACCTTCGGGGACGTACCGTACGAGACGTTCCTGGACCAGTGGCGCGCGGAGAAGTACGACCCGGCCTCTTGGGCTGCACTCTTCCAGTCCATTTGTGCCGACTACGTCATTCCAGTCACCAAACATCATGACGGAATCACTCTGTGGGAAGCCCCCGGCACAGCGGACCTCAACACGGTGGTCCGCGGTCCCCGCCAGGACCTTCTGGCCCCCCTGGCGGAGGCCGTGCGTGCCGTTGGCATCCGTTTCGGCGTTTACTATTCGGGTGGCCTGGACTGGGCATTCACCAGCTATCCGCCAATCACATCCATGGAGGAAGTGGACCTTTTCCGGCCTACTGACGCCGCCTATGCCGAATATGCAACCGCCCATGTGCGCGACCTCATCGACCGCTTCAAACCGTCAGTGATTTGGAATGACATCGACTGGCCCGACGCAGGAAGGGCTGACGGGTCCCTGACCGAGCTGCTGGAGCACTACCGCCAGCTTGTTCCGGACGGCATCGTCAATGACAGGTGGGGCGCGGACGTATGGGATTACCGCACCAGCGAATACTCCCACGACACACACAACGAGTCCGGGATCGGTTGGGAGCATAATCGTGGGCTTGGCTTCTCCTTCGGCTACAACCAGATCGAGAACCTGGAGCTAACCATGTCCACCCAAGAAATTGCCAAGCTCTATGCAGATGTCGTCTCACGCGGCGGTCGGCTGCTCCTCAACGTCGGCCCCACTGCCGCAGGGGAAATACCCGATGTGCAACTTCGAAGCCTCACCGGCCTTGCGCCTTGGATACAAAACGTCAAACCATACACAATTCAGCGCCGCCCAGCTCAACCGTCCGATGACATCAAGATCACTGGAGACGGCTGGTCGCGCGCCTGGGTCAGCGGTAAGAACCTGGTCGTTATTGCTGACGATTTTGAGAAAGTCAGAATAGATGCGGGCGCCCTCGAGGTGGTCGCCATCAGCCTCCCGGTCCAAGACGGGACTGACTGAGGACAACAGCCGGTCGCAGGTGATGGTGAGCGGCGAATAATGCTGCTCACCATCCCCTAAGCCAGCCCGCCCCATCAATCTCCTGCGTGAGGAGGGCAACGAATAGGCAAGCCGCGCGGACGCAAAGAGTCCAATCTAGCGGTCACCGCGCGAGGAAGAGGGACACTTCATGGAACCACCCCCCCAGCTGCAAGGCGAGCTGGTATCGCAAGGAAAGAGTCGTCAATTGACTAACGTGACGATCAAAACCGTTGCCAAGCACGCCGGAGTTTCCACGGCTACGGTTTCCCGGGTTTTGAGCGGCAACGGACGTGTGTCGCCCGAACTGCAGGAGGCCGTAAGGCAGTCAGCAGAGGCGCTCAACTACTCGATCAATGCGGTGGCCATTGCCTTGCGTAGCTCCCGCACGGCCACCATGGGCATGATTGTTCCAGAAATTGACAGTCCAGCCATGAGCCGCCTAATCCAGCAGGTAGTCAACGTCTTGGAGTGAATGGACGTCCACCTTATGCTTTCCAGCTCACAGCACAACGCCCGGCGAGAACGGCTCGCGCTCAAATCCCTCATTGCACGACGGGTGGACGGACTAATTGTTAGTCCCGCTGACAGCTCCAGTGATCTCGACGTTCTGGCAAGCACCGCGCTGTCCATACCGATAATCCATGTCCGCCAAGGGGCAACACGATGGGACATCGAATCAAGCAGGTTAAGGCACGAAGCGGTAATGAGGCGTGTGATAGACCATCTAAAATCCCAGAACCCGGCGGCAGAAATGGTTCAGTAGTCCGCGATCCCAAGGAACTCATACGAACAACGAAGGAAAAACCGTGGTGAATGGTGATGAAGAATACCGCATCCTCAGCTGTGCTGAGTTGCGTCCGGGTGAATTCATTGAAGCACGAATCAATGACCGGCTTCTCCTCCGCGGAGAGGTCGCAGAGATAATGCCCTCACAGGAATTGCTTTGGATTCGCGAAGAATCATTGGGCTGTCGCCGTCTTTTGGATCTTACTGAAATCGACATTTACAGAATTCAGGGTTCAACCCCAGGCCTCTAATCAACAGGAAGCCTCTCAGCGGCGGCTGTAGTGGCGCCGCTGAGAGGCTTCCTGTTCTATAGCGGTCTCTTTCCCTTAGGAGCCTGCCTCCCGCTCCTGGTCTCGAACCTCGCCTTCGCCAGTTAGGGTGACGTGTTCGGCGGCCAGGTGGTTGCCCCGCGACGTGCTCGACTGCGTCGTCTACCGCGCCGAAGTCGCCGCCCTCAAGACTTCAGTTAGCCCCTCAAGCATCCAACAAGGTCAGCTCGCCTGCCATCGAAGACGACCAAAACGGGTAAAGATAACCACATCAAAGTGGCTCGATTGTCGCCACTTGAATATGTCAACGTCATTCAGGACCACTACGACGGCCTGATTCAGGGCCACCCAGACCACGTTAGTACCAGGATTGGCTGTTCTGATGGCTTCTCCGGCGTTTAGAGTCAGACATGACTGAGAAGCGCAGACGTCTATATTTGGTTCTTTTGCTTGTCGGCGGGGGTGGGGCCTATTTTCTCTATGAGCTCCTCTCCGGCGAACCTTCAGACCTTGCGGCAATAGGTACTCTCATCTTCTTAGGTGCCGTCAGTCTGATGCTCATTGTCTTAGTGCGTCAGCGGCGCCGGTCATCGCAGCGGCTGGCCCAGCGTGGCCAGATTGAGTGTTACATCCGTCGACCCGATGCGCCCCAGGGAGACCGCTATAGGAAATGGAATATCGGACTCGTGACGGCAGACCAGGGAGTACTCACCTTCCAGCCGGTCCTAGGTCGGACACGCATAGCGAGAGGTGACCCTTTCGATATTCGCGTTATGGCTACTACCGGATCCCGCTATCCCGCTACGAAATGGGACAAGTTCAACCGATTGGAGGCCAACGCTATCGTTCTGCCGGTGAACACTGTTGATGGACCCCTCGAGATCGCGGGTCAGACCAATACGCTCGACAATATTGAGGCATTCCTAACAGGGAAGGAGTCCCGAGGCCCTCGTACCTAATCAGACCTCAGAAACAACTCTGGCGTCCCCTCCAGGGTCCCGAGGGAAGCCGTGGACTAGACCCAGCGACTTGCGCCGCGTGAGGCGTCTCCTTTGGGATGCTGGATCGGAGTCACCTGAGAGGGCTATGAGTTTTGTTGGGCGATGGTGTGGGCGAGGCGGTAGGAGTCTGTGCCGGTTTCGATGATGGTGCCGTTGAAGGTGAGGCGGTCCACGATTGCGGCGCAAAGGCGCGGGTCACTGAAGGTTTTGGTCCAGCCTGAGAAGGATTCGTTGGAGGCGATGGCAATGGAGTTCTTTTCTTCCCGTTCGGTGAGGACCTGGAAGAGGAGCTCGGCGCCTCGGCGGTCCAGTTCCATATAGCCCAGCTCGTCGATGCACAGCAGGTCGACGCGGCCATAGCGGGCAATGGTTTTGGCCAGCATTTTCTCATCGGCAGCTTCGACGAGTTCGTTCACGAGCCGGGTGGCGAGGGTGTATTTGACTCGGTAGCCCTTCTCCGCGGCGGCTGTGCCGAGACCGATGAGTAGGTGGGATTTACCGGTCCCTGAGTCTCCTATGAGGCATAGGGGTGCGCCTTTGCGGATCCAGTCCCCGGTGGCCAGGGTGTGGATCGTTGCGGGGTTGATGTTCTGATTGGCGTCGAAATCGAAGTCTCCGAGCCATTTGTCCCTGGGGAAGTTTGCGGCCTTAACGCGGCGGATCGATGAGCGCCGGTCCCTATCGTCGCATTCGGCCAGCAGCAGCTCGGCCAGGAACCCCTGGTAGGACAGTTGTTCTTTCCCGGCAACGCTCAGTGCTTCGTCCAGGACGCCACGGATGGTGGGCAGGCGCAGCCGGCGGCAGGCCTGGTCCACGGCTGCGACCGCGGCCTGTTCGGTCAGACCGCGTCGCCGGCGCAGGACCGGGGTGACGGTTGTAGCAGGTGCTGTGGGGCTCATGAGATGTTCTCCTTCGACGCGGTTTTTGCAGGGTGTTCGGCGCGTTTGGCCAGCAGCTCGTCATAGGCACGGACTGAGGGCAGGGGCCGGCTATCAGAAGGCAGCCCGGCGATGACGGCCGCCGGGTCCATGAGTCGACGCTGGGTCAGGCTGACAACGCGTTGCACTTTCGCTTGAGCGTGGGCACCGCGATGACGGTCCGACCTGGGCCCACCCTCAGCGGCGGAGGTCGTTGCGTGTCTGCGGGCTTCGACCGCGACGACATCGGCGCTTACCGCACCCACCCGCAGCGCGGCGGTGATCCCTGCCTGAATGTCTGCAGCGTCCATAGACCGGTGGAGCAGCAAGACATCGATCAGTTCACGAGTCCCTTCGGCGTCGCCGTTGACCCGGCGCGAGGCGGCCCAGAAGGCCTCATGGGCGCTGGTGAAAGAACCTGATGCCCGAGCCCGTGCCAAAGCCGTGGAACCAGGCAAAGCACCGGGTTTGGTCTTGAGGACCTCCAGGTAATGGTCCAGCTGAACCGACTGGCCGCCCTTGGCGACGATTCTCTGATGCCGGGCCGCCACCGCGCGGCCGTCGAACACCACAAGCTCTGACGCCCGCAAGGACACCCGGACCCTTCGGCCGATGAACCGTGCCGGTACGGAGTACTTCACCATCCGCACCGTGATCATTGAGGATCTGTCCACTCTTGGGTTCAGCACGAGACCGGGGTCGAACTCTTCGGCCGGCAACGGCGCCAGGAACGGGCGCTCGGCGGCGAAGTCGTGGCCGATGGTGCGGATCCTGCCATCGAACCGCCGCTGATCGTCCTCCGCCTCCCTATACCGGATCCGGTCGTTGAGCTCCTCAAGGGACTTCGCGACAGGCATCGGGGTAAGGCGGTTGCGGCGGAACCAGCCCACTTCGCCCTCGACGCCGCCTTTCTCGTGAGCCCCGGCAATACCTGGTTGGCAATAAAAAGAATCAAAACCGTAGAACGAGCGGAACAACACCCACCGGTCGTTCTCCACACGGTTCCGGCCCTGCCCGAACACCACGGTCCTGACGGCACTGGTGAGGTTGTCATAGCGGATGTGCTTCACAGGCACGCCACCGATCTCATTGAACGCTTCGATGTGACCTTCCAGAAATGCTTCCTGCGCCTGAGTGGGGTAAACCCGGTGGATCGCTTTGCCGGAGTGGGAGAGACGGAAGATGAACATATGGCACTTCGTCTTCACCCCGTCCAACACGATCCAGACCTCACCGAAGTCCACTTCAGCCTCCGCGCCCGGGGCATGTTCTTGCGGAACAAACACCTCAACCCTGCGGCCGGCCTCCACATCGATCTGCGCCCGGCGGACCCGGACGTAGTCACGCACCGTCGAATACGACAGCTCTAGCGCATCGTGCTCCTCAATGAGCCGGGCAAGAATCCTACGGGCCGTGTGGCGTTGCTTCCGCGGAGCCGTCGTGTCCTCGACCAGCATTGCGTCAATGGCCGGTTTAAAGGGATCCAGCCGAGGCGAGGACCTCACCGGAGTCTTCCGTGCTGGAGGGACGGGATCCGACAATGCCTGCCGCACCGTGTCCCTACCAACTTGATACCGCTTTGCCAGACCGCGGATGGATAACCCCTCGATACGGGCATCTCTGCGAATACTGGCAAACAGCTCCAAGCGCGCTCTCATCCGGACCTCCAAATGTTGCTTTCATCAGATGAAGCAACATTGAGGGTGGTCCTGGTTCAGACCGTCACAACCAACCGGCGAGTCGTGGGATGGTCCTGATTCAAGCCGTCACACCGGTCCTGAATCAAACTGCCATAGTCACCACTCCCTTTTGCCATCCCCACAAGGTCCGTAGCGTCGGAATTACTCAACGGGAGACGCCACCCAAAGCAACCCCTTTTGCTATGGATTTATTAAAGATCAGATAGATGATCACCAAGGGGATGGTGGCGAGTGTCAACCCCGCAAACATTGCCCCGGTGTTATTGCTGAATTGACCTTGAAAATCAAGCAGTCCCACGGGAATCGTACGGCTGGACGGAGTCTGCAGCAGAACGATCGCCAGCTGCGTTTCGCCCCAAACAAAGAACCCGTTGACCATCCCGACAGCGACAATAGGTCCTTTCGAGAGTGGAAGAACGATGCGAGTGAACGTGGCAGTGATACCCAAGCCGTCGAGGGCGGCTGCCTCTCGGAGTTCACCAGGGAAGCCCATGTAAAAGCCATGAAGGATCAGTACGCATGTAGGCAGACACAGGGCGACGTAGACGACCCCGAGCGCCCACGGTGAACTGAGCAGGTTCAGGGTGCTGAAGGCTGAGTAGTACGGCAGCAGCAACATGATCAGGGGCAGGGTGGTGGCAACGAGGAATGCACGAATGATTGCGACTCGAACACGTGTTGGAGTCAGCGTCGCGAAGTAGGCTGTCAGTGCTCCAAGCAACAGCGAGAACGTGATCGCCACGACAGCAACGACGGCTGAGTTGAGTAGATAGGTGGAAAATCCTCGCCCGCCGCTTGGTCCGGTCCAGGCGTCAAGGAAGTTGGTTGGATTCCATTCGGCGTTGACTACGCCCAGAGGGTTGGTAAATATATCGGTGTTCGACTTGAAACCGAGCAGAATGATGAGCAGAAAGGGCAGAGCGGCCAGAACAGACCACACTACCGCTGTGATTTGTGCTGCTGTGCCGGCGGGGGTCAGGCGTTTTTTAGTCATTAGTCGTCCGCTGCTTTCCTGGAGCCGAGCCACTGCCCGGCGAATCCGACGGCCAGGAGGATGACGCCACCGATAACGCTTATAGCAGCAGCCATCCCGAAGTCACCAAATCGGAAGGCTTCCTTATAGACCTGCACAGGCAGGATGGTTGTTACGTCGCCCGGGCCCCCTTGGGTCATGCCCCATACAAGAGTGAAGCCGTTAAAGGCCCAGATCGCTTCGAGCAGGATGATCATTGACAGTACTGGCCTAACCAACGGCAGGGTGATGAGGAAGAAGCTCCTGACTGGTGAAGCACCGTCGAGGGAGGCTGCCTCGTAGGTGGACACTGGCACTTCCTCCATGGCCCCGAGAATAACCAGGAACGCGAATCCGGCTCCCTGCCAGATCGCGACAGCGATAATGACGTACATGGCCGTGGATGAATCGGAGAGCCACGCGTGGGTGTCACCCAGTCCTATCGCACCCAGAAAAGCGTTCACGGCTCCAGAACGCGGCTGAACGGAGAGGCTCCAGAACACTGCGACCGCAGATGGCGGAGCGATCGCCGGAAGGAACCAGACGATGCGGTAGAAAGCACCGCCGTAAATTTTTCCGCTAATCAAGGCGGCCAAGATTGTGGCGATGATGCCGATGCCTGCGGCCGTGCCGATGCCGAGGAGTATTGAGTTCAGCAGTGAATTCAGGAAGCTGTTATCGGTGAGCAGCTGCAGGTAGTTATCGACTCCGGTAAAGCGACGCTGGCCAATGCCTGACCATTGGGATAGTGAAGTCTGCAGCAGGTCGATGACAGGAAGTCCGAAGAAGATGATCAGGACGGTGATCCCTGGTGCAAGCATCAGGGCTATCTCCCGTGAAGCCCGGCGCGTTGTTTTCCCTGCTCCGCGTAGGGGAGCAGGAGGATTGCTCGTTGCTGGCGAGGTGTTGGCGGTTATCGTCATGAAGTTTGTTCCTTTGCGAAGCGTCGCTGTCACCCGCCCGTTCGCGCGGGTGACAACGACGATCTCCTACCCGTTCTTGGCCTTGAAGTTCTCGAACTGTCGTTGCTGGTTCTGTCCCAGCTGGTCGAGGGAGACCTGGCCGCCCAAGTACTTTTGGATTTCGGGGTCAATGAAGGACTGACCTAATGAACCGGGCAGAATGCTGGTCCAACCCGTGGTGGTTCCGTTTCCTGAGCTGAAGGTAACAATTTCCTGGACGACCTCGCCGAGGGCGGGAATATCGGCGGCTTTGACGGTTTGGACGGAGGGGAGCGAACCGACGTTCTCGGCGGCGTACTTTTGCACCGCATCGGAAACGTAGAGTTCCAGGAAGTCCTTTGCGAGGTCCGGACTCTTAGCCGTTCGTGGTACTGCCAGGGTGTCCCCGGCGTAGACGATTGGAACGGTCGGTTTGCCAGAGGTTTTTCCGGGGAGCAGCAGCCATCCATAGTCGAAGGGCAAATCGGTTTTTTCGAGGACAGAGGGTATCCATGTGCCCCCAAGGAACATCGCCGACTTGCCGGAGGTGAAGGCTGCTTGTGCCTGATCACCATCCTGGCCCAAGACCCCTTCCTGGAAGACACCTTTATCCGCCCAGCCCTTGAATTGCTTCACGGAATCCGTGAACTCGGTGCTCGTGTAGGGAGTGGTCTGCGTTTGGCCGGACTTCCAGGAATTCTTGAAGTCATCCAAGGCCTTGTCGGATGCGTTGGCCTGAAGCTGCCCGTCGACAAGCCACCCCCACTGGTAACCGGCGTTCCCGCCCATCGCGAGTCCATCGAAGCCTGCGGTTTTGAGTTTCCCAATGACGTCGTAGAGCTCGTCGTTCGATCGAATTTGATGATCCGCCGGCTCTGTGATTCCCGCCTTCCGGAAGGCGTCTTTGTTGTAGAAAACTACGTTGTAGAGGGTCGTGTCGAACAGTACGACATAGGGGGTGTCGTTGGACTTGAGAGACGTGGCCATCGACGCCTCGTAGCGCGTGTCAAGGTCAGCGTTTTCCCAGACATCGTCGAGAGGTAGGAGCGCGTCTGCCTTGAGGAGGTCCAGGTACGGTTGAGCATTTGTCGGGACCAGTCCGATGTCGGGCGCGTTTGTGGATGCCATGATTTGCGCATTGGTCGAGCTCTTTTGTTCTTCCGTAATCGTCTGCAAATCCACCTTGACGCCCTCGTGTGAGGCCTCGAACTTGGACGCTGCATATTGAAAGGCTGGCAACTGTGCAGACTGAACTTGGACGACCAACGTTTTCGACGCGTCTTCGCTGCTGCCCGAACCGCAGGCGGAGAGAGCCAAGCCCGAAAGCGTGACGGCAGCAATGATGCCAAGGCCCAGTCGCGAACGGCGGAGGCCGGGACCCTTGATGGTGTCTTGCATATGTCTACTTCACTTCCTCAAGCAGGGTGATGGGTTATGTACGGGTGAATAATTTCGAGCTAGCCAGCTTCCTGTTGCTGGCTTGTTCTTGGCGTATGGCGCACTTTCAGGGACGCCGGTAGGCGCAGGGATGCGACGTCATTTGCCCCAGCCTCGAAGGCTAGTGGTCCCGGCGACGTATACGATCTACAGAACCTCCAAAAGCGCGCTGAGCACCAAAACGAAACGTTTCGCCTTTTGTGATCAGAGTTACGTTATATTCTGAGACGACTATTCGTCAATCTTTGAGACCGGAGGGTCGCATCGCCGTTCGTGTATTACGAAACGATTCGCTATTGATCATCACGCCGTCTTCAGTTGACCCCTAGTCACCCCTCCTAGTGCCGGGGGGAGGGCAAGCGGACGACAGGGCTCCGGGGGCCTCGCCCTCGTTCAGCCAGTCTTTTGCGATGGCTGACGCGGGATTCAAGAAGCGCTTGGATCAGTTCGAGGGGGCTGTACAACGAGCGATAGGAGTTGCGGCAGCGCGGTCGTCATGCCGGCAAGGAAGTCGTGTTGGCAGAGATGCGCCTGGATAACACCTTGGCGGGAGCTGTACGCCTTCATGGAGCTTACCGCTGTCGTCGCATCATTCCCTGAGAGTCGGCTCTCCCTCTCCCCAGTCGCGATTTGGAAACGCCGATAGCTTATATTCGGTCAAGTAGCTATCGGGTAATGCTAGAAAGCAGAAGCCCAGTGGGGGTTCCCCGCACGCCTTGGCCCCTTAAAGTTTTTCTGAGGGCGCCTCGTCCTAGAGCAGCGTTGGACAGGGGGCAGGGGAGCGCGGGCAACTTGCGGGCGCCGGTCTCGGGTCGGAATAGCGCGAAATTCCGCATTGCTGACGGTGGCTCATGATGTTCTTAGATCCCACCCTGACAGTTGGAGGGGCAGGAAACCGAGCTGCGGTAGCCCGAGAACTATCAAAATAGTCCGAAAAATCGGGTCTTTATGGGAGTCGCTTAGCGAAGGGGGGCGATGTCACCTCCTGCGGTTCGTCAGGTGTCTGAGAACCAGACCAGAGCTCCACCTACGGAGAAGTCTTCCCACGTCAGGCGCCCCGACGTCAGGTTGGGGTGTGGTTCCGCCTGACAGCGATGGAGTTTGAAGGATCGTGCTCCGCTCAGGTGCCTTCTCTGGTCGGATGGGTTCGTTATTTTGTTGCAGAGGCGCGGTTGAAGGCAAGGGTGTGTAGTCCGGCAGGGAGTCGAGTCGGGGCGCTCCCCGGTTCGAGGTCAAGGACCACGGGGACGCAGGCGAACCGCTGGAGCTCCGTTAGCTGTGGCCTGGTGGTGTCCAGCCCCAGGCCTTGTCCGTGGAAGACCAGTCCAGAACCTGACCCCCGAGCTGGCGTTTCTCGTCCTGGTCAAGCGTGCTCAGCCGCACGTACCCGCTCCGCTGTCCGGCGACTGGCTGCCTCCTCCCTCTACCTGTGAGGTTGAGTTCTAGAGCTGTCCGATTGCAGGCTGCTCAGTTGGACGCTGATCCGCTCGACGGTTGCTTCGACTCCTTCGTCCGAGTTCATCGCGAGCCCGATTTCATCTTGTTGGAGCGGCTCGAGTGTTTCGAGCTGAGACGTGAGGAGGGAGGCCGGCATGAAGTGGCCAGGTCGCAGGGTCATGCGGACTCGCAATACCGGCGTTGCGACGTTCAGCAAGACAAATGCGGTTGATGGGGCCACGGCGCGGATCGCGTCCCGATAAACGCGTTTGAGCGCGGAGCAGGCCACAACGATGCCGCTGCCGGACTCGGCAGCAAGTGCTGCACCTACCAACTGGAGCCAGGGCCACCGGTCTTCATCCGTCAGGGGAGTACCGGCGGCCATTTTTTGCACGTTAGCAGGCGGATGGAGGGAGTCGGCGTCTATAAATGCTGCACCGATGCGGGCCGCCAGTGCGGCACCGACGGTGGACTTGCCGGCACCGGATACGCCCATGACGACGATAGCCCAGGACAACTAGATCTCTCCTTGGCTCGTTGTGCCTGCGGGAATGGCGCTCAATCGGGTGACCTCAACGGGGGTGCTGAGTAGTCCCTCAAGTGAAGCATTGAGTCGCTTAACGGCCTCTCCTTCGCCGTGTGCATCAAGCAGTGCTGCGGATTGCCATTTTTCAATCATGACAATCTGGCCATTTGGTGCTTCATGGATGGCATAGAGCAGGCAGCCCGGCTCCTGATGGACTTCGGTGATGGCGGGCGAGAGTGCCTCTACGACCTTGTGGAAAGCGCCGTCGATGGGAGTGAAAACTGCGGTGACGATGATGGACATCAGAGTCCTGCTCTTTCTGTGTCGATTGGGGGGGGAACGGAATGTACGATCGGCGTGCTCAAAACAGGCTGGGAAGGAAGTTGGTGCTCCAAACGAATCCTGGGACAAAAGTGTAACCGATACCACTTTTGATCAAAATCCCAGATGCTAGGACGAGCCGGAGTGCGTGCCGGGCACTAGGGGGTACTTCGTTTGCCTCAGCTGCTTATGCCGCGCCTGGCGGGACTCGTACGCGCTGCGGGATTTAGAGTTGCGGTGGCTCCAAGAGTTGTCTTGCGACATCCGCGTCCGTTATGAGCACATTGATCCAGCCTCCGGTGACGGCGCCGCGGATGGCGTCCAATTTGCGCATGCCCCCGGCGACGCCTATGCGGCGCGGCACACTCATCATGGCGTCAGCGTCGATGGAAATCACCCTGTCTTCTATGGCGGGCTTCATGGGATGCCCGTTGATATCGAAGAATCGCAAACAAATCTCTCCGACGGCGCCGGCCCGGGATAGCTCACCTTCTTCCGCCCTGTTCAGTGCATTTCCACTGGCCTGCCAGAGGGGGGAGGCCGGGAACGTTCCGATTCCGACCAGCAAGGTGGTCAGCCGGTCCCAGGCGTCAATGGAGGCCGCCACGGCAGGGTCGCCCGTGAACGCTTCGCGGATCTGCTGGTTTGCCACGAGCCCCGGGCATCCCATGTAGTAGGGCTTGGCTGATGTCAGTTCCGCGAGATGGGAGACCAGCCGCGTCGCCTGTATTTGGGCCTGCGGGCTTCCCACCCCTCCTATGAGTTGGATCACTTCGTTGGCGATCTTTCTTGGCCGTGAGCGCATGGCTTCAACGGTGTGCAGGAGCGTGGTGCTCCACGAGGAGATCCCGATGTACTCGTTGGCGTCGATGGTTGTTTCCAGGTAGGTGGCGGCGGAAGAGCCCAAGCGCATGCCCAACGAAGCGCCGTCCATGACGTCTACCACGACAACTTCGCGGAGCCGGTACTTCTCTTCCAGCGCTTTCTCAAGCCCCACATAGATTCCTGCCGGCTGAACTATGGAGGTCCGCACGATACCCAGGTCCACCGCGTTCTTGAGGTAGCGCGAAACCCGCGCTTGCGAGAGTTTGAGGCGCTCGGATATCTCGCCCTGAGACAAGCCTTCCTCGTGGTAAAGCACGGCAATCTTGGTGAATAGCCGCAGCTGCTCAGTGCTCACCGACAATAAGGAGGAGGGCCCTGTGGTCTGCGTCATATTTCGTCACTTTCGTCGATGTTTGAATATTTATGCACCTTTGAATGTGCAGCGATTGTTTCTGGAGTGGCACCCCTCCCGCCGCGGCTCGCCCTTCGGACCCCGATGGTCGACCAGGAGCAGTGCTGCCCATTGCTGAATCAATATTCAGGACTGAAAAATTCTAGCCCCGTGGTGCCGATTTCCCCTCTGTCCGGGGGCAAACGGCTCATAAGCTTCCAACACCAGCCCAACTTCAGAGTCGAAGTTCCGTCAGGAATTTCGATCGGCGTCAACGTGGGCAAAGTTGCCTCCACGATCGAAAGCGAAATGCAGATGACAGATGTTAAGTTCTCCACCCGCCTCAATTCCTTCGGGCTGGGCAAGGGCAAGAAATACCCCAGCGGTGAGGATTCGGTGATCGACCTCATCGCCCTCGCCGGAAGCGTCAAGGGGCTGACGTCACTCGAACTGAACTACCCCGAGCACTTTGGCCGACATTCAGTCAAGGAGATCAAGGCGGCCTTAGCCAAGGCAGATCTTGATGTCCGCGGGATCCAGCTCCGCTGGCCGGCACCCCAGTTTTCCAACGGAGGGTTCACCAACCCCGACCCCGCACTTCGGGAAGCAGCCGTCACGATGGTCAAGGAAGCCATCAGCTTGTGCCGGGAGTTCGGCACCGACCATGTACTGCTCTGGCCGGCCCATGACGGCTACGAATACCCGCTGCAGATGGACTACATGCAGGCCTGGAACTGGATGGTTGAAAGCCTGCAGGCTGTCGCGGACGTCGATCAGGAAATCCGCATCTCGATCGAGTACAAGCCAGCCGAACCCCGCGGGCGCACTATTCTCAACACCACCGGTGCCGTAATGAACCTCATCAAAGACTGTAACCGCCCGAATCTTGGCGTCACCCTGGACTTCGGCCACCTGCTGATGGCCCGGGAGAACCCTGCGCAGTCCGCTGCCATGTGCCTGCGGGAGCAGAAACTGTTCGGACTTCAGCTCAATGACTCACACGGCGTGGCCGACGACGGCCTGGTAGTCGCGTCCATTCACTTCGCCGAGACACTGGAACTCGTGTACTACTTGCTCCGCGAGGGTTACCAGGGCACGTACTATTTCGATACCGATCCGGTCCGGGAGAACCCGGTCGCCGAATGCGAGATGAACATCGAGAGGATGGGGACCATCATCGACAAGGCCCGCGAGATGGTTCGGGACTATCCGGATCTCCCGAGCGGCGACGCGCTGCACTCGTCGAGCGTTTTGTGGTCGAAAGTCGTAGGTGTGTAGGTGCGTCCAACCGGTATCTGTGTCGTCGGATCGCTAAACGCGGATCTCATTGCTTATCTTGGCGCAGATGAGAGCGCAGCGAGCTATGTGGCCGGGAAGCGCTTCGAAATGGCTGCAGGCGGTAAGAGCCTGAACGCCGCAATGAGCATCGCATCGCTGGATCCGACCGTGACTCTTCTGGGACGTGTCGGCGCTGACGATCTGGGAAATTTCATCACGGCCGCCCTTCAGGCGCGGGGCATTTCAATCGACGGCATCATTCCCGATGACAGCATTCACACCGGCGTCGGGCATGTAAGAGTCAATCCCGAGGGCGAATACGACACGGTCGTTGTTCCGGGAGCCAACGGGAATTTCTCGCCGGCTGACATTGACGCCTACCTCGAGGACCATGCTCCGCCGGCGTTTGTAGTTCTGAATCTCGAGGTGCCTCTTCCCGCCGTACGGCACGCAGCCACCAGGTTCCGTGAGCTCGGTTCTCAAGTTGTTCTGAACCTCTCTCCAGTACACGCGGAAGCGAGGACGCTCCTTCGGCTCGCGGACGTAGTGGTCATGAATCTGAGCGAAGCCTGTCATGTGTTGGATGTCCCCCAAAACACAGACGTGCCGTTGCTCCTCGACGCTCTTCGAGAGGCGGGTGCCAAAACTCCCGTGCTGACACTCGGCGGCGGCGGGGTTGCCGCGCTGAACGGCAACGACCTCGTGCAGGCAAAGGTCGCACCGACCCGGGTCGTCAACTCAGTTGGCGCCGGCGACAGCTTCCTGGGAACGATGGTAGTAGCGATGGCCAACGACCACCCGTTCCCTGTGTGCCTTGGGGTCGCCAACGAGGCGGGCCGGCTGGTTTGTAGCCACTCGGAATCGTTTCTGACGCCCGCCGACGTCCAGCCCCTCGAGGAGGTAGTTGGCGTTCGTTTCGCCAAAGCCCCGGCTGGATCGTCTGCAGGATCGGAAAAAGTGCCTACCTGAAGGGCCGGGGGAGTGGGCGTCATACCCGGCCCGGTAGCAGTTCCGCCCGCCGCTACGGGTCCCCGTGTCGGGGTACCAGTGACATTAGACATAAAGCTAATCACCAGACTATTTACAAGGCAAAATCTCTTGTGGTACAAAAGTGGAACCGATACCACAGCAAAGCTGAGACTGAAGACTTCTCCGCCGACACCGAGCGGCTGATGAGCTCGGGCGCTGTTCCTCTCCCTGGACCTGATGCCCGGTAATAACAGCAAGAGTGCCGCGTGTTTTGCGGGCCTTCCAATGATGAAAGGAACTATCACAATGACCAGAATTCCTCGAACCGCTACACAGCTCCTCGCGGCCACGGCAGTGGTCGCGATGCTCGCGGCCTGCAGCGCCACTCCCGAAGGGCCGAGTGGTAAGTCGTCCCAATCCGCTGACTTGGTCAGCCTGGTTGATGCGTCTGGAAAGACGCCGATCAAGGACCTGAAGGCGAGCCTAGGCGATCCGAAGGGTTCGGCCGACACCAAGCTGTGCTACATCACCCGGACGCTTTCCAACGAGTTCTGGGGATTTGAGCGGGACGGCTTCGAGTCCGAGGCGAAGAAGCTGGGCGTCAAGTACCAGACGTTTGATGTGACCGATGAGTCGTCCATTACTGAGCAGCTGGACAAGGCCAAGAGCGCCTCCAACCAGGGCTGCACCGCCCTGCTTGCCTCGCCTATCTCGGCGACCGGTCTGGACACGGTCTTTACCGATGCCCTCGCAAAGGGCACTCCCGTCGTCGTTCTGAACGATGCCAAGGGCACCGTGCCGGGAAGCGTTTACGTAGGTCCTGATGCACTGACGATCGGCCAGACGGCTGCTGATTACATTGCAACCAAGCTTCCCGACGGCGGGAAGGTCGCCATGATCGAAGGTGACCCCGGATCATCTAACGCGCTGAACCGCGGCGAGGGTTTCAAGACGGGACTGGCTAAGCACCCGAACTTGCAACTGGTTGCCTCTCAAACGGCCAAGTGGGATCAAACCAAGGCGCAGGAGATCGCCTCGGCGATGCTCACAGCAAACCCGGATATCAAGGCGTTCTACTCGCAGAACGACGGTATGGCCCTGGGCGTCTCCGCCGCCATCGCGGCCAAGAACCTCACGGGCAAAGTCCTGCTGGTTGGAACCGACGGCATTCCCCAGGCCAAGAAGGAAATCCAGGCGGGCAACATGACCGCCACGGTGAGTGAGCAGCCCGTCACCGAAGGCGCCAGCGGCGTGGATGCCGCACTGTGGCTTTTGGCCGGCAAGAAGGTACCCGGTTGGGTCGATGTTCCTGCCTTCATCATCGATTCCGCCAATGTCGGTCAGTACCCGACCGGAATGCCATAAGGACGGTACGGATCATGGTTGCTCCGCTGCTTGAGCTGCAGAACATCGCGAAATCATTCCCCGGTGTCCGGGCCCTGAACGACGTCAGTTTCACCTTGGAAAGGGGCGAGATCTGCACGCTGGCAGGGGAAAACGGCGCCGGCAAGAGCACCCTGCTCGCTATCCTTGGCGGCTCTCTTGTTCCGGATCACGGCTCTGTGATCATCGATGGTGAGCCGAGGGCGCACTTCTCCCCACGGCAGGCACTCGCAGATGGGGTGAGGATTGCCCACCAGGAACCGGCCATCGTGCCACAACTATCGGTGGAGCAGAACCTCGTGCTCGGGCGGACAGCACGCCAGCGCCGGGACGCCGGCAAGGACATCGACCAGGCACTGGCCGATGTCGCCCAGATGGGATTCCCGCTCAAGGCGAAGGCTTCGGTGCGGGGGCTGAGCCCCGCCCAACGCCACGCCCTTACCATTGCCAGGGCCCTGGCCTTTGGCGCGAAGATCGTCGCCCTCGACGAACCTACGACCAGCATGCTGGAACACAACGTCGAAGGCGTCCTGAGCAGGGTGAGGGAAATCGCTCACACCCGTGGGGTAGGCATCATCTACGTTTCGCACAAGATGCCCGAGGTCATGAGCGTCTCCGATAAGGTCGTGGTCCTGCGTGATGGCACAGTCAATTACACAAAGCCGATTGTGGAGACCTCTGAACAGGAAATAGTACGGAACATGGTGGGCCGGGAACTGCTGTCGTTCAAACGACAGCACCCGGTGCCACCGGGTGCTCCGGTCCTGTTTTCGGCCTCGGACGTCAGTCACCCCAGCGGTGGAGGCCCTCTGGCCCTGGACGTGCGGGCTGGGGAAGTCGTGGGGATCGCTGGCCTGGTCGGCTCAGGCCGTACCGAGTTCCTGCGTGCAATCATTCGGGCCGACAAAGGCAGCACCGGCACGATAACCGTTGACGGCAAAAAACGCAGGATCCGGTCGCCAAGGGACAGCCGGAACGCTGGCATTGCGTTCATCCCCGAAGAACGCAAACACCAGGGCCTGGTCCTGCAGGTTCCCGCTTACTTCAATATCGCACTCACTGCGGACAGGCAGTTCAACGGTTTCGGCCCGATGATCAGCCTGCGAAAACAAATTGCCGCAGCGGAGGAAGCCGCGGCGCGAATGTCGCTCCGCCCCGCCAATGTTCGCCTCAACGCCCGTCAGTTCTCCGGCGGCAACCAACAAAAGATCGTCATCGCCAAGTGGACCTGGCGCAACACCAGAGTATTCCTCTTCGATGAGCCCACCAAGGGCGTGGACGTCGGCGGCAAGGTCGAAATCTACGAACTTATCGACGCCTTGGCCAAGGCCGGAAGCGCTGTGGTCGTCGTGTCGTCCGATCTGCCCGAGATCATCTCCCTCAGCGACCGGGTCAAAGTAATGCGGCAGGGTCAGTTCGTCTCCGAGCACACAGGCGATGACATTAATGAACACAGCCTCGTGGCCAACGCCATGGGCATCGCAGAAAGAACAACGACATGAGCCAGCCCACTCTGCCCAAGGATGCCACGGGCAAAGACAGCCAGAACGCCATTGTGAAGGAACGGTCAGAGGCCTCACCCGGGAAACGTCGCACCCGGCCGACGCTAAACCTCCAGGCGCTGGGAATTTATATCGCCGCCTTGGTCATCTTCCTCATCTTCGGGCTGCTGAACCAGAACTTCCTTACCTCCGGCAACCTTCGGGACATCGCCGTCTCGGCCAGCGTCAACGCAATCATCGGCCTTGGCATCACGTTTGTCATCATCACCGGCGGTATCGATCTGTCCGTCGGCTCGATTGCGAGTTTCGTCGGAATCGCTGCTGCCACCATGATGGTCAATGCCGGGACGTCCCCCTTCTTCGCCCTGCTTGCCGGCATAGCCCTCGGACTGGTCTGTGGCGCCCTCAACGGCCTGCTGATCACCAAACTCAAGCTGCCCCCCTTCATCGCCACCCTCGGAACGATGAGCATCTATCAGGGCTGCGCTTACGTGGTAACCAACGGAAAGCCCGTCTACAACATCCCCAAGGACTTCGTCTTCATGCTCAACAGCTACGTCGGCGGAGTCCCGGTCGCGGTCATCCTCGTCGCGGTCCTGGCCATCCTCTGCTGGCTGCTGCTCCGCCGCACCGTGTTTGGACAGAACGTCATCGCTACCGGTGGCAGCGAAGAAACGGCCTGGCTCTCCGGTGTCCGTGTCGACAGGGTAAAAATCGCCGTTTACGCTCTCTCCGGCGTACTGGCAGGAATCGGCGGACTGGTCATCGTAGCCCGAATCAACGCGGCCCAGACTGACGCCGGCAGCCCCTACCTGCTCACGGCCATCGCCTCCGCAGTGATCGGCGGAGCCAACCTCATGGGCGGCGAGGGACGCATCGCCGGGACCCTGGTTGGAGCCCTGATCCTCGGTGCACTCACCAACGGGCTCGTCCTCCTCAACGTCCCGAGCTTCTACGAACAGATCGTCACCGGCCTCGTCGTTGTGATCGCCGTCGCCCTCGACCAAACCAGCAAAGGCTGGCCGTTGTTCAAGAAAAAATCACTACAGAAGAAGGAAGCGACAGCCTGACAAAACCTCAAGAGGGGGAGGTACCCGGGAGCCTACAATCAGGCACCGGGGTTGCACTGATGGGCGGCTGCGGAGAATTCCGTGGCCGCCTACCCCCGCTACGCCCCCGGCGCCTATGGTCCATCCCGCAAGCTGCAGGCCATACAGCACGCCGAGGGAACGCCCGGAAATTAGGAGATCTCAGTGCTCGATTTTGATATCGTCGACGCCCATCACCACCTGTGTGACTACTCCCGACCATACCCATGGCTCCAAGGGCCGGCAGAACCGTTCCGCTACCACGGGGATGACCGGCCGCTCCGGCGAAACTATCTCATCGAGGATTACCTGGATGATGCCAGGGGATTGCGCCTGGCCGGGTCCGTCCATATCGAAAACGGAGCCGCTGACGCTATCTGGGAAGCAGACTGGATCCAGGACGTCCACGACAACAGCGGCCTACCATCCGTTCAAGTAGCCAAGGCCTCCCTGGCCGAGGCAGGAGTAATACCCCGCTTGGAACGCCTCGCGGCGATTCCATCGGTACGCGGCATCCGCGACATCCTTAACTGGCACCCGGACCCCCGATACACCCACACGTCCCGGCCGGACCTAATCACGGACACCCAATGGTTGAAAGGGTTCTCGTGTCTTTCTGCGCTGGGCCTGTCCTTCGACCTCCAGGTATTCCCCGCCCAGCTGGACCAGGCGGCCCAATTGGCCGCCAACCATCCGGACACCACGATTATCCTGGACCACGCGGGAATGCCCATTCACCGCGACCCCGCGTCCCTACGGGATTGGAAGGCCGGAATGAAACACTTGGCAAAGCAGCCAAACGTGGTAACAAAGATTTCCGCCCTCGGAACGAATGACCACTCCTGGACGACGGCATCAATCCGACCCATCGTCCTGGACACCATCGACGTGTTCGGGCCCCACCGGACCATGTTCGGAAGCAACTTCCCGGTTGACAGCCTCTACTCCAGCTTCACGGCGCTCTATGCTGCCTTCGACGAGATAACCTCCGCCATGAGCGACGATGAACGCAGACACCTCTTCGCGGAGACGGCCAGGAAGACGTATGGCATCGGCCCCTCGGCGGCGCCACACAAGCATGAAAAGCGGCAGTAATTTCCCGCCTCCTGCTTCAGGGCAAGAGGCTCGCAACGCCCTGGCCCCTGTTTCGGGCGGAGTGGGTTCAGTAGCTAGGCGAGGGGAGAAACGCCCGAAGTTCCCTTCCCGGCAAAGACATGGAACCGGTTACACTTTGTCACGTACCTCATTTTCAGGGTCAACACCTTAATTTGAAAGAATTGCCTTCAAGGGTCAGGGGTGCTGAACAGAACCAGGAGCAAGCGTGCAGAAGCAACCGACGATCCGGGATGTTGCCCAAGCCGCCGGCGTGTCCGTCGCCGTCGTATCCCGGGTCCTCAATCCCGGCTCAGGTCCCGTTGCGGCACTGACGCGAAGCAAGGTCAGCGACGCAATGGAAACCCTCGGCTACCATCCCAGAACAGCCGCCAGGGAACTGAAGCACGGTCCTCCAACCACCCTCGGACTCCTGCTCGCAGACGTTTCCAATCCTTTCTTTGCCCACTTGGCCGACCTGGTAGTGCAAGAAGCCCACTCCCGCGGCATCCAGGTGCTTCTGATGACGACTCAGGAGGATGACCGGCTGGAGTCCGAACGCCTCGCGACGCTGATCGAACGCAGGGTCAGCGGCATCATTGCGACGCCGACCGGCAACAACCTTGAAATCTGGAAGAAGCTACAGGACCTGGGCACCGGTGTGGTCTTCGTCGACCGCTCAATCCCGGAAATGCCGGAAGTTGATGTCGTGAGCATCAACAACGTTGAGTCTGCCCGGTCGGCGACGGCTCTCATGGCTGCCCACGGGCACCGTCGAATTGCCATCATCTCCGGACCCGCCACCTCCACAACGGGGCGCGACCGGGTCGCCGGCTACCAGGAGGCACTGAGGGAAGCTGGTCTGGCCGAGGACCGTACGCTGATCCGGTCCGCCGCGTTCCGAGGAACTTCGGGCGGCGATGCCGTCACGGCCCTGCTCAATCTCCAAGATCGGCCCACGGCCCTCGTGGTGGCTAATACCGCTCAGGTCACCGCAGTGCTGCGCCGTCTCGCACATGCCGGAATCTCCATCCCGGACGAGCTTTCCGTCGTCGTGTTCGAGGATTCCCCGTGGACAGAACTGATGACTCCGCCGCTGACGATCATTCGGCAGCCTATCGACATGCTGGCCAGACACTCCGTGCAACTGGCGCTCTCCAACGCCAACGGGACAACCACCGGAAAACCAACGACAGTCCGCGTCGACGCTGAGCTCGTCGAACGGTCCAGCGTCGTAGCGCCCAAGACAGCCTAGAAGCCTTCCCGCCGGCGGATATCCGGGAGAGGGAGCGGGAACCCGGCTCGCCTGGATGCCGGAAGCCTGAGCGGGCGGCAGGCTTGGTTGCTTCTGAGCACCCGCACTGTTTCTTGCGGCGCCGTTTCCCGGGAACAGGGAGTGACCTGAGCGTGTGCCAACCGAGTCGGAATGGCATATGACGCCGGCAGTTTGGGTCCCTCTACCGCACGCGGCGCGTCCTGACTCCGGCCCAAAGCATCCAATCATTGGAGAGCCGATCGCCCAGGTACTGCTCCGGTTTGATGCCCTATGATATACCGCGGCTCCCACGGCATCATGGTTCCAGTCCGCCCATTTCGGATTTGAGGAGTGGTGCTGTTGACACGACCTAAACTCCACTGGTACAAAAGTGTAACCGGTTCCACTCCGGTCCCACAAACTCCAGTTCGCGACGAAGATGTTGCTCCTCCTCTCTGGGAGCCACCTTTCCGCCGCGATACGTCAAGCAGAGGATCCCCATGAACCTTCACCAGCTTCTCAGTGACCGCGAGCAGGAAGGTCGCCCCATCCGGGTTGGCCTGATCGGTGCAGGCCGTTACGGCACCATGTACTTGGCCCAGGCGAACAACATCCCAGGCGTCCACGTCGTCGCCATCGCCGACATCAACGTCAAGCGCGCCGAGGGGGCCTTCGACCTGGTCGGCTGGCCGAAGAACCAGATTGCCCCGGACATCGCGACCGCCTTACGGGACCGCACCACAACCATCGTGGCTAACGCGGACGAGCTCTTCGAAGTCGATATCGACGTCATCGTTGAAGCAACGGGCAACCCCATCGTCGGTGTGAAGCACGCGCTGCGGGCGATTGAAACGAAGAAGCACATCATCATGGTCACCGTCGAGGCCGATGCCCTGGCAGGGCCCGCCCTGGCCAAGCGTGCGGAGGCAGCCGGCGTTGTCTACTCCATGGCGTACGGTGACCAGCCGGCCCTCATCATGGAACTTGTCGACTGGGCGCGGACCAGCGGCTTCGACGTTGTCTGCGCCGGCAAGGGCGCAAAGTTCCTCGAGCACTATCACGAGATGAACCCGGACAACGTGTGGGAGAACTGGGAGTTCTCCAAGGAACTCACGGATTCCGGACAGCTGAACCCGAACATGCACACCTCTTTCCGTGACGGCACCAAGGCGTCCATCGAGATGGCCGCCGTTGCCAACGGTGCCGGGCTGGTGCCTTCCGACACCGGGCTAACGTTCACTCCGGGGGACGTCGAAGAGATCGCCACCATCTGCCGGCCAGCCGATGTCGGGGGAGTCCTCGCCCATGAAGGCACCGTCGACGTCATGTCCAGCGTCAAGCGCGACGGCACCTGGATCCCGCACAACACTCAGGAAGGCGTGTTCGTCGTGGTGAAGGCAACGAACGCCTACGTTTCGGGCTGCTTCACCGAGTACCCGTGGCACCCGGACCCCACAGGCCAGTACGCCGCGCTCTACCGCCCTTACCACTACGTGGGCCTGGAACTGAACATGTCCATCGCCAACGCGGCCCTCCGCGGGATCGCCACAGGTTCGCCTATCGGGTTCTTCGGCGACGTTGTGGCGACAGCAAAGAAGGACCTCAAGGCCGGTGAATTCCTCGACGGTGAAGGCGGATACACGGTTTGGGGCCAGTTGGTTTCGGCCAAGCACTCCGTCGCAACCGGCGCCCTTCCCGTTGCTTTGGCCCACCATGTGGAACTGCGAAATGACGTAGCCAAGGGCGGGATCGTCGGCTGGGACGACGTCATCATGGACGATTCCCTGGCCCAGGCACTGGAGCTCCGCCGGGAAACCGAAGCGCTCGTCTCGGAATCCAAAATCAACGCCTGACCCCCGCCGGCGTCGGCTGCTACGCCGCTTGTACAACTGCCCGCAAACCTGGCTGCCCTGTTCATGGGGCTCCTCGTACTTGCTGCCGTTCCCTAATTCAGCATCTTCCTCACCGCACTGGCCGGCTCATCACCTTCTAATCCAGGAGACAGTCAATAATGGACGCTTCTTCCGCCGGACTGCCCGCCTCAGTGGCTTTGCTAGGAACAGGTCCGATGGGCGCCCCCATCGCCCGGAACATCATCGCCGCAGGCGTTCCCCTGAAACTTTGGAACCGCACACTGGAAAAAGCCCGCGTAATTGACGGAGGCAGCGTCGTTGCACGTCCGGCAGATACAGCCAGCGAGGTCGTGCTGAGCGTGTTGCCCGACCTTCCCCAGGTTGCAGCCCTTCTACACGGTGAAGACGGGCTGCTGGCCGGGTGGAAGAGGGCCGACATAAAAAATCCGATCCTCGTGATTCACGGGACAGTGTCACCAGTAGCAGTTGCGGAATTCGCTGATGACTGCCTCCGAAATTGGGGCCTGACCGTTGTGGACGCTCCGCTCAGCGGCGGCACAATCGGGGCCGAGGAGGGCCGGCTGAGCATTATGATCGGAGGCCCCCGCGGCGCAATGGAACGTGTTCGACCGCTGTTCGCGCTATACGGCTCGACCATCGTGTGGTTCGGCGACACGGGCACAGGGTCAACCGTAAAGGCGTGCAATCAGATCGTCGTTGCCGCCACCGTCACGGCCTTGGCGGAGGCGATGGCCTTGGCCAGCTCCGCGGGACTGGACCTTGAAAAGGTGCAATCCGTGCTCTCCGGCGGCCTCGCCAACTCCGAAGTGCTGACACAAAAGGGACGTCGTTGGATCGACCAAGACTACGCGGGAGGAGGATCTGCCAAGAACCAGCTCAAAGACCTCAAGTTCATCACCGAGACTGCCGAGAATAGAGGACTGAAACTTCCATTAGCCGAGTGCCTAAAGAGCGCGTTCGAGGACATGCTCGCAGCCGGCGACGGTGACCTGGACCACACAGGAATATACCGGACCATCCTCACCTAGCCCGCAAGCAACCAGATTGACGTTGACGCATGGCTAAAATGCGGTACCACTCCCCGCCTGCTTAAAAGGCCGATAATAAAGATTCTGTAAAGCTGGGGAGTAGTGGCGTTTCGTGGGGGGTCCAGCCGCGAAACTGTCAAGCTCACGAACGGCACAAATGACTGCTGGGTGACACCCAGCACCTGATCGGCCGAGGCGTTTCCGTACCAGAAAATAACATTAGGCTCTTCGGGAAGATAGTAAGGGGCAGATGGAAGGCGACGGAGAACTAAACCCCTTGCGTCCGTAACTGGAAGCGACTCAGCAAGGGGCGCCGGGGAGGGTTTCGACTTGCTGGACGATATTGTTGGGCCGTCATGTGCTGCACTGCCCGTCAGCAAACTCCCAGGACTTAGGATCGTTCCCCCAATGCTCACTTGTTTACCGGCGCCGGCACCCTACTTGGCTGGAACAGTCCGTTGCAAGGGAGAAAAGATCAATCAAACTATCCCGCCGCAACCAGATGACGCCACTTGGTTGAGTCAGGACTGGGGAGACGTACCAACTTGGTGTGCAGTCGTGGCCGCCGTGGCAGCAGCCATTTACGCAGCCCGAGCCTATCGACTTGAACGCGGACGAGACATAGCCGCTGAGAGAATCCAACTGCAAAGCCAAGCAAACAACGTAGCTTTTTGGATGGAAGAGGATGCGGGCTATTACGAGATCTTCTACAAAAACGCCACAAATCAGATCGTGGAGAATGCCGTCGTTGAGATAGTCGACCTTGGGGACGGACAGTTGCTGGACGAACCCTTCAAGCTTGGCCCGCTACGGCCTGGAAAATCTGATTCGCTGGTTACGGCTATGAAGGTTTATCCCGATCCCGTTGCACTGCGGGCAACCTTCCGTGATGCACAGGGAATTAGCTGGACGCGGTTTATGGGCAAGCTCGAACCGGAGGGCGGTGCAGAGCAACCCTCTTGGTGGAAGTCTCTGACCGTCGACTGGGAACGGCTCCTCATGGCGCCTATCCCAGCTCTTGCACTCGTCCTAGCTGAGTTCACGCGCGACGTCGGGCAAGTAATGGCTGTAACGACCAAGCTTCTCAGCGTAACCCTTGCCGGGTCAGCCAAGATTTTTGCCGCGGCTCTTGTTGGTGGCGTCGGATTTGTCGGGCAAACCTTTGTTGAAGTCGGCCGAGCAGCGATGGATTTGTTCCGGCGGCGCTAGCTGTACTGCGCCACCCTCTACGCTGTGCCTTGTCCGGAAATCCTCGCGCGGGCGAGGTTGCGGACATCGGGGATCAGCATGCAAGAGCCACCTTTGGCTCAAAAAATCGGGCTGGCGGTCCACCTTTTATGTCCAGTTGGAGAAACGGCCCATGAGGGTCAAGGAGGACTCGCATGTGGTGGTCTGCATGGTCGCGCCAACAGACGCCGCCCATACCCTCCCAGGGTCGAGACGCAGGTGTTCCCAAGCGCGCCAGAGTGCCGCTACGCGGGAGGCTTCGGGGTGTAAGTACCACTCGATGCAACACTTCACAGACTTTCCCGTGAAGCTGCGGACATAGGTCGGCCCGCCGCTGCTCGTGAAGTTTTTCCTCGGCAGGCCGCAAAATCAGCGTGGGAACCTTGTGCGCGGTTGCGTCGGCTGGGCGGGCGAAGCTTGCGTGGCAAGTAACGATTTTGCAAGCCCATCGGAAAATTATGAGATAGAGATCGATACCAACTAGACAGTCGCCCTCGGGCGCAGATAACTGGGGCAAAAGCGCGTGGCTAAGGGTAATAAGAAACGGATTCAACGGACTATCCAATACTGGCGCCTTGTCAGTGCAGGCTCGGGGAACGCAGTCGACGAGCAGAACTGGTATGCCTTCATCAAGCAGATCTATGGTGATCCGATCACGCATCGAGTCCTTGAGAAGGAGATCACTGGCAAGGTCTTTGCCATGCAACCTGACGCCGTCGCGGATGTACTGGTCAAGGAGCTACTTGGCGAGAACTTTCCGGGCAGTTATGACGGCGCCGTTTATGCACTGGTACTTTCGACTGACAAGGACCACGTGCCAAGCCAGCGGCACCGGACCAGCGGCGACCAGAAGCCAATGTCTACAGACGACGAGCATGTGCCGGTGGACAACACATTCGTTTGGTTCCTGCCTGTGGGCAATTTGGTTGCAGTTCTGCAGGAGAACCAGTCAGCGATCCGCGCTCAGTACATATGCGGCTGGCTAGACCGCACGATGAGGGACGAAGACCTCCTGCCGCAGCACAATTTCCACTGGGATGCATCACCCGTCATCGACGCGAGCACCCGGAACGCGCTCAGTTCTGCCCGCGGTCTCCGGAGTGCAACCCTCGGTGTGAGTGTTCCCGCAGGCGATACAAGCGGTTTGAGGACCCTGCTTGGTGGTAACGCCAACTACGAGGGAGAGTTCGAGCTGGAGATCAAGATCCGCCACATCAAGAAGCGAAACCCTAGCCATCACGACCAAGATACGAAGAAGACTTTGGAGTGGTTTGGTGAAACTTTCGGACAGCATGTGGATAGCCTGAGGAAAGCTAGCGTAGTGCTGGAAGGGCCTGGGCGAAGGCCTGGCGAGATCGACATGTTGCGCCATAGGATGACGCGCAAAACTCAGGTGCAGATCGAGGACCAGGGCCTGTCGATCAATTCGTCGTCAGCCTTGGGTGCCATCATGAAGGGATTCGTGGCGGACGCCAAGCCGCTCCTCGAACTCCGGAAGCCATAGGGGACCATGACAGACGAAACCGTCAAACCCGAAACTCGTAGCCTGTGGATTGCGCTGGTCAGCGCACTCCTAGTTGCTGTAGGAGTTTCCGTTTGGGCGGGCTTCTTATTCACCGGCCTACAGCCTGATGACACGAGGGCCGGACTTACGAACATCGCTACTCTGGGAGGGGTTGCCGGCGGCCTCTCGCTCGCTGGGACTGCCGTGCTTTCGCTGACTGGTGAGAGTGTTAGCCGGCTGGTGAAGAAGTTCGGTAACTGGATCCGCGGCATCCTGTTCGGCGGCTACGTGATTATGCTACTTGCTGCCTTCGCGGCTGGCCTTGGGGCAATGTTTCCCAAATGGCCTGGTGCGCCGTGGCTTATATCAAGCACAACCTCGTTCATCCTTCTAGGGCTCGCAGTCACCGCCATGTTCATTAACACCGCTTTCCACTGGCACCACAGCGGCAAAAGGCCTTGAGCACCGTCCGCTGGTTGGACGTCTACTTGGGCAGCATTTCTGTCAGAAGGGATCACGTATTAGAACCGGCCGGTCGGGTGTCTCACGGGGCTCCTTGGAAGCCTGGCTCGCATGGAGCTCTCCTGAGTCGCGGCGCCTGCACTCGGATTCCAAACCTTCGCGAACCTTCACTGTGCCGCCCCTAATTCCGCGACGAACCATTCCGGAATGTTGAGACGGCAACACCTCCAGATTCGGGGCCCATATGAAGTCGATTCAACACAGGCTTACCCCGTCCGGGTTCCAAAATCTAACGCCGATAACCGACGTTCTGTAAAGCTGGCTGGCTTCAGGAAAGAGCTGCGTCGCCGTACCGGTGCGCGACTTTCCACTGCGCCCGGAGGTACTGCGCCGCGAGCATGCTGAATGTCAGGAAAAGCCTGCTGGACGGTTGGCGGCAAGTGCGGCGAGGTCGCGGATCAGCCGCCGCACTTCGTGTTCCCGTCCCGGTCGGACGGTGACCTGCGGAACCGGGCATGGCGTTGCCAGCGCCTTCCTCGGTGGAGCGGGGACGGGTGTATTCCCCGCTCCCGTCCGTATCGCACCTGAACTCATACGTCCCCCTTGACGCCGTCGTTGTTGCGTACGTGGAAACTCTAGGAACCCTGAAGGGCGGGAGGGAAGGGCGATAGCCAATCTTGGGCAGCTCTTGTGCCGGCCTTGATCCGCCACCGGCTGCGCATGATGGTTCGGCGCGGTTGGGGGATGGGCAGGCCGGTGTCAGCGGGGGTGCCGCCTCAGCTGCGCTCACCGAGGTGGATGGTCACCATGGTGCCGGCCTCCGGCGCCGGGCCGATCTCCAGCCGCCCTCCCGTCGCGGCGGCGATCCGTGCGCAGGTCGCCAGTCCCAGCCCTGTTCCGGGCGGGTCATCCTCGCGCTGCAGGCGGACCAGCGGGTCCAGGACCCGTTCGCGGTCTTCGGCGCTGATGCCTTTGCCGTTGTCGATCACCCGAAGGGTGGTCCCGTCCCCGGCCCTGCGGCCCGTGACGCGGATGACCGGGGGAACTCCCGGCCGGCTGTATGCGACGGCGTTATGGATCAGGTTTTGCAGCAGGAGCCGCATCTGCACGGGGTCGCCGGTGAAGCTCAGATCATCACAGTTCACCGAGGCGCCGCGGGCCTCAATGCTTGCCTGTAGGTCCTGGAGAACGTCCCGGACCAGGTTGGCCAGGGAAAGCTCTGCGAGCCGGACTTCTCCGCCGATGGTGGCGTAGGCCAGGACATCCTCCACCATGGTCAGCATCCGCTGACCGGAACTGGCCACGACGTCCAGGTACTGTCCGATCTGGGAGTGGGGGGAGTTTTCTGCCTCCATCTGGCCCAGTTCGACGTATCCGAGGATGGACGTCAGAGGATTGCGCAGGTCATGGCTGACCCGCCCGGCGAATTCGGCCAACAGGGCATTGCTGCGCTGCGCTTCCGCCAGCGCACCGGCCAGCTGGTGTGCCCGTTGTTCTAAGGCCAATGCCTCCACGACTTCGGCGGCCAGGATCTCCAGGCCCCGCCGCTGCCGGTCACTGAGCTTGCCGGGTTCCCGTGCGCCCGCGCAAAGCGTGCCGAGCACAAAACCGTCATCGGCGACCAGCGGCACGGATGCGTAAAGCCTGACGGCGCCACGCCGGCCATCGACGAACGGGTTGCCGCTGTATCGGGGATCGAGGGAGGCGTCCTCCACGATCGTTGATTCACCGTTCAGGAACCCGACAGCGCACATGGAATCCTCCCGCGAGCACAGATACGGCTCCATCCCGGCCGCAGCGACCTGATACTGCAGGTCCTCGGTGATGATGTTGATCGCTGTCACCGGCTGCCCGCACACGGTCCTGGCCAGCTCCACCAGGTTCTGCAGCCGCTCGGACGGAACGGGAACACTGATCTCCAACCCCGGGCCGGGAACCGCCAAACCCTTCCGGACTAACTGCGCATCCCTGGCCAGCCCATCCACCCTCACCGCTGCCGCACCCTTCCGGACGACCCGGCACACCCCTCAGCCGGCAGGCTCGCGGCCGGTACTCGTACTCCACACATCCAGCCATCCTGACAGAAGAACATCGCGCACTCCTGTCACACGAACGCTCACAGGTGGAGACGAAGGCCCAGCAGCATCCGCGCCGGGCCGGGTATAGGAAACGACGAGGGCACCGGTATCGGGTGGAGCTGCGAGACTCCGGGAAGGTCCCGCCGGTGCGTTGTCTCACGGGAGTAGGCGCTGGGCGGTTGCTGGCTTGAACGGTGCCCGGCCTGGAAATTGGCGAAACTCCGGCCAAATAGCGGTTGGCCGAAGTTCCGCAGCTAACTCTGCGGGGTGAACCTTAAGATTGGCTGGGGACGACGGCGGAGTCCGGCAATGAACTGGCGAACGGCCGTTGGAAGAGTTTTGGCCGCTGGGGAGTGGAGCTTCAGTTCGGGTTGCCTCTAGACGCCAGTTTCCGGATCGAGTAAGTTGGACACATCTTGTTAGCGCTAACAAAACGAAGGACCTTCTGTGAGTACTCCCGGTGCCGATACCGCGGCCGAAGTCATCCGTTCCGGACGTGGCCGTTTGGGGATCGAGCTTGGCTCCACCCGCATCAAGGCTTGCCTGATTGGCGATGATCCCCGAACAGTACTTGCCCTCGGAAGTTTCACCTGGGAGAACGCCTTAGAGGATGGCTTGTGGACCTACTCCCTTGAGGAGGTGTGGTCCGGTCTGCAGGCGGCCTACGCGGGTCTACTGGACGACGCGGAGCGCAGGCACGGCGTGCGGCCCGGGGCCCTGGCGTCGATCGGCATCTCGGCAATGATGCACGGTTATCTCGCCTTCGGCGCTGACGGTGAACTGCTCGTGCCTTTCCGGACGTGGCGGAACACGAATACCGGACCGGCAGCGCAGGAGCTCACCACGCTTTTTGAGACAAACATTCCCCTGCGATGGTCCATAGCCCACCTGCACCAGGCTGTTATTGACCAGGAACCGCACCTTTCCCAAATCGACTTCATGACCACCCTGGCCGGCTACGTGCATTGGCGTCTTACCGGCCGGAAAGTCATTGGAATCGGTGATGCTTCGGGCATGTTCCCCATCGATTCGGCCACCAACACCTATGACGCGGAACTGCTGAAACGCTACGACACGCTCGTGGCGCGGACCGCGCCCGGCCTGGAGGTTGGGCGGCTGCTGCCTGAGGCCCTGGTTGCGGGTACCAACGCAGGGCTGCTGACGGACGCGGGTGCCGCACTGCTCGACCCGACAGGGGCGCTGCAGGCGGGCGCAGTGTTCTGTCCGCCCGAGGGCGACGCCGGTACGGGCATGGTTGCCACCTGTTCGGTAGCGCCGCGAACGGGCAATGTCAGCGCCGGGACCAGCATCTTTGCGATGGTGGTGCTCGAGCGCCCCCTCGCAGGGCTGCACCACGAACTAGACCTCGTCACCACACCTGCGGGTGCCCCGGTGGCGATGGTCCACTGCAACAACGGCGCCAGTGAACTTGCAGCGTGGGTTCAGCTTTTCACCCGCTTTGCTGCGGCGGCAGGTGTTCCCGTGGACACGGACGCCGCGTTCAGTGCGCTCCTGCATGAGGCCCTGGATGGAGAGGCGGATGCCGGCGGGCTTCTTGCGTACAACCACCTTGCGGGCGAACCCATCGCGGGCCTCAGCCAGGGGCGTCCCCTCGTTGTCCGCGCCCCTGACAGCGACTTCACGCTCGCGAATTTCATGCGTGCGCAGGTCTATGGAGTGTTCGCCACACTTGCTCTCGGGATGCGGGTTCTCGCCAGCGAAAATGTCACCGTCGACCGGATGTTCGCCCATGGAGGCGTGTTCCGAACGGCTGGCATCGCCCAACGCTTCCTGGCCGGTGCGCTGGACGCGCCCGTTTCAGTGGCTGAATCCGCTTCCGAAGGCGGGGCTTGGGGGATAGCCGTACTCTCAGCCTTCGTCACCGACCCCTCGGGCGACCTCGACCACTTCCTCCGCACATCCGTCTTCGGCAGCGCCGAATTCGAGACGACGGACCCCCGTCCCGACGACGCAGCCGGGTTCAGCGCCTACCTCGACCGGTACAGCGCGGGCCTGGCGGTGCAGCGGGCAGCCATCGACAGCCTCCCTCTAAAAGGAGCGACCCGATGACTGACCGCCTACGACAAACTGGCCGGGGGACTGCGACCGAGTACAGGATCCGGGCAGGGGAGTACACCGCCGCAGTTACTGCGCGGGCGGGCGCCCTACGGGAGCTTCGCCACGGGAAGCGGGACTTGATTGTCCCGTTCCCGGAAGGTGCTCTCATCCCGGATTACCGCGGCGTTATCGCTGCCCCGTGGCCCAATCGGATCGCCGACGGCCGGTACTCGTTTGATGGTGCAGACTACGAGGTGCCGGTCAACGAAGCCGACCGCGGCTGTGCCCTGCACGGACTGGTGTTCCCGCTCGACTGGGCGCTGGAGTCACACGACGACGCATCCGTAAAGCTCTCCTGCTCGCCTGCGCGGACGGCGGGATACCCGCATGAGTTGCGTATCGTCGTCGAATACCGGCTCGGGGAAGACGGGCTCCACAGTACGGTCTCAGCTGAGAACCTCGGCAGCACCACGGCACCGTATGGGGTTTGTCCGCACCCCTACCTGCTGGCTGGCCCGTCACCGCTCAATGAATGGAAGTTGGAAGTCCCCGCGGGATCCTTTCTGGAGGTTACGCCGGACCGGCTCCTGCCGAAAGAAGTGCGTGGCGTGGACGGCCATGAGTTCGATTTCCGCGCCTCCCGCGCCATCGGCGCGACGGAGATCGACCACGCGTTCACGGACATAAAATTCGACGACGGCGGACAGGCTCGCGTCCTGGTCCACGACCCAACCGGCACCGGCGTCGGAATGTCCTGGGACCGTATGTGCCAATGGCTCCAGATTCACACCGCGGACAAAAAGCCACCGTTCCCGAACCGCCTGGGTCTCGCTGTGGAACCCATGACCTGCCCGCCCGACGCCTTCAACAGCGGTGTGGACCTGATCAGGCTGGAGCCTGGAGCGACCTGCACAGCGTCGTGGGGCATTTTCGCGGTCTGATCCTGGTTGACGAATGTTGCCGCAGGGACGGCAGAAGCGGAGAGAACGCGCTCCGCATCTGCCTTCTCTTCCAGCTTCCCCGCCGGCTCAGCCGTGGGCGGTGGTGTGTGCCCCGGACTTTGCCTCCGCTGTCCAGGGTGGTTCCGTTGCCATGTCCACTCCGGCCCCGTCCGTGGATTCCGGTTCGACCGTGACGGCGGACGCCGTGGTGTGCGCCGGGCGGGCGAGTCCTTCGCGGACACTTTCCACGATGTTGTCAGCGAGCAGTGGGCCGGTGTAATTGACGCTGAGCTTGCCGTCGGCCGCCGTTACTCCGTAGCTTCCGAGCGCGTCTGAGAGGATTCCCTCTGTCTCGACGGCTGCCGCGAGTGCAGCAGGGTCGTCGGCCGGGATGGTGAAGCACAGGTCGTGGACCAGGGTCCGGAGGACGTGGAAGCCCTCCGCCCCTAGCTCGACCGTGTCCTCCCCGGCAGCCTGGCCGGCCACGGCCCGGCCGTCCTCGAGGGTTGCCTCGGCCGGTAGAGCCACAATCAGTTCGGGCATTACTTCGTCGAGGACCGCCGGCTCCAGTACGTCAGGGGAGATGTCGGTCAGGGCGAGGCCCCGCGGCGCGGCTGCTGCCACCAGCTTTGCGCGGAGCCCTGCAAGGTCGGCGTCTATTTCGGAGTTGACGGCGATGACCACCCGGCGCCGCACCATGAGCCCGTCATAACTGACCACTGGCCTGCTGTTGCCTACGTCCAGGCCTTCCTCCGCTGACGCGCCCACGGTACCGGCCGTTTTGGCATCCGATGGGGCCACCACCGCATCCTGGGCCGGGGGACTGTTCGGGCTGACGTCCGCGCCTGTACACCCGGCCAATGCCAGGGAGAGCAGGGCCGTCGTCGTGAGCAGGACCTTGGCTTTCATCTCAGGTGCCGGCCGGGTAGGAGGGCTTGTAGCTTGAAGAGAAACTTCCTTCCGGGATGTTCTCGAGGATGGGCTTGTCGGCATTGATGGGATCGTTGTTTTTGAGATCCCCAACCGCGAACTGGACCATCATGTCGTGGTCCTCGTGAACGAGGTTGTGGCAATGGACCATGTAGCGTCCGCCCTCATGCTTGCCGGTATCGAACTGCATCAGTACCGTGACGGATTCGTTTTCTCCGGCGTAGAAGACGTCCTTGGGGCCATTCTCCCAGGCAAAGGGTTTGCCTCCGTTGGTGTTGCGGCCGATGATTTTTCCGTCGATCAGGTGGATATGCACCGGGTGGAACCAGCCGCCGGATTCATTGACGATGGTCCACTGCTCCACCTGGTTGCGCTGCGGGTTGGCGAAGACCCTGGTGAAGTTGGATTTCTCCACGTCATCCCACGTCTCGCCGTTGATGGTCCATTCGCCGCTCTTGCGCTGGACGCGCAGAGTCCTCTTGGCCACCGCCATGTCCGGGGTGAGGGACATGGTGTCCAGGCCGCCGCTGGCCTTGGTGGGGTGTTCACCGGGATCGAGGGTTTTTGGAATGGCAGTGATCGAGCGGGACCCAGGCAGCAGTGACGGGGAATCGGCCACGACCTCAAACTTCATGACCTTGCCGGTGTTGGCAAAGTCGATGTTGTTCTTGTTGCTGAGATTCCGCAGCTCCACGCTCTGGCCGGGCTTGTACTTACGGAAATCGACCAGGACCTCGTAGCGTTCGGCGGTACCCTGCCGCCAGGAGGACACTGCCTGGACGTTCGGCGTCATTCCGGCATCGGTGCCCACAACGTAGAACGGGTCCCCGGTGGACAGGGCGAAGCGGTAGGACCGGGTAATGGAGCCCACCAGGAACCGGAACCGGTAGATCCGCGGCTTGACCTTCATGGTTGGCCACGGCACACCGTTGACCATGATGATGTCTCCCCACAGCCCGGAGTGGCCGTTGTCGTTGTAGCCCAGGGAGCCATCGGCGTTGAGCATCACGTCTGAAACAAGGATCGGCACGTCGAACTCCCCCTGGGGCAGCTGCTCGCGCTCGTGCTGGTTGGTGATGGAGTAGGTGGCAGCCAGGCCGGAGTAGACGCCCTGGGCCGTCAGCATGTGGTTGTGATCGTGGTACCAAAGCGTCCGGGCCGCCTGCCAGTTCGGGTACTGGTAGTTCTTCACGTTTCCAGGGGCGGTGCGGTCGTTTGCATAGCCGTCGTACTGGGGGAGCGAGGCCGAGCCGTGCAGGTGCGTCACGGTATTGGGGGTGTCCGGATACAGTATTCCCTTGGCCGGCATCCTGTTGCTGATCCGCAATTCGCTCCGGGTGCCCTGTTCCACCCGGATGCTGGGGCCCGGGAAGATCCCGTTGTACCCGGCGAGAGTGGTCATCAGCCCGGGGGCGATCTGCGCCTGGCCCAGGCGCTGGGAGAGCGAGTACTTCGCGAACGGCTGCCCGTCCGGATCATAGCCCGTGGAGTACGGAACGAGCTCCGGCGGACGCTTGAACACCGCACGGAACGGGACGGGCATATTATTCGACGCCAACCGGCTCGGCGTAGAACCCGAGGACGAGGACACGTCATCCGACCCGCCCCTGGCCTGGGCCCCTGCCAGCCCAGTTGCCTGCAGGCCTGCCGCGGCCACAACGCCGCCCAGAACGCCGAACTTCAGAACATTCCTGCGTGTTGATTCCATGGGTTCCTCCACCTCGTCGTGGTAAGACCGAAAGCTGATTATTGTTGCCCCGGGACAACAATGTGGCCTCCACGCTGGGAAAAACTTGGAGGCATCCCAAGCTTCCAACAGGCATGCGGTGGGTGGCCGGTCGGTCAAATAGCCATGCGATTGTTTACAGCTCAGGAAGCACGGCTGGCGGAGTTGGTCGCACGGCTAGGCACACTCGCAGGAAGCCGGTGGCTACATGTCGAAGTGCGTGGAGCTGGCAGCCTGTTCGGCCGAGGTCCGCGCCCGAAGGATTTCCTCGGCCAGGTCGCGGAGTTTTTCGTTCCGGTTCGCTGAGGCCTGGTGCAGCTTCGTGAAAGCTTCTTCCTGGCTGCAGTGGTCCTGTTCCATGATGATGCCGGTGGCCAGGTCGATGGATGTACGGCTTTCCATGGCGGCCTTCAGGTCAGATGCCAGCAGATCTGCGGTGGCAATCCTCACTGCGAGGCGCAGGGCCTGTCCGGCCATGTCGGCGAAGACTGCCGCTTCGTCAATGGTTTCCCGGGTGAAGAGTCCGGTGTCGGCGGCAAAGAAGTTCAGCGCTGCGGACGCGTCGTTCCCAAGGTCCAGCGGGACGCCCAGGACGCTCCGGGAACCTGCGGCCGCAAGGCTCCTGGAGTAGGCAGGCCACCGGACGTCGTTGTCCGTGTCAGCCAGCAACACCGGCTGGAGCGTCTGGAGCGCCTCCAGGCACGGGCCGTCACCAAGCGACTGCTCCACGCCGTCCAGCAGGATCGCGATGTCACTGCTGCCGGCAATCGTCGCCCGGCGGCGCCGCCGGTGCAGGGTCACCGCACATTCAATCCTGGACCCTGCTGTCCGGCTGAGGGCTGCCGCCGCGTATCGGGTCATCCCCTCCAGGAAGCCTTTGACGTCGTCTGCTCCGGCAATGAGCTGGTGCAGGCGCTGGAAATCTTCGTTCTGCTCCTCCGTCCCCATCTCCCCAGTCTAGAAGCGCAGGTCGGTGGCGCAACAGGGCCTTCGGCGGGGGCCGCACCCGCCCCGCAGCGCCTCCCGCTTGCCCGTACGACGGCGGCCTGCCGGGGCTATGACGCGCGGCGCCGGGATCGCGAAGAGGTAGGGCCCGTTGTGCAACTATCGATCCATGCGCCAACCCATAGAACACCCGATGGCCGTCCGGGCGACGGCCTTCCTGCGGCCCTCAAGGTGGCTGAACCGCCCCCGGCGCCTGGTCCGCTACGACGCTTACTGGGCCGATGGGCGCGTGGACTTCGGCGTGGACCTCTCCGCGATGATGTACCGGGGCCATCCCGCAGACTTCGCCACGGTGGATGAGAGCGTGCACGCCAATTGCCCCGAGATTGGAACGGGCCAATGGGTGGACGAGGCCGGCCGCGTGGTGGAGGGTCCCGATGCCACCGACCCGGACCCGCAGGCGAATCGCATGGGAACGCCCCGGAAGTACGGGATGTCTGGACATGAGCCGAATATCAAGGCACGGCGTGCGTGGCGCCTTGGCGGGGGAGCCGCCGGGCTCACCCTCGGTGTCCTGCTTCTGACGGGCTCGGGAGGCGCTGGGTTCGCCGGGTTTTCGGGGATGCTGTGCTCCATCTTTGGCCTGTCATCACTGGCTGGCCTGATCCTTGGAAAACGCCGGCCCCGCTAACCCCAGGGAGGTACTGGCAGTACCCTGAACGGCAGTCACTGCCGGCCAGCGGATAACCGGTGTTGCATTGAAGCCATCACCTGCAATGAAAGGAACCACCATGCACACCAGGACACTTGGGCAGGGCTTCGAGGTATCCGCAATCGGCTTCGGCGCGATGGGGATGTCCCAGAGCTACGGCCCCAACCCCGGCGGCCGCGACGACATGATCGACGTGATCCGGTACGCCGTGGACCAGGGCGTCACGTTCATCGACACCGCCGAGGTCTACGGCCCCTACGTCAACGAGGAACTCGTAGGCGAAGCGATCGCACCGATCCGCGACAAAGTGCAGGTGGCCACGAAGTTCGGCTGGAACATCCTGGACGGGCGGATGCAGGGCACCGACTCCCGGCCCGAGCAGATCCGGCGGGTCGCCGAAGGATCGCTGCGCCGCCTGGGCGTCGAATCCATCGACCTGTTCTACCAGCACCGCGTGGACCCCTCCGTGCCCATCGAGGAAGTAGCCGGCGCCGTGGGCGAGCTGGTCGCCGAAGGCAAGGTCAAGCATTTCGGGCTCTCCGAAGCAGGAGCCGGCACCATCCGCCGCGCCCACGCGGAGTTCCCAGTGACGGCGGTCCAGTCCGAGTACTCGCTGTGGACCCGCGATCCCGAAGCCGAGGTCCTCCCCACGCTGGCGGAACTGGGAATCGGATTCGTGCCGTTCAGCCCGCTGGGCAAGGGCTTCCTCACCGGAACCGTGACGGCGGGCAGCACCTTCGCCCCGGACGAAATCCGCTCGCACATCCCGCGGTTCCAGGGCGAAAACCTGGCTGCGAACCAGGCGCTTGTGGACCACGTCCGCGCGCTCGCCGAAGCGCGCGGCGCCACCGCCGGACAAATAGCCCTGGCATGGCTGCTGGCACAGCACCCCTTCATCGCCCCCATCCCGGGCACACGCCGCCGCGAACGGATCGACGAAAACGCGGGTGCCACCGCCATGGCACTCTCCGCCGACGACGTCGCGGACCTCAATGGCCTCGCCCTCAGGCTCGGCGTCGCCGGGGACCGCTACGACGAGAACGGCATGAAGATGGTCAATCTCTGACCCGTCCGGCCGCCCGCGGCGTCAGGTGATGAGTGCCAGCACGCCTCCCGCGGTAACCACGCCTCCGGCGTCCACCCGCACGTCATCGAGGGTCCCGGAGCGGTGGGCGGTGACCTGGGTTTCCATCTTCATTGCTTCAAGGACGACGACGGGATCCCCGGCCGCCACCTCGGCGCCCGGTTCGACCAGCCACTTCACCACAGTCCCTGCCATGTCCGCCCGCAACTCACCGGGGGCCGCGGTACCTGTGGCAGTGCCGCCGTCGTTCTCCGCACCGAAGGGGCCGCCCGCCGGGGTGACGCCGGCGGGAACTTGGCCGCCGGAACGCGCCCAGCCGTCCAGCAGCGCTGCGGGCAGCCCGACGGCGAGGCGCCGGCCGTCCACGTCAACGGTGATGGTGCGCCGCGCACCGTCCGGGACGGAAGTTCCGAACTCCGGGTCCGCGCCGATGGTCTCGGCAAAGTCGGTTTCGATCCAGCGTGTGTGGATGCCGAGCTCCGTTTCGGACGTGAAATCGGAGGCCTCCACCACGGCGCGGTGGAATGGCAGGACGGTGGCCACGCCGCCGATCTGCATTTCGGCCAGGGCCCGGCGTGCCCGGCGGAGCGCCTGCTGCCGGTCCGCGCCTGTGACAATCAGCTTGGCCAGCAGCGAATCGAACTGAGGCGCCACAACGGACCCGGCACGGACGCCGGAATCGAGGCGGATTCCCGGGCCGGTGGGACCACTGAAGGCCGTAACGGTCCCGGGTGAGGGCAGGAAGCCGCGCCCAACGTCCTCGGCATTCAGCCGGAATTCGAAAGCATGCCCCCGCGGCGACGGATCGGCGTCCCAGCGGAGCGGTTCGCCCGCGGCAATCCGGAACTGCTCCTGGACCAGGTCGATGCCAGTGGTTTCCTCGGTGATGGGGTGCTCCACCTGCAGGCGGGTGTTCACCTCGAGGAAAGCGACGGTGCCGTCGGCGGCCACCAGGAATTCGACGGTCCCGGCCCCCGCGTAGGAGGCTTCGCGGCAGACTGCCTTGGCGGCGTCGTAAATCTGGCGGGTCTGGCCCTCGGTGAGGAACGGGGCGGGGGCCTCTTCCATGAGTTTCTGGTGCCGGCGCTGCAGCGAGCAGTCCCGGGTTCCCACCACCACCACGTTGCCGTGCTGGTCCGCCAGGACCTGGGCCTCCACGTGGCGGGGCCGGTCCAGGTAGCGTTCCACGAAGCATTCGCCGCGGCCGAAAGCCACCACGGCCTCGCGTACTGCGGAATCGAACGCCTCCTCCACCTGGCCCATTTCCCGGACCACCTTCAGCCCGCGCCCGCCGCCGCCGAAGGCAGCCTTGATGGCGATGGGCAGGCCGTGTTCCTCGGCGAAGGCGCGGGCCTCAGCGGCCGAGTCCACCGGACCGTCGCTGCCGGCCACCAGCGGCGCCCCCGCGCGCACGGCGATCTCACGCGCAGTGATCTTGTTGCCCAGCTGCCGGATGGCATCCGGGCTGGGCCCGATCCACGTCAGCCCTGCGCCGATGACCGCTTCCGCGAAACCGGCGTTCTCGGACAGGAAGCCGTAGCCTGGGTGGACGGCGTCCGCTCCGGACTCGGCTGCGACGCCCAGCAGCTTGGCGACGTCCAAGTAGGTCTCCGACGGGGCGTTGCCGCCCAGGCTGTACGCCTCGGTGGCGGCACCCACGTGCATGGCATCGGCGTCCACGTCCGCGTAGACCGCCACGGATTCGAGCCCGGCGTCCTCGCAGGCCCGGGCGATGCGGACAGCGATTTCTCCTCGGTTGGCGATGAGGACCTTGCGCATCAGTTGCTCACTTCGTCTAGGGAATCGTGGAAATGGTGGCGGGAGGTGTCCGCGGAGGCAGGCAGGTCGGGTGCCCAGCGGAACCGGATGGAGCCGCCCACCGGAACCTGCGCGGCGAGATCCAGGTGGTAGTCCGCCACCACTCCGATCACGGGATAACCGCCTGTGATGGGATGGTCGGCAAGGAAGAGCACGGGCTGGCCTTCCGGCGGAATCTGCAGGGCACCGGCCATGGTCCCCTCACTGGGCAGCTCGCCGTCCCGGCTGCGGCGAAGCGGTTCGCCGGCCAGGCGCATGCCCACCCGGTTGGACCGCGGCGTGACGGCCCAATCCTGGCTGCACAGCGATTCCAGCGCCGCCGCATCAAACCAGTCGTCGCGGGGACCGGGGACAATGTCCAGCACCGTGACCCCGGCGTCCGGGTAGTCGGGCTGCAGCTCGGGGTTGCCCACCACGTTGGATGTTGTGGTGGCGCCGGCGCCGAGCACTTGCCCGGCGGCCAGCGGCGCCGGCCCGATTCCGGACATGGTGTCAGTGGACCGGCTGCCCAGCACGGATTCCGCTTCCACGCCGCCGCGGATGGCCAGGTAGGTGCGGAAGCCCCTTTCCGGGGCGCCCACGGTCAGGGTTTCGCCGTCCAGCAGGGCGAAGGCGGTGGCCATGGGCACGGTGCGGACCTCGTCGGGCCAGCTGCCGTCTTCGGCGTCGTCGGTTTCGGCAGCGGACGACGGCGTCACTACAGTCAGTGCCGACGGCGCCCCGGTGACGGCCAGCACCTGGTCGCCCACGGCCTGGACGCGCAGGCCGCCGGCAACGCTTTCGATCACGGCGGCGGAGGGGCCGTTGCCCAGCACCCGGTTGGCGCGACGCACCGAGGCGCGGTCCAGCGCACCGGCCGATGACACCCCGAGTCCCGCATGCCCGGGCCGGCCGAGGTCCTGGACCAGGCTCTGGAGCCCGGGGGAGAGGATGCGGAGGCCGGACTCCACACTGGGATGCCCGGAGGTTCCGGCCGGTGCGGCCGGAATTTCCACGAGTTCCCGCACGGCGCGGAACTGGACGCGGTCACCCGGAGCGGCCAGGGCCGGCTGCTCCCGGCTGAGGTCCCACATGGGTGCCGCGGTGCGGCCGATCAGTTGCCAGCCGCCCGGCGACTGCCGGGGGTAGACGGCCGAATAGTTGCCGGCCAGCGCCACGGACCCGGCAGGGACAGCGGTGCGGGGTGAACTCCGGCGCGGGACCTCCAGTGACTGGTTTTCCCCCACCATGTAGCCGAACCCGGGGGCGAAGCCACCGAAGGCCACCGTCCAGACCTGTCCCGTATGGGCGGCCACTACTCCGTCAGCGCCCAGGCCGGTGAGCCTTCCCACCTCGGCGAGGTCCTCGCCGTCGTACACGGTGTCGATGGTGACCAGCGCGCCTTCGGCGTGGGACTGGACCGTCAGGTCCATCGCCAGCAAACGGGCAGCCATCCGGCGTGCCGCCGCGGGCGAGTCCGCCTTCACCATCACGGTTTCGGCGGCGGCCAGGACGTCCACCTGGCCGGGCAGCGGCGCCTCCAGCAGGAGGGCCTGCAGGGCCAGGACGTCGCGGAGGCCGGAGAGTTCGGCGAGCACTGCCGTGGTGCCTACGGGCCGTACGGCCAAAACACGGGCGGACAGCACACGGGATGCCGTGGCGGGGCTACTGACTGTTTCCATGGGGACCGGCCGCGCCGCTCAGGCGTGGCTCTCCTTTGCGCTGTTGTCGAGCAGGCGGACATCTTCCTCAGGCTGCGGATCGCGGCCCAGGCGCATGCCCACGATGGTGATGACCGCTGTCAGGGCGAGGTATCCGGCAATCAGGTGCCAGCCACCGGAGGCCGCGCCGTAGAGGGCGGTGAAGATCAGCGGGGCCACGGCGCCGCCGATGACGCCGGCCAGCGTGTACGCGAGCGAGCTGCCGGCGTAGCGGAGGCGGGCCGGGAACTGCTCCGTGATGAACGCGGCCTGCGGGCCGTACATGAAGGCGTGCAGGGCCAGGCCGATTACCACGCCGATGGTGAGCATCAGCACGGACTTGCCCTGGATCATCAGGAAGAACAGCGGAATGTAGATGGCGGTTGCGGCGGCGGCGATCCCGTAGACCCAGCGGCGGTTGATGCGGTCGGTGAGGGCGCCGGCGGCCGGGATAAGGAAGAGCTGGAACGCGGAACCGATGAGGATGGCCGCCAGGACGTTGCCGGTGGTCATGCCGAGTTGCTTGGTGGCGTAGACGGCCACGAACACGGTGAAGAGGGCGTAGAGGACGTCCGGGCACAGGCGGGACAGGGCTGCCGAGATGAGGGCCTTGGGCTCCTTGGTGAAGACTTCCTTGATGGGTGCCTTGGGGCGGTCACCGTGGGCCTGGATGGCTTTGAAGACCGGGGTTTCCTCGAGCTTGAGGCGGATCAGCAGGCCGAAGGCCACCAGGATCGCGGAGGCGAGGAATGCGACGCGCCAGCCCCAGGACAGGAATGCTTCGTTGCTGAGCGAGGCGGCCAGGACGGCGAGGACGCCGTTGGCCATCAGGTTGCCGGCGGGCGGGCCGATCTGCGCGGCGGAGGACCAGAATCCGCGCTTGTTGGGATCGCCGAACTCGCTGGAGAGCAGCACCGCGCCGCCCCATTCGCCGCCGACGCCGATGCCCTGGGCCAGGCGCAGGAGCACCAGGATGATGGGGGCGGCGATGCCGATGGCTGAGTAGTCGGGCAGCGCACCGATGAGGACGGTGGCGGCGCCGATCAGCACCAGGGTGAAGACGAGGACGTATTTGCGGCCCACCTTGTCACCGAGCCGGCCGAACACCACACCGCCGATGGGGCGGGCCAGGTAGCCCACCGCGAAGGCCGAGAAGGACAGGAGCAGCCCTACGAATTCGTCATCCGAGGGAAAGAAGATCTTGGGGAAGACGAGGGCCGAGGCCACCGAGTAGATGGCGAAATCGTAGTACTCGAGCGAGGTGCCGGTGAGGCTGGCGACGTAAGCCTTCAGTGCGCCGGCCGGCGGCTTCCTTGCCGCCGTCTTCGCTGCCTTGTTGGTGCTGGTCATGGGTTCCTCCGGGGGTGAGGGTGGTGCGGGGCCTGTTGGCCTTGGATACGGGGGGCGGTAGCCGGGCGGACTGGCTAGGCGAACGCGCCGATGCTGATGCCGGCGTCGGCGAGTGCGGACTTCACGGCGGTGGCCATTGCGACCGCCCCTGGGGAGTCACCATGCAAGCAGATGCTTTCTGCGCGGATTTTCAGGATGGACCCGTCGATGGTCCTGACGGACTGTTCGGTGGCCATCCTTAATACATGCTCCGCCACTTCGGCGGGATCGTGAAGGACTGCGCCCGGCTGGGTACGGGACACGAGGGTCCCGTCCGGGTTGTAGGCGCGGTCCGCGAAGGCTTCGGTCACTGCCCGCAGGCCCGCTTCCTCTGCCAGCCGCAGGACTTCCGAGCCTGGCAGCCCCATGATGGGCAGGCCGGGATCCACGGACTTCACGGCGTCGACGACGGCGCGCGCCTGGGCGGTGTGCGACACAATCGCGTTGTACAGGCCGCCGTGCGGCTTCACGTACCGGACTTTCGTTCCTTCGGCGGCGGCCAATGCCTGCAGAGCACCGATCTGGTACACCACGTCGTCGGCCAGTTCGCCTGGGCTGATGTCCAGGAAGCGGCGTCCGAAGCCTGCGAGGTCGCGGTAGCCCACGTGGGCGCCGATGACGACGCCGGCCTCCGCCGCGTTCCGGCAGGTCCGGCGGATCACGGTGGGGTCCCCGGCATGGAAGCCGCAGGCCACGTTGGCGCTGGACACCGAGCTGAACATGGCGGCATCGTCGCCGAGGGTCCAGCGGCCGAAGGACTCGCCGACGTCGCTGTTGAGGTCGATGGAAGTCATTTGTGATCCCCGTCTCATTGGTTGGTCATAACTAGGATGCACCAAATCTACGGATTGTTCAACAATCCTTCGATTCAACGATGTGACGATCGTGTAAATTCTCGGGTATGGCCACTCTCGATTCCGCTCCCGCTTCCGCAGGCCGCCTCCGGGTGGCCATGCCGTCCGTGGCTGAACGCGTGGCCCAGGAACTCCGCCGGCAGCTGGCCGAAGGCGCGTTGATCCCGGGGGCGAGGCTCACCGAATCCACCATTGCCGAGGACCTGGGCGTCTCCCGGAACACAGTGCGGGAGGCGTTTGCGGAACTGGCCAGTGAGCGTCTGGTGGTCCGGCACCCCAACCGCGGCGTCTTCGTGGCAAGCCTGGGGGCGGAGGACATCCATGACGTCTATACGGTCCGGCGGTTTATCGAGGTCAGCGCGATGCGCGGCGGAGGCAGCCCCGAGGATGTGGCCGCTGTCCGGGCCGCGGTGGAGGAAGGCAAGCGCGCTGCGGCGGCCGGAGACGATGAAGCCGGGGGGACCGCTAACCAGCACTTCCACGGTGCCATCGTGGCGATGGCCCGCAGCCCGCGGCTGAACACGGTCATGGCCCAGGTGCTGGCCGAGATGCGCTTGTTCTTCCACAAGGCCACCGCTGATGCACTGTTCTACCAGCGCTACCTGCCGGACAACGAAGCAATCTGTGAGGCGTTGGAAGCCGGCGATCCGGACCGGGCCGCGGATCTCCTGCTGGCCTACCTGGACCGTTCCGAGGACAACCTGGCGGCAGTGCACGGAGAGTAGGTCGGCGGCTTGGTGCCGCCGGATCCCGGGCTTACTCGGCGATGTCCTCTGCCCAGAGTTCCGGGTTGTTGTCCTGGAAATCGCGCATCATGTCCACGCAGCGCTGGTCATCGAGGACAATCACTTCGACGCCGCGGGACCGCAGGAGGTCGAACTCGCCCGGGAAGGTGCGCGCTTCGCCCACCACCACCCGGGGGATCTTGAACTGGATGATGGTTCCGGTGCACATGGCACACGGGGCAAGGGTGGTGTACAGCGTGGTGTCCCGGTAGCTGCGCTGCCGGCCGGCTGCCCGGAGCGCCGACATCTCCCCGTGCGCTATCGGATCGCCGTTCTGGACCCGCTCGTTGTGGCCGCTGGCGATGACCACACCGTTGCGGGCAAGCGCCGCGCCGATGGGAATGCCGCCTTCGCTGGAGCTTTTCCGGGCCGCCGCATAGGCAGCCTCGAATGCAGCGTCGGAAGTCGCCTGCGGAGGCAATGCGGCGGCAGCCAGCGGGGATTCGGAAGTCATCCGGACATTGTCGCATGCGGGATTACCCGGCGGACCGCCGGAGGCCCCGGGCAGCCGGGACCTCCTGGCTGTTAGGCCGGACTCGGGTTTTCGTCAGGCGCGGGTCCTGCCGCGGACGAAGTGGAAGATCAGGACGACGACGGCGACAACCAGCAGGATGTGGATCAGGCCGCCGCCAATATTGGCGAGCAGTCCGAGAAGCCACAGAACGGCAATGATGATGGCAATCCAAAGCAACATGGAATTCTCCTTGTGGGTAAATTTCGGATGGAATTGTGCTTTAGCCCGCGGATTTTCACATACTACGCCCGGCGCAATCCCCCGACGCCAAACACCGCGCTGTTAATTTTCCCAACCCCGCCGCGGGCCGATCCGCGGCCACCACGCGGGGGCGTTCGCCAACCGCCAGGACCTACTTTTGGGTGACCCGGTACCGTTCGATTTGCCGGAGACGGCGCAGGAGGCTGTCGCGCCGGGGGTGCGGGACGGCGTCGGCCGCTTCTGCCGTGAGGTCAATGTGCCTGGTGCCGAATTGCCACAGCAGGAGGTCATCCAGCAGCCGGTCCGGTCCGGGGGAGTAGCGGTGGTCCAGGGCCTTGCGGACCTCGGTGATCTGCTCCGCGCGGAGCAGCCCGGCCAGTTCCATGGTCCGCGTGAGTCCGTGCGCCGCGAGCAGCTCCGAGGCCCAGCCCCAGTCGTCATCCACCTTGCGGTCCACGTGCGGCAGCAGCGTGCGCCACACATCCCTGACCCGGTTCGGTGTGAGCGGTGCCGCGCCCTCACCGTCGGTGTCCCAGAAGCTGCGGACTTCCTCGTACCGTTCGTGCAGGTCCGCGAACGCCGTCTCCACCGTTTCCAGCATGGCTGCCGTGGCCGTGAACTGCCGGTCGAAATGCGGGGTCCAGGCCCGGGGATCCTCGGCCTTGAAGCGGATATCGTGCTCGATTTCGCTCCATGCGTGGGCGAAGATGGTGCGGATCTGGCACTCGAAGAAGTAGCTGCCGTTGGGCGTGACCTCCGGGTTGAAGACCTGTTGGTATTCCTTGACGGCCTCGTTCTGGATGGTCCGCAGGATCAGGTGCCGGCTCGAATACCCGTAGGTGCCGGACTCGATGGAGCCGATGTCCTTTTCCCGGTCCCCGCGGCAGTCGAACAGCTGGCGCTGCCGCTTGATGATGTTGGCCACCGCCGCATTCTCGGCCGGCAGCTTGGTAATGACGCGGATCCCCACCATGTCATTGAGGGTCCGGAACGGGTCCGGGAACTTCAGCAGCCGGCGCCCGCCCGGCTCCAGCGGCTCCTCTGTGCGGGAGATCTTCTCCTTGAACGACTCCACCGTCTTGGTGCGGCCAGTGACGAACAGCGGGGTGACCTCACTGTCCTTGAGCATGTCCCGCAGGACCAGCAGCACATCGCGGGTAACCAGTTTCAGGGCAGGGCGGACTTGCTCGTACAGCTCCACGTTGTGCTGCACGGATTCGCGCAGCGGCTCGTCCAAATTCTCCCAGTTACTCGGCATGGTCCCAGCTTACGGCCGGGGTCTGACAGAACGGAGGCGGCCAATCCTTGCGCGTCACAGGACGCCACCAGACACCCGCCCCAGTCCCGGACTCGGAAGCGGAAGAGGGGGGGGTGAATGGGGGGGGAGGAAGTGTTGACACGCCCCGCCGGCTGGCCTAGCTTTCATTCCATCTGGTGGGGCAACAGCGGCCCAGAGGCCGCCGGTACCGGTCTTGTCGCCGCGAAGGCACACAACCTGTTACCTCCGGCGGGCGCCGGGCAGAACTGCCACGGCCGGAACCGCCCGCCGCCCGGCACCATTCCAGGACTGCAACCATGACCAACCTGACGAAGGCCCGCCGCATCGCCGCGGCAGCAGTAGCACTCTTGACGGCCGCCGCCGCGGGGATCACCCCGGCGCAGGCTGCACCCCAAGGCGGCCCGCGCTACGGCCCAGGTGCGGCGGGAAGTGGTGATCCCTACTTCCCGTACGCGGGCAACGGCGGGTACGACGTCCTGCACTACGGCCTCGACCTCCGCTACACGCCGCCGTCGGACCCGGCCGCAGCGGGAAACCTCACCGCGGAGGCCACCATCACCCTGCGCGCCACCCAGGACCTGGACGCCCTCGACTTCGACCTGCGCGGACTCACCGTCACCGCCGTGGACGTGGACGGCAAGGACGTCAATCGCGGCGCGGGCCCCTCGGAGTGGACCCAGGTGCAGGACGATGCGAACCGCCGGTGGGAACTCACCGTCGGACTGCGGCCCAAACTGAAGGAAGGCCGGACAACCACCATCACCATCAGCTACGGCGGTGCCACCGGCCGGCCCCAGGACACTACGGGGGCGCTGTACGGATGGGTGACCACCCCTGACGGAGCCATGGTGGTCAACGAACCCGACGGCGCACCCACCTGGTTTCCGGTGAACGACGACCCCGAGGACAAAGCCACGTACTCCTTCCGCATCACCGTCCCGGAAGGAAAAACCGCAGTAGCCAACGGCCTGCCCGGGGACGACCCGGAAACACACGCCGGCTGGACAACCTGGAGCTGGGAGGCGGCGGACCCGATGGCCAGCTACCTCGCCACGGCAAGCGTCGGAGACTTCACCCTGTCCTACAGCGAGGGACCCCGCGGCCTGCCGATCATCAATGCGGTGGACACCGGTGTGACCGGGCCCGCGCTGGTGAAAACCAATGCGGCCCTTGCGCTGCAGCCACAAATGATCCGCTACCTGTCAGACCTGTTCGGGCGGTATCCGTTCGAGGCCTTCGGTGCGATTGTGGACGACGACTCGGTGGATTACGCCCTGGAAACGCAAACCCGGCCGGTCTATTCAGAGGTTGCCGATGAGGACACGGTTGTCCACGAACTGGGTCACCAGTGGTTCGGTAACAGCGTCAGCCCGGCGGACTGGAAGGACATCTGGCTCAACGAGGGCTGGGCCACCTATGTCGAGTGGCTGTGGGCCGAACACCAGGGCAAGGCGACACTGGCAAAGCAGTTCACGGATACCGTGGCTGAACTGGACAGCAAGAACCTCTGGGCGCTGGACATCTCCAATCCGGGGCGGGACAACCTGTTCGCCGAGCAGGTGTACCGACGGGGAGCCGCCATGCTCCATGCACTGCGGGCCAGGATCGGGGACGCGGCCTTCTTTGCCGGGGCCACCGAATGGCTGGACCGCTACGCCAATTCCTCGGCAACAACCGGGGATTTTGAAGCAGTGATGGAGGAAGCCTCCGGGCAGCAGCTTGACGCGTTCTTCAACGACTGGCTGCGGGAGGGGGACCGCCCGGCTATGCCGTAGTGGAGCCGCGCACCACCAGCGACGTTTCCAGCGTGACGCCGCCGGGCTTCAGGAACTTGCCCTCCATCAGCCGGCGCAGCTGCTCGCCCGCTTTCTGGCCCAGGGACGTGGCGGGCAAGTGGACGCTGGTCAGGCCGGGATTGCTGGTGGCCGAATAGGGAAGGTCGTCGAAGCCGGCCACCGCAAGTTCCTCCGGGATCCGCACACCGGCCACCCGAGCCTCCTGCAGCACGCCGTAACCGTGCGTATCGGTTCCGCAGACGACGGCGGTCACCCCCGCGCGCTGCCACTCCGGCCAGGCGGCGGCGAACGCGGCGGCCGCGGTCCCGACGTCGATGGTGGTGCTGATGATCCGGTCCGGGCTCACGGAGATGCCGCGCGCCGCGGCCTCTTCCAGGAACGCCGCACGCCGCACGGCAAACGTGTCGGTGCCGGTCACGCTGTCCACATAAGCCGCTTCCGTGTGCCCGGCGGCGGCCAGGTGTGCTGCCAGCTGGCGGGCCCCGCTGGCCACATCGAGGTTGACGGATGGTGCGTAGGATTCCAGCCCGGGCGCGTCCAGCAGGACAAGGGGCGACGGCGAGGCGAGGTCCTCAAGGAAGTCCGCGTTGGGTGCGTCCACCAGCAGCCCGGCCGGGCGCAGCGACATGAGCCGCCGGACGTCGCTGGCCTGCGGAAACTCGCCCGCTTCGGTGACGGACAGCAGCAGCTGGTACTGCGGGCCGAGTGCTTCCCGTACCCCGTCGATGACCTTGGCGAAGAAGGGGTTGGAGATATCCGGCGCCACCAGGATGACGATGGAGCTCACGCCCTTGGCCAGCGAGCTGCCGATTCCGTCCACCACATAGCCAAGCTCGGCAATGGCGTCACGAACCCGGGCCACGTTGTCCTCGGAGACGCGGCCCGCCGTCTTGCCGTTGGCCACAAGGGATACCGTCGCCGTCGAAACACCTGCCCGGGCGGCGACCATGGCCGCCGTGATCCGCCGTGGGCGCGCGTGCTGCTGCCTCTGTTCCGCGGATTCCATACGTTGATCGTAGTGGGCGTGGAGCAGCACTCGCCGCTGGCGTGTGCTGCGCCTGGCCCTGCTAGCTGCTCGGGCGCTGGGCGCGCAGGGCCAGCACGGCCCTTGAGGCAAACGCACAGCCCGCGAGCAGCAGAATGACTGCCGACACGATGGAGTACCAGACTCCATTGGCGGTCAGTGCGATGTAGACGCCGATGAGAGAGAAGACAACTGCCCCCAGCGACCAAATGAGCGTTGCCCTCTTGGTGTTATCCATGACCTCAGCCTAGGCGACATCGTTCCTGTTCAGCGCCCCGGGGCGGTCCCGCCGGATCTTCGTGAATCCCGACGGCGGCAGCCGCTGAGCCGGCAGCGGCACCGCGACCGCGCCGATGGCGCTGAGCCGGTAGCCTGGCGGATATGGCGCGCATGTGCCATAAAAAATCAGGGTCAAGCGCGGCAATACGTCAAGCGCTTGACCTGCACCAACGTTAAGCGTTTGACGTACGCCACATTCTGCTGCCATGATCACTCCTGAACGCTACAACTCCCCGGACGCCAGGCAGCTGGCACGGGCCCCAATGACGTGGAGAACACCATGGAACCCAACTTCCAGAACCCTGAGCCGGTCCAGGGCGCCGAGCGCAGGAAAATCATCCTGGACTGCGACCCCGGGCATGACGACGCTGTGGCGTTGCTGCTCGCACACGGCAACCCCAACATCGACCTGCTGGCTGTCACCACAGTGGTGGGCAACCAGACCCTCGAAAAAGTCACCCGCAACGCGCTCGCCGTGGGCACCATCGCCGGCATCACCGGCGTTCCCTTCGCTGCCGGCTGCGACCGCCCGCTGGTCCGCAGCATCGAAACCGCACCGGACATCCACGGCGAGTCCGGCATGGACGGCCCCGCCCTGCCCGAGTCCACCATCGAACTGGACCCGCGCCACGCCGTCGACCTCATCATCGACACCGTGATGGCGCACGAACCCGGCACCGTCACCCTGGTCCCCACCGCCGGCCTGACCAACATCGCCCTGGCCGCCCGCAAGGAACCCCGCATCGTGGAACGCGTCAAGGAAGTGGTCCTCATGGGCGGCGGCTACCACGTGGGCAACTGGAGCGCCGTGGCCGAGTTCAACATCATCATCGACCCCGAGGCCGCGCACATCGTCTTCAACGAGAAGTGGCCAGTGGTGATGGTGGGCCTGGACCTCACCCACCAGGCGCTGGCCACCCCGGACGTGGTGGAAAAGATCGCCGCCATCGGTACCGGGCCGGCGAAGTTCGTCACCGAGCTGATGGACTTCTTCGCCCACACGTACAAGGACGCCCAGGGCTTCGACTACCCGCCCGTCCACGATCCCTGCGCCGTCGCGTACGTCATCGACCCCAGCATCGTCAGCACCCGCAAGGTGCCCGTCAACATCGAACTGCAGGGCACCCTCACCCTTGGCATGACCGTGGCCGATTTCCGCGCCCCGGCGCCCGCCGACTGCCACACCAGCGTTGCCGTGGACCTGGACCACGGACGGTTCTGGGACCTCGTCACCGACGCACTGGTCCGCATCGGCGAGCCGGGCCCCGGTGACACGGACAACAAAGGCAACGCGTCCGACGTCGTCCGTCCCGAAAGTGCCCAGCTCACCGCCGGAGGGGTCAAGTAATGGCCGCCACCATCACTGAAACCAAGACCGGCCGCGGCAACATCGCAGCCCTCATGACCGCGCTGCTGGCCGCCTGCGTGGCGTTCCAGCTCAACGCGTCCATGCTTAGCCCCGCCCTGGTGACCATGGGCGAGGAGCTCAAAGCGGACCAGGCCGTCATCGGGCTCTCGCAGACCTGGTTCTTCACCGCCGCCGCCCTGTTCTCCCTGTTCCTGCCGCGGCTGAGCGACATCGTGGGCCGCAAGAAGGTCCTCGTGGGCATGATGGTGATGATGGCCGTGGGTTCGGTCATCGCCGCCCTCGCCCCGGACATCACCTGGCTCTTTGTGGGCCGCATCATCCAGGGCGTCAGCGGACCCACCGTGCCGCTGTGCCTGATCATGCTCCGCTCCGCCGTCAGCAACCCCCGCAAGTACGGCACGCTCATGGGCCTGATCACCGCCGTCAACGGCGGCGTGGCGGGCGTGGACTCCTTCGTGGGCGGCTACTTCGCCGAGCACTTCGGCTTCCGCAGCATCTTCTGGCTGATGGTGGTCCTGGCCGTCGCTGCCACCGCCCTCATCGTGTTCCTGGCCGCCGAAAGCAAGCCTGCCGCTGGTACCCGGATGGACTGGCTGGGCGTGTTCTTCATCGTGGTGGCCGTCGGTGCCCTGCTCACCGCCCTGAACGAAGGCTCCAAGCTGGTGGGCGGCTTCAACTCCGGCACGCTCATCCTGAGCCTGGCGCTGGTGGCCGTGTCCGTCGTCGCGTTCCTTGCCTTCTGGCGCGCCGAACAGCGCGCCGCGCAGCCCATGGTGGAAACCGTGCACCTGCGCCAGCGCGCCACCTGGGCCCCGCTGCTCACCACCACCCTGACCATGACCGGCATCTTCGCCGTCATCAACGGCATCGTTCCCGCCTACGTCCAGGCCGCGGAGCCCGGGTTCGGGGTGGGCCCCACCGAGATGTCGCTGATCATCCTCACCCCGTACGCCCTGCTGGGCTGGGTGGTGGGCCCGCTCAGCGGCAAGCTCGCACCGGTCCTGGGATACACCAAGGTGCTGCGCATCGGCCTGCTCGGCAGCATCGCGGCGCTGGCCGTCATCGGGTTCCTGGGCCTGCACAGCCTGCCGATGATGATTGCCGGCACGGTCTTGCTGGGCATCATGTACGCCGGTACGGTCAACATCATGCTCAACGGACTCGGCGTTGTCCTCTCGCCCGCCGGCAACCCCGGCTTCCTGCCCGGCATGAACGCCGGTGCCTTCAACCTCGGTGCGGGCCTGAGCTTCCTCATCCTGCCGGCCGTGCTGGTGGCGACAGCCTCCCTTGGCGATGCCTCCGCTTCCTACCTGACCGTGGTGGTGGTCGGCCTGGGGCTGACGGTGGCCGCGTTCGCTGCATCGCTGCTGATCCCCAAGCCGGTTGAGGCCGAGGTGGCCGAATGAGCGCCGATGCCGGGACCGCAGGTTCCGTGGGCACTGGCCGGATTGTCGTCGTCGGGTCCCTCAACGCGGACCTCACCATCTACTGCGAGCGGCTCCCGCAGCCGGGCGAAACGGTGCACGGCAACGGCTTCGCCGTGAACCCCGGCGGCAAGAGCGCCAACCAGGCGGTCGCCGCCGGCCGCCTGGGCGGGCACGTCAGCCTGGTGGGTGCCGTGGGGGATGACCCCAACGGGCACATGCTGCTGGCCTCGGTGGCCGGTGCCGGCGTGGACGTAGGGCAGGTGCGCACCTCCAGCGAGCCCACCGGCGTCGCCGTGATCGCCGTCGACGCCGGCGGCGAGAACAACATCATCATCTCCGCGGGCGCCAACGGCACGCTGTCCCCGGCGGACGTGGCGGAGGCCGCGGACGTCCTGGAGGGCGCCGCCGTCGTCAGCCTCTGCCTGGAAGTTGCCATGCCCACGGTGCTGGCCGCGGCGCAGGCAGGCCACGACGCCGGCGCAAAGGTCCTGCTGAACCTCTCGCCGTACGCCCACATCCCCGCAGCGCTGGCTGAGTTGGTGGACGTCCTGCTGGTGAACGCGCATGAAGCCGCGCTGTTCCTCGGGCCTGGGGCCTCCGTCCCGGGTGCCGGCGCCCACGCGGCGCAATGGGATGCCGTCCGCGAACGCTTTGCCGAACGGGGGATCCGGCAGGTGCTGGTGACCCTCGGGGCGAACGGGTCCGTGGTGCTGGATTCCGACGCCCCCGCCAACCGGTCCGTGGTGTTCGTGAAGCCCACCAAGGTTGACGCGGTGGACACCACCGGCGCCGGGGACGCCTTCACCGGTGCCGTGGCGGTCCGGCTCGCCGCCGGTGATGCCCTCGCCGACGCCGCAGCGTTCGCCTCCGTGGCCGCGGCCCTGGCCACCACGCGCAAGGGCACCCAGGCGGCGTATCCGGAAACGGCCGACGTCGAACGCCGCCTGCGCGTCTCCTAACCCCATCGATTGTTCCCCACCGGCACCCTAGCCTCGAAAGCTCGGCCAAGGAACCCTGCGGGCGTGGGCCCAAACGCCCTTTTCAGGCGTCAGAACGGCGTTTACGGAGCAATCGATGTTCAGCCGAGTGCTTCCAGCGTGACGCCGGTGTGCTCTTCCAGCCGGGCGAGCAGGGCGTCCTGGAAATCGTGATCTTCCGCGGCCGGGTGCGGGGTCTGCCGGCGCTGGTGGTACCAGTAGCCGCCGCTGCCCTGGGCGTCCGGGTCATCACTGGTGGCCAGCCACTCCTGCGTGCGGTGGCCGAGCTCAAGATCGTCCGGGGCGGAGCGTCCGCCCATCCGGGTGGGCACCCAGCCCGGGTCCACGGCGTTGCTGGTGACGCCGGGTACCAGGCGGGCCAGGGCGGCGGAGATGGCCGTGATGTGCAGCTTGGTGGTGGAATACGACGCCGTGGCGGAGCGGCCTGACCAGTCCAGGCCGTCGAGACGGGTGTTGCCGCCGCGGTGCATGCCGCTGCTCAGGTAGATCAGCCGGCGCGGCCCGCTGATCAGCGCGGTGAGCAGGTACGGCGCCACCACGTTGACGGGCAGGAGCGCGGCACCGTCCAGTACTCCGGCGTTGTGGATCACGGCGTGTATCCCGCCGATGCGGTTGGCCTGGTCAGCGAGTTGGCGGACCTCGGCGTCGTCCGAAAGGTCTCCCACCAGGCACTGCGCACCCTGGTCCACCAGGTGCTGCACCGCGGGCAGGCGCCGGGCGGACCGGGCGTGAACCAGCACGTGGTGGCCTTCACGGGCCAGTGTTTCCGCCGTTGCCAGGCCCAGCCCGTCCGTTGAACCGGTCACCAGAATCCGTGCCATGGAAGAACCTCCGTTGTTTGTGCTCCAGGTACCCAGTTATACCCGCGCCCAAGTCCGCCGCCGGGAGCTCAGTTCAGCAGCCAGGCCGCCCCGAGCAGCAACGGAACGGCCAGCGCCGAGGTGATCACCGCCGTCGTCTGCGCAAGGCTTTGGCCCACGCGGTACCGCACAGCGTAGAGGACCACGTTCTGGCCGGTGGGCAATATGGCACAGGCGGTCACCACGAAGGTGTTGAAGTCGTCCAGGTGGAAGACGTAGCTGGCCAGGAGCCAGGCGAGGGCGGGCTGGATGGCTGATTTCAGGACGACGGCCAGGAACGTGGGCGCGCTGTCGCTGCTGCTGGCCCGGGGTGAGAGGCCATGGAGGGACATGCCGAAGATGATCAGCATCAGCGGAACCGTCACCTGGGCGATGAGCCTAAGCGGGTCCAGCACCAGGGTGGGGATTTCGATGCCGACGGCGCTGACGATGATGCCCAGGATGGCCGCCACTGTCACGGGGTTGCGGAAGGGCGTGGCGAGGATGCGGCGCAGGGACGGCTTGGTTCCGTCCGGGTTGGTCAGGTCCAGGATGGTCAGCGCGATGGGGGTGATCACGGCGAGCTGGAACAGCATGATGGGTGTGACGTAGGTGGCGCTTCCCATGACGTACTGCGACAGCGGAACGCCGAGGTTGGTGGAGTTCACGATGCCTGTGGCCAGGGCGCCGATGGTGGTGCGGCGGACTCCCCATCGGGCGATTGCACCCACCAGGGCGAACACCGCCATCATGGCAACGGCGGTGACCACCGAGATCAGGCCCGTTTCGCTCAGGACCTCCGAGATGTGCCGGGTGGCGATCATCGAGAACATCAGGCTGGGCAGTCCCACCAGGAACGTCAGGCTGGAAAGCACCTTGGTGCCCTGCGGGCCCAGCGCATTCGACCTGCCGAGCACGTAGCCGACGAACATGACCACGCCCACCACAAAAAATCCCTTTAGGACTCCGTCCACACCGCTGTCCTCAATCTCATCGCCCTTCGGGCGGCAGTACCTGGCGGAGCCTTTGACCAGTGCCTTTGGCCAGAGCCTTTGACTGCTGCCGTTGCCCGCTGCCCTGGCAGGAGGCCCTGTCAGATGCTATCCGTAGGGGCGGCGCGGGAATCAATTTGCTCCGTCAGTGCGTCAATCCGCTCCAGCGCGCCGGTGAGGCGCTCCACGGAAGCCCACAGTTCCGGCTGCTGTTCACGGATCTCTTCAAGGGAAGCCCCGGTGGAGCGCAGGGATCCCAGGTCGAAGCTGACGTTGGTCCGGGCTCCCGCCACGGCCGCGCGGAGGGCACCGAAAGCGACAACGACGTCGGCGATCAGTGCCTTATTGCCGTGCGCCGCCAGCCAGGCGAGATCGTCTATGGCCTGCACCGCCCGGGCGCCGAGCACGGCGGAGGCGTGCGCGGCGTCAACTGAGGCCTCGCGGATGGCGTTGTCCCGTTCAGCGCCGGGCTCCAACCGGAAGGCGGCGCCGAAGGCCCGGGACGCCGTCGAATCCTCGTCGGCCAGGTGCAGCGCCTCGCTCCGCAGTCTCCGGGCACGGTCCCTGAGATCGTCCACGGTTTGCTGATGGTCCGCGCCCGGTTCGGTATAGCCGGCCACCATCGAGGCCAACGACGCAGCAACGGCCAGCATTACGCCTGTCCCGGCACCGCCGCCCGGTGAGCCGGTGGATTCGGACAGGCCCTGCGTCCACTCCTCAACGGTGGAACTCCGGGTGGTCACGTCACGTTCTTCCATGGTTGAAGGGTGCCCAGGAACAGGCCCGGCTAAACGGGTCCGGTCCCTGCCGTCCCGTCCCCCCATGTAGTCTCGGCACATGATCCAACGCCACCGCTACCCGTACGGCGAGGATCCCAGCCAGTGGGGCGAACTGTTCCTCCCCGATCTTCCCGTAGGCGCCCGGCACCAGGGCGTGGTGGTGGTGATCCATGGCGGTTACTGGCGCGCGCAGTACGGCGCCGAGCTCGGCGAACCTCTGGCCAGGGACCTGGCGGAACACGGGATCGCCGCCTGGAACCTGGAGTACCGGCGCGCCGGAAACGGAGGCGGCTGGCCCGGCACGTTCGATGACATCCTGGCGGGCATCGACCAGCTGGCAGCGCTCGCGGACCCCCATGCCCTGGACCTGGGGAAGGTGGTGGCCCTGGGCCATTCGGCCGGAGGGCACCTGGCCGTCTGGGCCGCCGGGCGGGACAGGGTGGCGGAACTGGGGACAGGAAACGCGGACAGCCTTCCAGGCCGGCGGGGAGTCCGGCTCGCCGGCGTGGTCAGCCAGTCCGGGGTCCTGGACCTGGCCGGCGCTGAACGCCTCAACCTCAGCAACGGTGCCGTAGCCAACCTGCTGGGCGGACCGTCGTCGGAATTCCCCGCCCGGTACCGGCTGGCCAGCCCCATGGCGGCGCTGCCGCTGGACGTTCCCGTGTACGCCGTCCACGCCGACGCCGACCACGATGTGCCGCCGGAAATGTCCACAGGCTATGTGGATGCGGCCCGGGGATCGACGGTGCCCGCACGGTTCGTCAGCGTCCCCGGCGACCACTTCGCGCTGATCGACATCACCGCCCCGGCCTACCTGGCGTGCCGCCAACTGGTGTGTGAACTGCTGCGCTGACATGGAATTCGGCCCCGCCCGCTTCTCTGGCAGAGTATGACCATGCTCACAGTGATCGGCGAAGGCCTTGTTGACGTTGTCCAGCGCGCTTCGGGAATCGAGGCCCACGTAGGCGGCAGCCCGCTCAACGTTGCGGTGGGCCTGGCCCGCCTGGACCATCCGGTGCAGTTCATTGGCCGCTACGGGCGTGACGCCTACGGCGATTCCGTGGCCGCGCACCTCCGCGCCAGCTCGGTGATGCTTCCGCTGGGCCCGGATGAGTTGCCCACCAGCGTTGCCACCGCCTTGATTGACGACGACGGCGCCGCCACCTACACGTTCGACCTCGCCTGGGACCTTCCCGGCATCGCAGACCGGCTCGGCTTCATGCTCCAGGGCACCACGCTGCTGCACACCGGATCGATCGCCACGATGCTGGCGCCCGGAGCCACCGAGGTGCTGGCCGCCGTCGAATACGCACACCCGCATGCCACCATCAGCTTCGACCCCAACTGCCGCCCGAGCATCATCACCGACGTGGATTACGCGCGCCGCCATGCGGAAAAGTTCGTCTCCCTCGCCGATGTGGTGAAGGCCTCGGATGAGGACCTCGCCTGGTTGTATCCGGGGCAGGACGTCCTGGAATCCGCGCGCACGTGGCTGGCCATGGGCGGCTCCGAGGGCCCCGCGATGGTGGTGGTGACCCGGGGTGGCGAGGGTCCATGGGGCATCACGGCCGCAGGCGAGGCCGCAGTGGCGGCCCCGCGCGTCGAGGTGGCGGACACCGTTGGCGCCGGCGACTCCTTCATGGCGGCACTGCTCTCCGGACTCGTGGACCGGGGCCTGGACGGCGCGGAAAACCGGAAGGACCTGCGCGAGCTGCCCGCGGAGGCGCTGGCGGAACTGCTGGCCCACGCTGCCCGCGCCGCTGCTGTCACCGTTTCCCGGCCCGGCGCCAACCCGCCCACCCGGGCGGAGATGAACGCCCTGCCGGGGGACTGACGCGGGAGCTGGCCCCCCCACATCGACACTGCAGGGTGAATGCCTTAGTATCTTTAGCTTGACGGGCGTGTTACTAGGCTATCGAGGAAGGGTCATGACTCCTTTAGGTGGATTGGGAAGTGTCGACACCCGGGAAGCGGTTGGCCGGATCGGTGCAACCGACGTCCTTGATGCGCTGAGCGAGTACCGTGCCGCGGAGACAGCCATGCTCCGCCGCACCCGCCCCATCATGGATCGCGGTGCAACCGACGTCCTCGCCCTGCGCTACGTCCGTGAGGCAACACTTCGCGGCGATGGCATGCGCCCCACGGAATTATCGGCCCTGTTGGGGCTGAGCTCCGCCTCGATTACTGCCCTGATTGACCGGCTGGTGTCAGGCGGCGTTGTGGTGCGGGAGCCCCACCCCTCGGACCGTCGGGCTTCCATCCTCCGGAGTACCGGGCTGAGCGAGACCGCGGAAGTCCAGGCGCTGGACGACGCCCGGCGGCCCATCGCCAACCTCATAGAATCCCTTGACCGCGACGAGCTTGGAACAGTTTTCGGCTTCCTGGTCCGCATGCGCCACGCCATGGACGAGGTGGCGAGGGGCTGATCCGCCAAACCGGGCTGGACAATTGCCTAGAGGTACTAAATACTAGGCAAACTAGCAATTCGGTAAACGAGGGATCGAGGGCGACATGACAGCGGTAGCAGAACCACAGAGCCGGAACCGGAATCACCTGGCCGATGTCGTCGCCCTGCCGCTGCCCGACAGCTATGGCTTCAATGCCGATCCCGTGGGGGCGTCCGGCGCGCCCTCGGAGGCCGGCGGATGGATGAAAGCAGTTGCCTTGGCGTCCGCCAAACTGGAGCAGCTGCAGTGGGAGCTGGACGCCGCCGAAGAGGACCTGTGCGCGGCTCTCCGCGGCGCCTCGGCCTTCAGTGTCAGCGCGCCTGCCCTGGCCCGGACGGCCGGCCTTTCAGCCGACGAGCTTGAGGCTTACCTGCAGCGGCCTGCACTGATGGATGTTGCCGCTGCCCCCGGTTTGGCCGGCCCGGCCATACCGCCGCTCGGCATGCAGGCGCAGGCCTAGCTCAAGCTACTTAGCTCCACTTTGGCGGGCTGTTGCCCCGCCGCCGCCCTGCGGCCACCCGCCCCGGTGTTTCGCTGACGCGCCGCAGCCGCATGCCGGCGTCGTCCGCCCCTGGCGTCCGGCGCGTATTGGCCCCGCCCGCCTGTTAGGCCAGGGAGAGGAAAAGCTTCTCCAGCTCTTTCCGGTCCAGGGTTTCGTCCTTCTGGACGATGCACTGCTCCAGCCCGGTGGCGATGATGGCGAATCCGGCCCGGTCAAGGGCCTTCGATACCGCCGCCAGCTGCGTGACCACATCCTTGCAATCGCGGCCTTCCTCGAACATGCGCGTGACAGCGGCAAGTTGGCCCTGGGCGCGCTTCATGCGATTGATGACGGGCGTAAGTTCGGCGGGGTTCAGTTCCAAGGTCTACTCCAGTGACGGGGGATTGATGATCCCAGCCACCTTTCCAGCGGGCCATTCCCCGCGCAGCGCCCTAGGTTCCGCTCCAGACCGACGCCGAGCCGGAGTGGCCGGTCACAACGGCCTCGTAGATCAGGAACAGCCCCGCCAGGACGCCGAGAACTGACGTAGCCGGAACAAGCCAGCGGGCGGCCAGGAGGCGTCCGGTTCCGCGGAGCACGTGCCAGCGGTTCACTGCGGCGGGGAAGGCGGCAAGAATCTGCGCGGCCGCCACCACCAGGAAGATCACCGCCACGAACCGGAAGAAGCCGCCCTGCTCGGCGTGCTCCCGGATGAGGTTCGAGGCAGGCCTGGCCTTCTCCAGCTGTTCACCGGCCTGCGCGGTGAGGATGGACAACGGCACCAGGCCAAAGGCCAGGACGCCGAGGGGCCAGGCCAGGTAGGCCCTGCTCCGGCGCCAGAGTGCAAAGACCACCGCCATCAGGCCCGCCAGCGGCGCCAGGACAACCACTCCATGGACCAGGAGGATGTGGGCCGGAAGGCCGCCGATTTCCACCATGCAAAGCTCCTAGGGACTGGGCAGTGACGCCGGATCAGGTGTGCTGGAGTCAGGCTATCCCCGTGGTGCCCAGCAGCAGGCCAACGCCATAGGTGAAAGCCATGGCAAGGGCGCCGCCAATTACCAGGCGCAGGGTGGCCTTCCGCTTCGAGCTGCCGCCGATCCTGGCGCTGACCGTGCCGGTAATCGCCAGGGCGATGACAACCGCCACGAAGGTGAGGGGGATCCGGATTTCGGCCGGTGGCAGCAGGATTGCCAGCAGCGGCAGTACCGCACCGACGGTGAAGGCGATGGCCGAGGCAAACGCTGCGTGCCAGGCGCTGGCGACGCTGGCCTCATCAATCTTCAGTTCGGCCTCCAGGTGCGCGCCCAGCGCATCGTGCTCGGTGAGCTCGAGGGCCACCGTGCGCGCGGTTGCTTCGGTGAGTCCCTTCGCCTGGTAGATGGCGGCTAGCTCCTCCAGTTCGCCGTCGGGATCGTCACGGAGTTCTTGGCGTTCCTTCTCGATCAGGGCCCGCTGGCTGTCGCTTTGGCTGCTGACGGACACGTACTCGCCCAGCGCCATGGAGACGGCGCCACCCACCACGGCGGCCGCGCCGGCCACCAGGATAGGGGTGACATCGTTGGTCACACCGGCGACTCCCACCACCGTTGCGGCCACGGACACGATGCCGTCATTGGCTCCAAGGACGCCCGCGCGCAGCCAGTTCAGGCGCGCTGCAATGCTGTCGTCGTGCGGCTCGTTTGGGTGCTGCTTCAGCAACTCAGTCATAGGGGAAAGTAAAACACCGGCAGCGGTCCCCTGCTACGCAGGTTTGCATACCCTATCCGCGCCCCCGGGCACGCCCTGTCTTGCGCCGGGGGTCAGAGCTGGGGAACGCACGGGCCGCTGCCCAGGAGGGCCAGCCCGGCGCGGTCCCCGGCGGCGAAATCCACCACGCCCATGTTGGCCGCATGCATCAGCTGGCCCGGATCGTTGACGTGGTCCAGGCCCACAACGTGGCCGAGTTCGTGCATGATGATGGCCCGCACCTGGTCCGTTCCGTCCGGGCGGCTGGCGAGGATGCCCGCGAGGTCGGGCGCATCCAGCCGGATCTGGCCGGCGGCGAGGACCATCGGCTGGCCGGGTGCCTGGACGAAGGTGCTGCCGCCGTCGCCCGCGATGTCGCCGGCGAGGCCGGGTGACTCCTGCGGGGTGGACCATGCGATCAGCACCGGGGCCCAGCGCTTGCCGTAGCGGTCCGGCTGGAAGGCTTCCCGCTCATCTGCCGGCGCTTCGGTTGAGGTGCCGTCGTAGATGAACTGCAGGCCGGTGGCCGCGGAGGTCGCTGCTACCGCGTCCCGGATCAGCGCGTCCCCACCCGGCACGGCGAAGTCAGGACGCACTACGTAGTGGACCGGACGGCACGGATCGTATGCGGCGAACCGCTGGCCGGGATCGGGCGAGTCCTGCAGGACGAAAGCCGTGGAGCCGGTGCTGGCCGGGGGAGTCCCCAGGGGCGAGGACGCGGCCTCGAACCCGGGCGGCGGAACCGTTGCCCCCGGCAGGTACGGTGCCGCGAAGGGAAGGACAACGCGGTTGAAGAACGACGGCGTGAAGTACAGGCAGATGACCAGCGCCAGGCCGAGCGCGGGGAGCAGCCGCCGCTTCCGCTGCCGGGGCCGGTACGGCCGGCGGAAACCGCCAAACGCCGGCCGTCCTGCGGGCGCCGGTTCCGGTGCGCGCCACGGAGCCTGCTGTGCCTGCCGGCCGAACGCCTCGTCGATGGCCCACTGCGGGATCCTTCCGCTCGGTGACCGGCGCACCCTTGGCAACGGGCCGCCGTCGGGCGCTCCCGGCCATGTGCCATGATCCCTGCCTGAACCGCCCACCCAACATCCCCCGTGCCGCCTGCCGATGAATCCTCTTCAGCTTAGGGGCGGCGAGGCGCCTGTTTCCGGCGGCTAAGCGCAGGATTTCCACAAGTTAAAAGCGCCCGCCCGGCCGGAGCGCTGGTGCCGTTCCTGCCGGGCGGGCGCCCTGTGGTGGTTGGCGGCTATTCTTTGCCGAGGTTGGCGGCGGAGGTCTTCTCGCCGGTGACCTCGTTGAGGGCCCGCAGGTCGAAAATGCCGTTGATGTCGGCCTGCTTGGTGGTTCCGGCCGTGACGCCATCGGCCAGCAGCTTCTGGTACGTTCCGGCCAGCGGATCCACCGTGAACACGATGTTCTTGAGCGACCGGTCGATGACATCGGCCTTGAGCTCGGCGCCGGCCGCTTCCTTGAGTGCTGCGTTGATGACGGTGGCCTTCTCATCCGCGGCGGCACCGTTCAGCCACTCAACGGACTTGGCGTGGCCCTTCAGGAGCGCCTTGACGGTGTCCGGGTGGTCTGCGGCGAATTTCTGGTTGACGATCAGGATGGTGGTGGGGAATTCGCCGGGCTTGCCGGACAGCGAACCGTCCCACAGGTCCTTCTCGTCCACCAGCACCTTGGCACCGGCGGTCAGCACCAGGCGGGAGGCCCAGGGCTCGGGCAGCCACGCGCCGTCGAGCTTGCCGTCCTGGAACAGCTTCAGGGTCTGGGCGTTCTCGGTGGGGTTGATGGCCACGTCGCCGCTGCCGTCCACGTTTGTCTTGTAGCCCTGGGCGGTCAGCCAGGCGCGGAGGGCCACGTCCTGGGTGCCGCCGAGCTGCGGGGAGGCGAGGGTCTTGCCCTTGAGGTCCGCGGCGGAGTTGATCTCCGGCTTTACCACGAGCTGCGCTCCGCCGGCGGCGGCACCGGCAATGATGTTGATGGATTCGCCCTGGCTCTTCACGAACGAGTTGATGGCCGGGTTGGGGCCTAGGTAGGTGGCGTCGATGGCTCCGGCGTTGAGCGCCTCAATGGCCGCGGGACCGGCGTTGAAGACCTGGGTGCTGAGCTTGGTGTCGCCGAGCTGGTCCTTGATGAAGCCTTTGCTGACGCCCACCAGTGCGGGGGCGTGGGTGACGTTGCCGAAGTAGCCGAGTTTCAGTTCCGCTGCCGGGTTTCCGGCGGGCGCTGCTGCGGCCTCTGGTGCGGTGGCGGTGTTGTTCGCGTTGACGGCTGAGGCGACGGCGGCGCCGCCTCCCACGAGGGCGAGGATGGCGGCGGCGATGCCGATTTTCAGGCCCAGGGGGCGCTTGGGAGTGGCCTGGCCGGCGACGATGCGGGTGGAGTTTCCGGGGTTCTGCGGACTCGTGTCCTGGGGGTCTGCCATGGGGATTCCTTTGCTGGGGCGGGTGCTGAGACGAGATTACGGAGCGCCCAGCAGGGCCACAATGATTCCCGTAGCAGGCGTTAACGGGACGACGCGCGGCCGCAACGCGGCGTCGTGCAGCGTCACGGAAGGTCGCACGGCGTCTTCCCCGCGCCCGGACATCCGGGTGCAGTCTCCCGTTAAACCACCACCGTCATGCCGCCGTCGATGAAGATGGTTTGCCCGTTGACGAAGGCCGAACCGTCCGACGCCAGCCAGACGGCAGGGCCGGCCAGGTCGCTGGCGGTACCCCAGCGCCGGGCCGGTGTCCTTCCCAGGATCCAGGAGTTGAACTGCTCGTCGTCCACCAGGTTCTGCGTCATCTCCGTGTGGATGTAGCCCGGAGCGATGGCGTTGATCTGCAGCCCTGATGACGCCCACTCCGCCGTCATGGCACGGGTCAGGTTCCGCAGCCCGCCCTTGGCGGCGACGTAGGGCGCGATGGTGGGCCGGGCCAGGTCCGTCTGGACGGAGCAGATGTTGATGATCTTGCCGCGGCCCCGGGGCACCATCACGCGGGCTGCGGCGCGGCCCACCAGGAAGGCACTGGTGAGGTCGGTGCTGATGACCCGCTCCCAATCGCTGACGTCGAGGTCCAGCATGGCCACCCGGTGCTGGATTCCGGCGTTGTTGACCAGGATGTCCAGGGGGCCAACGTTCTCCTCCACCCAGGCAACGCCCCGCTCGGCGTCGCTGTCCCGGGTGACGTCGAACGCGCAGCTGCGGATCCGGCCCGGGGCGAAATCCGCTGCCATCGACGCCTCAGCCGCTGCGAGCCGCTCCGCATTGATCCCGTTCAGGACCACCGTGGCGCCGGCCTCCGCCAGTGCCCGGGCGAGTGCGTTGCCGATGCCGCGGCTGGAACCCGTGACCAGGGCGGTGCGTCCGGTCAGGTCAAACAACTGGCTCATCGCCGGGCCTCTCCGGCGCCGGCGGCGCTGGGGTTTGCGACGGCCTGCCGCACCACCGCAAGGTCCTGGTCTCCCAGGCCCTGCGCCACCAGCTCGGTGTACAGCTCGATTCCGGCGGACGCCATGGGTGTGGCGGTACCCGCGCTGCGTGCACTGTCCAGTACGAAGGACAGGTCCTTGCGCATGAACTTGGCCGGCCCTGTGGGTGTGTAATCCTTGGCCGCCAGCCGGGGTCCCACCTGGTCCAGCACGCGGCTGCCCGCCAAGCCCCCGGCGAGCACCTCGAAGAGGGCGTGGACGTCCAGGCCCGAGCGTTCGGCCAGCTCCGCGGCTTCGGCGAGTGCCGCCGTCGTGGTTCCCACCACCAGCTGGTTGCATGCCTTGGCGAGGGAGCCGGCGCCCAGCCCGCCCAGCCGCCGGACCGCCGCGCCCATGGCCTCCAGGACCGGCAGCGCACGTGCGAAGTCCGCCTCGGAGCCGCCGGCCATGATGGCCAGGGTTCCCCGGCGCGCGCCGTCCGTGCCGCCGCTGACCGGTGCATCGAGCACGGAGGCGTTCCCGGCGCTCGCCTCAGCCACCGCAAGGCCGAACGCCTGCACCCCCACCGGTGACACGCTGCTCATGACCACCACCAGCGTCCCCGGCGCGGGTGGCTCCGTCCGCCATGCCGCCAGGAGGCCGGCGGCGGACTCTTCGATGAAGGGGAGGTCGGGGAGCATGAAGATGATGACGGGCTCGCCGCGCAGGTCGGCGACGGTGTCGACGCCGGACCCGCCCCGGAGTTCAAGGTCCCGGACGGCTGCGGGGGAGCGGTTCCAACCCCTGACCTGCCACCCGGCGCCGAGCAGGTTGGCGGCCATCGGGGCGCCCATGAGGCCGAGCCCCACGAAGCCGACGGAGCCGTGCGTCACTTGGCGTCCTCCACGACCAGCAGGTCGCGGCCGTTCGTTTCGGGGGTGAAGAAGGTGGTGGCGAAAGAGATTGACGCCAGCACCAGGGAGTAGATCGCGGGAACCAGCCAGGAGTGGCCGGTAGCTGCGAGCAGTGCCACACCGATCATCGGTGCAAAGCCGCCGGCGAGCACTGCGGAGATTTCGCGGCTGAGGGCGACGCCGGTGAAGCGGTGCTGGGAGCCGAAGAGTTCCGGCAGCAGGGCGCACTGCGGGCCGAGCATGGACTGGACGCCCAGGGCGATGCCCACCACCATGACCACCCAGACCAGGGTGACGTTGCCCAGTGTGACCAGGTAGAAGGCCGGGAGGGCGATGACGGCCTGGAACAGGGCGCCGTAGCGGTAGACGGGTACCCGGCCGAAGCGGTCGGACAGCGCACCGAAGGTGACCACCAGGACCGCCGCGAATCCGGCGGCGATCAGCAGGCCGGTGGGGCCGATGAACTTGTCGCCGGCGAAGACGCCGGCCGGCATGCTGATGAAGGACACCAGCAGCGCCGAGTAGATCGATGAGTTTCCGTTCTCACCCATCCGCAGGCCGATGCCCACCAGCACGTTCTTCTTGGAGTGCTTCCAGATCTGGCCCACCGGGTTCTTGACCACGGCCTTGTGTTTTTCGAGCTCCTGGAAGACCGGGGTCTCCTTGAGCTTGAGCCGGATGAAGACGGCGATGATGATCAGGATGACGCTGGCCAGGAAAGGTACGCGCCAGAGCCAGCCCTGCAGGACTTCCTTGTCCGCCAGGGCCATCAGGGCGAAGGTGCCGGCGCCCAGGAGCGTGCCCAGCTGGATGCCCACGAAGGGCAGTGAGGCGAAGAAACCGCGACGGCGGCGCGGGGCCACCTCGGAGATCAGCGTTGTGGCGCCTGCCTGCTCGGCTCCGGCGCCCAGGCCCTGGAGGATGCGCAGGGCAACCAGCAGCACCGCCCCGAGCATCCCCGCCTGCTCAAAGGTGGGGAGGAGCCCGATGGCGAAGCTGGCCATGCCCATCAGGCCGATGGTCAGGATCAGCACCATTTTGCGGCCAAACCGGTCCCCGATGTACCCGAAGACCACGCCGCCGAACGGCCGGGCCGCGAAGCCGACGCCGTAGGTGGCGAAGGAGGCGATGACGGCGCCGCTCTCGCCCAGCGGGGCGAAGAACAGCGGGCCGAAGATCAGGGCCGATGCGAGGCCGTAAATGTAGAAGTCGTAGTACTCCAGGGCCGAACCCACGGAGCTGGCAAGAGTTGCCCTTCGCAGCTGCTCCGGATCGACGACGGCGCCGTCCGCATCGGTCTGCGGTGATTTAGTACGAGTTGTCACGAGAACTCCCTCTAATGCACTCCAGGCCCCCGTTGGCCTGGTGGGATAGCGACAACACCTGTTGTGTCGATCACTATGCTGAACACAATACAGCAAGCTGAACAACTGGCAACAGTTTTTTGTTTTGTTGAGAAGCGGCGTTCCTCTGCGGCTTGGAGTCCGCGGCCGCGCTTAGCCCATAGGGTTGCCCAGCGAGTGCGCCAGCTCCTTGAGCTCCTTGACCATCTGCGAGCCCTGTTCCGGAGTGTAGGTGGCCTTCAGCGCGGTGACGGACAGGCCCAGGCTGGGACCGTGGGCGCCGCGCGTGGGAACAGACACGGCCAGGCACACCACGCCGGTGGTGCTTTCCTCGTCCTCGAAGGCGTAGCCCTGCTCGCGGATTTCGCGCAGCTGCGACTTCAGTTCCGCCCCGGTGCGCAGCGACTTGGGCGTGAGGACCGGCAGTTCGGCGTCGTCAGGGAACATCCCTTCGATGTCGTGCACGTTGAGCCGGGCGATCAGCGCCTTGCCTACGGCGCAGAGGGATACCGGCATCTTGTCGCCGATATTGGAGGTCAGGCGGACTGCGGGGTGGCCCTCGTAGCGGGCGAGGTAGATAACGTTGGTTCCGTCCAGCATGGCGATCCGGACGGTCTCCCCGGAGAGGACGGAGGCCTGTTCGCAGTAGCGGTAGAACTCCTGGACCTCGTCCATCCGGCCCAAGTAGGCAGCGCCGAGTTCCACCAGCTTGCGGCCCAGGGTGAATTCCGCTCCCTGCCGGGTGATCAGCCGGGCTTCTTCGAGCGCCAGCAGGAGATTGGAGGTGGAAGACTTGGGAATCCCCACTTCGCGCGAAAGGTCGCTGAGGGTCAGCCGCCCCGTTGCAGAAGCCGCCAGCGCATCCAGGACGGCGGCCGCACGCGTGACTGCCGGCGCCGGCGAGGCGGCTCCCGACTTGTCCGGTGAAGCGGGGGTGCGGGAATCGGCCATGATTCTCCTTAGGTTGCCGGGACTGACTGCAGTGTCCGTTCAGTCAACTGAACGCTATCCATCATAAGTGCCCCGGCGAATGTGCGGTCCCGAAGAATACGGGAGCGGCCCGTCAACCCACCGCGCTGGCCAGGGTTCCGACGCCCTCCACCACGATGTCCACGCGGTCGCCCGGCTCCACCGGCACCGCGGTGCCGGGCGCGCCAGTCATGACGACATCCCCGGGCTCAAGGGTCAGCCAGGAGGTGACGTAGACAAGGCAGTCCACCACAGAGGAGGGCAGGTTGAACGTCCCGGAGTTGGCCTTGGGCACTCCGTTGACGAAGACGCCGATGCCAGCCCGCTCGGGATCCGGAAGGGCGGTTTCTATCCACGGTCCGAGTGGCGTGTAGTTGACGCCGGCCTTGCCCTGGAAGTTCCGCTCGTCCACCGCGTTCTGATCCACGTTGGTGACGTCGTTGACGCAGGTGTAGCCGAGGACGTGGTCCAGGGCGTTCTCTGCGGTCAGGTCAGCTGCCTGCTTGCCGATCACCACGGCGAGTTCACCTTCTACGTTCACTGTGCCGCGGCCGCGTGCGGCGACGATCCGGTCGCCAGGTCCGGCCACTGTGTGGACGGACTTATGCCATGCCTGGATGGGCAGTGGGTGGTCGTTGAGGGTCAGGTTGTGGCCGATGCCTACCACTACCGCCGGGGCCACGGGAGCGAGGAGCTCCGCCTCACCTGCGGGGGTGGTGCCGCCCGTGAAGCGGAGCGGTGCCTCGAACGGGTCGACGATGTGGTGCCATGATCCGGCCCGTTCAACCGCGTGCCGGGTCCCGGACGCTGTGTTGATTCTGGCGATGCGCATTGGTTCTCCCGGTACTGGCTTAGTAGAAGTGGACGGTGTCCACGAGGTGGGGAAGCTCGCCGCCGTCGAGGAAGGTGCGGAGGTTGCTGCAGAACCGCTCGGTGATCAGCCGGTTTTCGGCGGCGCTGAGGGCTGACGTGTGGGGCGAGACCATAACCCTGGGGTGGCTCCACAGGGGGCTGTCCCGGGGCAGCGGCTCCACGGCGAAGACGTCCAGGCAGGCGTAGCCCACCTGGCCGTTCTCCAGCGCCTCCAGCAGCGCATCCTCATCCACCACGGTGCCTCGGCCAACATTGACGAAGGTGGTGCCGGGTTTCATGGCCGCGAACAGTTCCCGGTTGAAGAGTTTCTCTGTGTATTCGGTTCCGGGCAGGGTGTTGACAACGGCGTCTGCCGTGGCGAGGAGTCCGGGCAGGCCCGCGTTGTCCACCACCTGGTGGATGCCCTCGATGGGCTCAACGGTCCGCTTGGTGCCGCTGACGTTCATGCCGAGCGCCCTGGCGATCCGGGCCGTTTCCAGCCCGATTTCGCCCAGGCCGCTGATCACCAGGTTCGAGCCGTTGACCAGGCGGGTGGGTACCCGCAGGTCGGGCCAGGCCTTGGCGGCCTGGTCCTGGGCCAGCTCGGCGCTCCGTTTGAAGCCGTTCAGGATTCCCATCGCCGCAAATTCGGCGAGGGGAAGCGCGTGTACTCCGGCGGAGGTGGTGATCCGGAATTTCTGCAGGACGTCCTGGCCGAGCCCGGATGCCTTGACCGCTCCGCCTGCCCCCGCCGCCATGGCATGGATCCATTCGAGTGCGGGGTTATCCCGGGCGATGCGGGCCAGGCCCGCAGGGCTCTCATTGGGGAAGCCGTAGAGCACTTCGGCCCTGCCGAGCATGGCCCAGTAGCGTTCCTCCTGCCCGGGCGTGCGCTCGAAAGCGGGATCGCCGGCGTGGTCTGCGGGAAAGCGCTCCGGCGGGAGGAGGCCGGGCTCGTACAGGACGGTGATGGACGGATCGACGGCACGGATCTGGTCCACGAGCTCTGCTTCGAGCGGGACGGCGATGGCCACAGTCTTGGGAGAAGTCATCTGTTCACTATACTGTCTGCTGGCTAGCATGCTGAACAGTTTGGACTATGTTTCTGTCACTGCAGCCGGGTCATGCGGCTTTGACCACCGGAAGTTCGTCCCAATGGGTGGTGTACCGGGGCGAGCGCATGTCACGCTTCATGGTCCAGTCGAGGCCGGACTTGATGCCGGCATGTCCCAGCCCGATGGCCCCGCGCCCGAAGCGCCGGCTCACATCGTCAAGCAGCGGGCCGATGCCGCGTTCCTCATGCCGGTTCTCGAACAGTTCGAGCGGCGACTGGTTGCCGCTGGGCCGCAGGTCGGTCAGCATGATCCCCGCCTTGGCATATTTGAGGCCGTCCCGGATGTGGGGGAGCAGGGCATGTGCCGCCCTGGTCAGCAGCAGCGGGTCCGCCGTCGGCATCGGCAGCGAAACGCATACGGACGGGTACGCCTGCTCCTGTTGGCGGAAGGGTGACGTGGCGGCAAATGCCGTGAGCACTTTCGCCTGCAGGCCGTGCTTGGACAGCCTGGCGCTCGCCTGCTGCCCGTAAATGCTCAGCACCTGCCGCAGGCCGTCCGCACTGGCGACCGGCGTGGCGAACGATCGCGAGAAGATCAGCTGGTCCCGGCCGATTCGCTCCTCCTCCATGGGAATGCAGGGGGTGCCCCGCAACTCGAGGACGGTGCGCATCAGCACCACCGAAAACCTGTCCCGGATCATCACCGCATCGGCGCGGACCAGGTCCTGGACCGTGAAGATCCCCAGGACGTTGAGCCGCTTGGTCAGCCTTCCGGCGATGCCCCAGATCTCGTCCACGGGCAGCCGGGCCAGCAGGCTGTCCCGGACATCGTGGGGGACCGCCTCCCATAAACAGACCCCGTCAAAGGCCGGGTTGTTCTTGGCCCACTTGTTGCAGAGCTTGGCGAGCGTCTTGGTGGGTGCGATGCCCACGCATACGGGAACGCCCACATGCCTGCGGACGGCGTCCTTGATGGTGCGTCCGAGGGGTAGCAAGGTGCCGGCGTCCCCCTTGACCCCCAGGAACGCCTCGTCGATGCTGTAGACCTCCAACCAGGCCGAGTACCTGCCGAGCAGCTCCATGACCCGCGCGCTGATGTCGCCGTAGAGTTCGTAGTTGCTGGATTTCGCCACGAGGCCCCACTCCTTTGCCCGCGGCGCGAGCTTGAACCAGGGTTCACCGGTGGTGATGCCGAGTGCCTTCGCCTCGGGGGAACGGGTAACGGCGCAGCCGTCGTTATTGGACAGGACCACCAGTGGGCGGCCCTCCAGCGAGGGGTCGAAGGCCCGTTCCGCGGACGCGTAGAAACAGTTGACGTCTACGTGGGCGATCTGCGGCATGTGGCGCATGAGGGCAGGTTTAGCCACGGCGGGCCTCAGACATGGTGCAGGCACCTTGTGGCGACTCCCCAGATGGTCAGTTCGGAAAGCGCCGATACCTTGATGTCCTGGTACCGGGGATTTTCCGCCTGCAGGACGATTCCGGTGGCCGTGATGCGCAGCCTCTTAACGGTGAGTTCACCGTCCAGCACGGCAATCACGACGGACCCGTCCTTGGGTTCCAGCGCGCGGTTGACGATCAGCTCGTCCCCGTCGCTGATGCCGGCACCCTCCATGGAGTTTCCGGTGACCCTGACAACAAAGGTGCTGGTGATGTCCTTGATCAGGTGTGCGTTCAGGTCGATCCGCCCGTCGAAGTAGTCCTGTGCCGGCGATGGAAAGCCGGCCGCGACTGCCACGGGAGAGATCAATACCGAGAACAGCGACGCGCCTGCATCTATCACGCGAGGCCCGACAATAACGCCCACAACACACCCTTATTCGAATATTTGTTCGATAAGTTCAGTGTAGCGCCGGACGCCGACAATGAGCCCGGCGTTGGGTCATTGCGCTATGACATAGATGAATGTAAATATATACGTGTGTCTATGTCTTTGGAATTGACCGCGGTCCAAACGGTTGCTTGCTGCTCCCCGCTGGCGCGGGAGCCCTTGTCCCTGCCCGAGGCTGAGGGAATCGCGCCACTGTTGAAGGCCCTGGCGGATCCGGTCCGGTTGCGGCTGATGTCCCTGGTCGCCTCGCATGAGGGCGGTGAGGCGTGTGTCTGCGACCTGAACGACGCCTTCGAGCTGTCCCAGCCGACGATCAGCCACCACCTGAAAATCCTGCACGGGGCCGGTCTGCTGGACCGGGAGAAGCGTGGCGTCTGGGTTTACTACCGGGCCCGCACCGAGGCCCTTCAGAACCTCGCCACACTGATCGGGGGACAGGCGACGTGAGCGTCCTGGCGCGCAGAGCCGGTGCCGAGCTCGTCGGTACGGCATTCCTCGTGATAGCCATCGTGGGCTCCGGGATCATGGCGTCACGGTTGTCCCCGGACGACGTCGGGCTGCAGCTTCTGCAGAACAGCGTGGCCACAGGCGCCGCCCTGGTCGCGCTCATTGTCGCCCTGCAGCCGGTCTCCGCCTCGTTCAACCCCGTCGTCACCCTGGTCGAACGCGCCTTGGGCATGATTGACACCAGAACATCGGCGGCTCTGATCGGCGCCCAGTTCCTGGGCGGCCTGGTGGGCGCCCTTGCCGCGAACCTGATGTTCGGCCTGGACGCCGTCACGTTCTCCACGCGTGAAAGAGCCGGGGCCGGCCTCTGGCTCGGCGAGGTCATCGCCACCATCGGGCTGCTGCTGGTCATCTTCGGCACGGTCCGTTCCGGGAGGACCGACCGGGTCGCGTTCGCCGTCGGCGGCTACATCACGGCAGCGTACTGGTTCACGTCCTCCACCAGCTTCGCCAACCCCGCCGTCACGATCGCCCGGACCATCACGGACACCTTCGCCGGGATCTCCCCGTCGTCCGCTCCCGCTTTCATCCTCGCCCAGCTGGCCGGCGGGGCAGCCGGCTACGCCCTGGTCCGATTCCTTTACCCCGCCCTTGCTGCTTCCACCGCTGCCGCGGCGGTCGCGGCTGATCGAAAGGTGCTCTCGTGAGCCACAAGCCCTCCGTCCTGTTCGTCTGCGTCCACAACGCCGGCCGTTCCCAGATGGCCGCCGCGTTCCTCGCCACCCTGGGCAAGGGTGAGATTGAGGTCCGCTCCGCCGGGTCCCAGCCCGTGGACAAGGTCAATCCCGCCGCGGTCGAGGCGATGGCCGAGGTCGGTATCGACATGTCCGCCGAGATCCCTAAGATCCTCACCACCGAGGCCGTGAAAGGTTCCGACGTCGTCATCACCATGGGCTGCGGTGACGAGTGCCCCTACTTCCCGGGGAAGCGCTACGAAGACTGGGTCCTGGAAGACCCCGCCGGCAAGGGCGTCGACTCCGTCCGGCCCATCCGCGACGAGATCAAGACCCGGGTCGAGGCGCTGATCGCCTCCCTGACCCCGGCTACCGCATAACCCGTCACCCGAACGGCACCGTAAGTGCGCGCCGACGATTGAAATGAGGACAGCATGACAGCACAGGACTCCCTGCCGGTCGCCGTGATCGGTGCCGGACCCGTCGGCCTGGCAGCGGCCGCGCACCTGCTCGAACGCGGCCTTGAACCGCTCGTCCTCGAAGCCGGCCCCACCGTCGGAGCCGCAGTGCGCGCGTGGGGCCACGTCCGGGTGTTCTCCACCTGGCAGTACAACCTCGACGCCGCCGCCGTCCGGCTGCTCGAGGCCACTGGTTGGGAAGCGCACCGTCCAACCGCACTGCCCTACGGACACCAGATCGTCACCGGCTACCTCGAGCCCCTGGCCGCCACCACCGCACTCAAACACCGGATCCGGACCGGAGCCAGAGTCGTTGCCGTCACGCGGCAGGGCATGGACAAAGGACGTAGCGCCGGCCGCGACCAAGCTCCGTTCCTCCTGCGCATCCGGCACACCAGCGGCGACACCACAGAGATCCTGGCCCGCGCCGTCATCGACGCTTCCGGAACCTGGACCACCCCTGCGCCCCTTGGATCAGGGGGGCTGCCCGCGCCCGGTGAGGCCGAAGCCCGGGCCGCCGGGCTGATCACCGGGCCGCTGCCTGACGTCTCCGGTGACGGGTTCGCGGGACGCCGCACCCTGGTCATCGGCTCCGGACACTCGGCCGCGAACATGGTCCTGGACCTCGCCCGAACCGCCCGGACCAATCCCGGAACCGAAGTCCTCTGGGCCATCCGCGCCAACACCCCTGCCCGCGCCTACGGCGGCGGAGACGCTGACCAGCTTCCCGCCCGCGGCCAGCTCGGCACGCGGCTGCGCACCGCCGTCGACACCCGGGCCGTCCAACTCCTCACAGGCTTCCACACCAACGGCATTGACATGAACGGTGGCACGGTCACGGTCATCGCTGCTGACGGCCGCCGTGTCGAGGCCGACCTGGTGATCCCGGCGACCGGGTTCCGCCCCGATCTGTCCATTCTCACCGAGCTGCGCCTCGACCTCGACCCCGCCGTCGACGCACCCAAAGCCTTAGGCCCGCTGATCGACCCGGACTTTCACAGCTGCGGCACCGTCCCGGCCCACGGTGCCAGGATCCTTACCCACCCGGAGAAGGACTTCTACCTGGCCGGCATGAAGTCCTATGGCCGCGCCCCGACCTTCCTGATGGCCACCGGCTACGAACAGGTCCGCTCAATCGCCGCCGCCCTCGCCGGAAACAGCATGGCCGCGGACACGGTCGAACTCGAACTCCCCGAAACCGGCGTCTGCTCCACCAGCATCCCCGACAACGACGCGGTAATGGCGGACTCCTGCTGCGCAACCCCGGAGCCTGTCATTGTGTCGGTTGGATTTTCCACTGGCCTGCAGCACGGCCGCACCAACCAAGCAGCACCCCTGTGACCCCAGGCGCCGGGTTGAGGATCCGTGAACTGACCAGGAACGACTGGACCGTCGTCAAGGACATCTGGGCAGAGGGCATCGCCACCGGAAACGCGACCTTCGAGCAGGCCCCGCCGTCCTGGGAAGACTTCGACGCGGGGCGCCGGCCGGACCTGCGCCTCGTCGCCGAAGACCACGGAACCGTCATCGGGTGGGCAGCCGGATCGCCCGTGTCCTCCCGACCCGTTTACTCCGGCGTCATCGACCACTCGATCTACATCAGCCCGGCCGTTAACGGTCACGGACACGGCTCCCGGCTCCTTGCCGCCTTCATCCGTCACTGCCACGCCGCAGGGGTCTGGACCATCCAGTCCAACGTCTTCCCCGAAAATACTGCCTCTCTCGCACTGCACCAGCGCCACGGATTCACCATCGTCGGCACCCGCCGACGCATCGGACTCATGGTCTACGGGCCCCACGCCGGCATCTGGCGTGACACCGTCCTGATCGAGCACCGCAGCCCGGACAGCCCGGCGGGTGCCGCCGGCAGTCCTTCTCAGCCCGTTACTTCGGGCAGCTCAGGTCCGGGTTGAACGCCGCGAACATGCCGTCCGGATTGTCCCGCCAGACCCACGCATGGAGGGCGAAAGAACCGGGGAACGGGCCGTCTTCAAACTTCAGCCCGGCAATCGAGGGCCGGTTCTTCGCGGTTGAAATGAACTCGGCGGCCACCAGCCGGTACCGCCCGTTCCGGTCCGGCATGTAGACGAGGACCTCGGGCTTGCGGGCCTGGGTCTTGTCGTCGAGCAGCTCCTGCTTGGCGTAGTGGAATCCCATCGCCCCCACCCCCGGCATGTCGATGCACTCGGTGATCTTCTTGTAACCGTCGGCTTCGGCGTTCTCCAGCCAGCGGTAGTCGTCCGTGACGTGGCGCAGTACCCTGACCAGCCGGCGCTGGTCGTCGTTGTTCCGCCAGTCGTCACCCTTGTCGGAGCCCTCGTGCCCGGACCCGCCGTGTGCCACGGCAGCCCCCGGTGCGAGCCCCAGCGCAAGTGCCGCTGCGGCTATGGACAGTACCCCATTTTTGGTGCGGTTCATCGTTGATCTTCTGCCCCTCCGAGACCTGTGTCTTCCTCAGGGATGCGCAGCGCGGGAACGGGATGTCCCGCCTTCGCCAGATGCCGGCAGATTTCCCGGGAGTGCCGGTGACAGTGCCGCCCGCAAGGCCGAGCGTCCTCTCATTGGGCGGCGTTTCCAGTATGCTCCTGCCCCGGAACGCCGCGCTACGCTACGGGCCGGTAGTAGGGGAACCACGGGACTCCCGGCCAAACCCCCAGCGCAGGCGCCTCCCCGCAATCCACGTAGACTGGCAGCATGCGGTTGGTGGCAAGCGATATTGACGGAACGATCCTCGGGCACGACGGGAAAATCAGCCCCCGCACCATCCGCGCCTTCCATGCCTGCCGCACCGCCGGTGTGGAGCTCGTTTTCGTGACCGGCCGGCCGCCCCGCTGGCTGCACCCGCTCGAGGAACAACTGGGCCACACCGGCCGCGTGATCTGCTCCAACGGCGCGGTGGTCTGGGACCTGGAAGCCGACCGCCTGGTGTCCGCCCGCACCCTGGCCATCGGTGCGGTCCTGGAAATCCGCCGCATCATCAAGGACCTCCGCCCCGCCGCGCTGTTCGCCGCCGAAACCCTCAGCGGATTCCACCTTGAGCCCGGCTTCATCGAGAACGAATCGAGCGAACTGCTCACCCAGTTCACCCCGGCGCCGCTGCGCGAGACGCTCACGGCGGATGACGCCGTCGTCAAGTTCCTTGCCATCGTCCGCGACGGCACCCCCGACGACTTCCTCGCCGAGGTGGCCCCCGCCGTCGAGCACCTTGCCGCAGCAACGCACTCCTCGCCCGGCGTCGCCATGCTGGAACTGTCCCTCCCCGGCGTCAACAAGGCCGTCACCCTCGCCGAGTACGCGGCCGCGCTGGGAATCGGCGCCGCAGACGTCGTGGCGTTCGGCGACATGCCCAATGACATCGAGATGCTCCGCTGGGCCGGGCACGGCTACGCCATGGCCAGCGGCCACCCCGAGGCCATCCGTGCTGCGGGGCAGCAGGCACCGCATTTTGACGACGACGGCGTCGCCCAGGTCCTGGAGGAACGCCTCGCTTCCCTTGGGGTGCAGCACTCCTGACGCCGGCGTTCCCGTGTGGTGCACCTGCCGCCATTTTCACAGGTTGCGCTCACTTGCCGTTCACCTTCGTTCCGTAGCGTGAAGCGCGGAGGGCAGGCACCTCTCCGGCCGGCAAAGGGGACAACATGGCACGAAGCGCAAAACACCAGACCGCTGAAGCACCGCTGCGCAGGGCAACGCCCGCGCCGCACTGGAAGAAGCTCCGGCAGGGGGACCGCGTCCGCGTCCAGCTCGCGCCCGGATTCGATGCCGCGGGCGTGGTGGATGCCATCACGGCTGACCATTCGGCCGTGTGGGTCCACCTCGATGGTGGCCGCGGCCGGACGCTGCTGCACTGCAGCGACGGCGTGGAAATCCTTCCGTACGGGGACTGACGCCACCGCCATGGGCGGGTGGGCCGGCTCCGGTACGCTCACTCTGTGAGCCTGCCGTTCTTCGACCACGCCGGCGCCGATGGCGCCCCGCTTCCCATCGCCATGGCCCACCGCGGCTTTTCCGTGGACGGACTCGAGAACTCGATGGCGGCGTTCCGCGCCGCCGCTGAGCTGGGCTGCCGCTACCTCGAAACGGACGTCCACACCACGTCCGACGGCGTGCTCCTCCTCTTCCACGACGGGACCCTGGACCGCGTGACGGACGGCAGCGGACGCGTAGCCGACCTTCCCGCCCAGGATGTTGCCGGTGCCCGGATCGGCGGGCGCGAACCTATTCCCACCTTCGAAGAACTCATCACGGCCCTGCCGGACGCGCGGCTGAACCTGGACGTCAAGGACTGGGGCTCGGTCCGCAGCACCGTCGAGGCCATCGAACGCCACGCTGTCCACGACCGGGTACTGATCGCCAGCTTTTCGGACCGGCGGCGGCGGGCCGTGCTGAAGCAGCTCAGCCGCCCGGTTGCCTCGTCCGCTGGCGTCGTATCCAACGCCCTGTTCGCGCTGCTGGGCCCCGTGCTGCCCGGTCCGGCGTTCCGCTGGCTGATGCGGAGGGTCCTGCGGGACGTGCACGCGCTGCAGGTGCCCGTGCGCTACGGCGCGGTGCCGGTGGTTACGCCCGGTTTCCTGCGCCGCGCGGAGTCCCTGGGACTGGTGGTCCACGTCTGGACCATCAACGACCCCGCCGAGATGCGCCGGCTCCTGGAGCTCGGCGTGGCAGGCATCGTCACCGACCGGGCGGACCTGCTGCGCCAGGTGCTCATGGAGCGCGGCGAATGGCCCGGCCCGGGCGCTGCCGAAGAGGGCCGGAATCGCTAGTACCGTCTCCGTCCGTTCGCAGGGCCTTCGCCGGGCCCGGCCTTACCCGGCGGGATCATCAGCATGCTTACAATTAGTCCAGAGCTGGGGCGTTGGACCGCAGCCCGAACGGAAGGACGAAGGACCGTGAGCACCTACCATCCGGAGAACGACCCCGCCAACCCGGACAAGCCGGGCAAAGACAGTGCCGACAACGTCGGCGCGGCCCAGGACGACCTCGCGAAACAGCGCAGCACTGAAGCGGGGGACTCGCCCAACCCGGATCCGGCCGAAGGCAACATCACCGGGCTGGAGCCCGGCGGTGGAGTGCCGCCGGGAGAGACCCCGCCGGCTGAAGGCCAGATGAGCCGGGACCAGGGCCACTCCGAGTAGGCAGTGGCTTAGGCGGACTCGTTCTCCTGCGGACTGCGCCCGGCGGGCTCGGCCAGCTGGCGGTTGAGGCCATCAGCGTCCTGCCGGGTGTTCCAGGACGCCCAGTCCTGCGGGCGGACGGAGGGACGGCCCAGCAGGTACCCCTGCCCGGCGTCGATGCCCAGTTCCGTCAGGACCTTCAGCTCGCCCACGGTCTCGATGCCCTCCGCCACCAGGGTGGTGCCGATCTGGTCCGTGAAGTCCACCAGGCAGGTGGTCAGTGCCCGCTGGAGGCCGTCGTTGTCCACGTTGCCGAAGACGTCCCGGCCAACCTTGAGGAAGTCCGGCCGCAGGTGCACCATGCGGCTCAGTGCCCCGGCGCCGGAGTGCGTGTCGTCAATGGCGATCCGCAGGCCCTTGTCCCGGAGCGGGTTAATGGCGGCGATGAACTGCGCATACTCCTCATCCGGGATGGTTTCGGTCAGTTCGAGGACTACCCGGTCGATGGGAAGGTCGATGTGCGCGAACAGTTCCGGCAGCCGCGGGTCCAGGCAGGACGTAGGCGAAATGTTGAGGGAGACGTACAGGTCCGCCGGCAGGTCCCTGGCCGCGGCGGCAGCCGAACCCAGTGCCGAGAACTCAAGGTTTGCGCCGAGGCCTACGGCGGCTGCCTCTGCGAACCAGAGTTCGGCGGCGGCGCCGTCATCGCTGACGAACCGGGAGAGCGCCTCCACTCCCACCACGCTCTTGTCCGCCAGCCCGTAAATGGGCTGGAACGCCGTCATCAGCATCTGGTTTTCCAGGAGCGCACTGATGCGGGACACGCTGCGGATGGCATCCAACTGCTCCGCAAACTTCGGCGGCATGGAGTTCGGCGCCAAGCGCATCTGCCGCGCGCTCTCGAGCGTCTCTTCGGTGTTGGCGTCGCTGCGCCGGGTCTCGAGCAGGTACTCCAGCAGCGCCCGCTCGGGCACGCCGGGATTCTCGTCGAGGCTGTTGCTGAGGCGCTGGCGGACAGCGGCTCCGGACGGATCAGTGTCCGCCAGGACCGCGGCGATGATTCCCCATGCCTGTACACGAACCGACATTAGCTACGCCCCCAGTTGACGAAGTAATGACCCATTGGCCCATTAATGTTCAATTTCTAAAACGCCTTTAACGTTTGGTGCTGACAACGGCGGTTTTCCGCGGTGCCGGAAAACCGTCCCCCGCACGATGATCGTATATCGGGTGAGGTGAAAAAGGCAGTACTTTTACGGCTGCCGGTGAGCGCTTTCCTGCTGGTCAGCGAGCAATGCGGGGATGTCGTCCGCCGGAACGGGCCTGCTGAAGTAATAGCCCTGCGCGCTCTGGCAGCCAAGTTCCCGCAGGATGTCCGCCTGCTCCGCCGTTTCAACGCCTTCCCACACGGCTTCCAGGCCGCAGGCGCGGACCAGCTGGAGTACGGCTGCCACCAGTGCCGGCTGGCTGGGGTCTGTCCCCAAACCGGAGATCAGCGACCGGTCCACCTTGACCCGGTCCACCGGCAGGCGCCGGAGGTAGCTGATGGACGAGTAGCCCGTGCCGAAATCGTCAATCTCGATTCCCACGCCAAGCCCGCGGAGCCCGGCCAGGGAGTAGCGGTCCAGCTCGTTGCCCTTCACGATGGCCACTTCAGTCAGTTCGAGGACCACCTGTTCAGGCTTGACGCCCGTTTCCCGGAGGACGTTCCTGACGTCCTCGATGAACTGCAGGCTTTGCAGGTCCGTGGCGGAAATGTTGATCCGGACCGAGAAGTCGCCGTCCACGAGTGAATCGTCGATCCAGGCGCGCAGCTGCTGCACGGCGGTGCGGAGGACCCAGTTGCCCAGCTCCGAAATCAGGCCGGCCTCTTCGGCCAGCGGAATGAACTCGTCGGGCATGATGAACCCCCGGGTGGGGTGGCTCCAGCGGACCAGGGCTTCCACGCCCTCCAGCCGGCGGGACACCAGGTCCACCACCGGCTGGTAGTACAGCATCAGGCCATCGTTCCTGATGGCCGCCCGCAGGTCTTCCACCAGCTGGCTCCGGAGCCTGCGGACCAGCAGCAGCCCGGGTTCGAACCGGTGCAGCCGGTTTTGCCCTTCGGCTTTCGAGGCGTACATGGCCACGTCGGCTTCCATCAGCATCTCTTCCGGGGTCTGGCCCGGCGAGCCGACGCTCAACCCGATGCTGGCCCCGCAGCGCACGCTCTTGCCCGGCAGTTCGATGGGCTCGCTCAGCGCCGCCAGGATCCGGTGCGCCACAATGGCCGCCTGGTCAGGGGCGACGGCGGGCATGACGATGGCGAACTCATCCCCGCCCAGCCGCGCCACCACGTCCGTGGCCCGCACAGCGTTCCGCACCCGCTGGCCCACCGTGATGAGCACCTGGTCCCCGGCAGTGTGCCCCATGGAGTCGTTGATGGACTTGAAGGCGTCCAGGTCCATCAGGAGGATCACCGGCCCTTCCCCTGATGCGGTGTCCGCATCCAGGGCGGCCCTGAGCGCATCGATCAGCGCGGACCGGTTGGCAAGCCCGGTCAGCGGATCCTGCATGGCCATCTTCTGCATCTTGAGGTGTGCCTCGTGCAGCATCTGGGTGCGGACCTGCACGCGCTGTTCCAGTTCCTCGTAGATGATCTGGAGGTCTTCGGCCAGCAGGTTGGTGCCCATGATGATCGCATCCAGCTCATCGCGGGCAGGGGAAACCTCAACCCGTGAGCCCAGGTCACCCGATGCGATCCGGACTATGTGGTCCAGCAGTTGGGTGAGCCGGGGATCGTCATCCGCGAACATCGGATTCTTCCTTCCCCCGCTCAGTTGGACTGGGTGCGGTCTGCATCGAGGGGGAGGCTGACCGTGACAGTGGTCCCCGCGCCCAGGGTGGAGGCCACATCAATCGTCCCACCATGGCGGGCCACGATGTCCTTGGTGATGGCCAGGCCCAGTCCCGTTCCCGGGATAGCACCGGACATGGCGTTGGATGCCCGGTAGAACCGGGTGAACACATGGTCGATCTCGTCACTGGAGATGCCGATGCCGTTATCGGCAACCCGGACGGTGGCCCAGCGGCTGCCGTCCGCAGCTGCGTGGGATTCACTGCCCACCTCGATGCGTCCGCCGCTGGGGGTGAACTTGATGGCGTTGGAGACCAGGTTGGTGAAGACCTGCTGCAGCTGGATTTCGTCGGCCAGGATCTCCGGGTCTTCCGGAACCGGATCCAGCGCGATGGTCACGTTCTGCAGTTTGGCCAGCGGCCGCAGCGCGGAGGCCACCAGGTCCAGGGTCTGGCCGAGGCGGACCGGGGTGAGGTGCATCAGGGTGTCGTCGAGGCCGTTGCGGGAGACGCTGAGCATGTCCTCGATGAGGGTGCGCAGCCGCTCGGTGTTGCGGACCACGATGTCCAGCATCTGGTGGATCTCGGCCGAGCCGGGCTGTTCGGTGCTCTCCTGGATCATGTCCAGGTAGGCCATGATTGACGTCAGCGGCGTCCGGAGCTCGTGGTTCACGGTGGCCAGGAAGTCCGTCTTCGCCTTGTCCAGCTGCTGCAGCTGCTTCACCACCTGCTGCTGGCTGCTGATCAGGTGGCTCTGGATCAGGCCGTGGGCCGCGTTGCCCGCCACGTGCTGGATCAGCCCGAGTTCTGCGCGCGACCATTTCCGTGGTTTGTCCAGGGACGCGATCCAGATGATGCCCAGCGAGGAGCTTCCCTCGCCCATGGGCACCGCCAGCGTTGATGCCGCGTTGGAGATGCCCGACGCCGGAACCTCGCCGTCCGCCGCCTGCCCGCCATCGGCGCGTGCCCGGGCGGGCTCGGCGTCGTCCGCGTCCCCGGCATCCGTGGACAGGGTCTCGGCGCCGGCCCACAGCAGGTCCGCGGTCCGCCGCGCGGAATCCTCGTCCGGCAGGTCGTCGTCGGACAATGGTTCCAGCCCTTCGCTGTCCCACGCGGCGGTGATGCGCGGAACGCGGCTGTCCTCAAAGGTTTCCAGCAGGACGTGGTCCGCCTTGAAGGTCCGGCCAAACCCTTCGACCACGCAGCGCGCAATTTCCTGGGGATCGTTGGTGGCGCGTACGGCGGCCGAAACCAGCCGGAGCTGCTCGCGGAGGGCCTCGGCGTCCTGCCGCGACGCCCTGCGGCGTGCCACCTGGTCGATCAGGGCCGTGGTGCGGTGCACCAGCTCCCGCGGCGAGGTTGGCTTGGTGATGCAGTCGTGGATACCCGGCGGGCGCACGGATGTTTGCCGGGGATCGTCCAGGTCGACCATGACCAGCAGGGGCGCCTCGGTCTCCAGGCCGGGCAGCAGGGTGGCGTCCGTGATGATGGCTGCCGGTTCGCCTTCCGCCAGCAGTCCGGCCAGGCTGGCAGCATCGCCCGCGGCGTGCGCTACGTAGCCGGCACCGCGGAGGGCCGAAGTGTTCTGAGCCAGCCTCCCGGCGTCGGGATCCGCTACGACGACGGTGCGGGGCGCGCTCGAAACCTCGGGCGTGTCAGACGCCACAACCACCCCTTCCCTCCCAGTTGAGTACATTGTAGGGGGACGAGGGGCGTGGGGCTCCAGAAAGATCGCGGGGAGGACAAAGTGACGCACCAGCCAGCCGAGCACGTCAAAGGGGATCTCAGCATCGATGAGGGCGGGATCCTGCAGCTCCGGTGGCCGCGCGGCGCATCGATCAGCGAGACCGATGCGCAGAGCGCCATGGATCGGGTCAACGAGATGTGCGGGTCCACCCGGCGTCCCATGCTGGTGGATATGGCCACTACCGAGAAGGTCAGCCGCGGCGCCCGGGCCGTGTTCGGCCGGCCGTGCCAGGCTTCCAGGATTGCCCTCCTGGGCTCGTCGCCCGTGGACAAGGTCATGGCCAACTTCGCCTTGGGCGTCAGCAGGCTGCCGTGCCCCACGCGGTTCTTCACGTCCCGGACCGATGCGATGGCCTGGCTGGCGCGCGACACCTGACCCATACCGCGTCCCCATGCGGCATCCGCCCCCGTACGCGGCCGCGCCGACACTGCACGTCCCGGCGGCTGTAGTTGCTTCAGGACATATATTTGGGGCGTGCCTACCCCCGCAAAACCCGTGAAGACCGGCTGGCGGAAGTACCTGATGCTTCCCCGGCTCATCCGGCTGTCCCGTTCCGCACCCAAGGACAGGCCGCTCGCCTGGGACCGTTACTGGGCGGGGATCACAGCAACCGGGCCGGGCGGCGAAGTGCTCTGGGACGCCGGAAGCGACCATGAATTCCTTGGCTACCGGGACCTCATCCTCCGCCACCTTGACCCGGGGTTGCCGGTGGTGGATGTGGGGTGCGGCCACGGCAGCTTCACCCGTGCCCTCGCTGCACATTTTCCCCAGGCCATCGGCGTGGACATCTCGGCACATGCCGCCGCCCGCGCCGCAGCGGAGCCGGGCAACCCGGGCAACGTCCGCTTCGAGGTCCGTGACATGACGGCGCCCGGCGCCGGTGCCGGCCTGGTGGACGGGCCGGCCAACGTTTTTGTCCGCGGCGTGCTGCACGTCCTGGCGCCGGCAGACCAGGCGGCCCTGGCCGACAACCTGCGGGTCCTGGCAGGGGGCCGGGGGACGGTGTTCCTGGCGGAAACCAATTTCCAGGGGAACCCCGTGGAGTACGTGACCCATCTGGGCGCCACGCAGCGCAGCATCCCGGCTCCGCTGGAGCGTGCCATCCGCGGCCTGCCGATGCCCGGCCACTTCGGCCCGAAGGAGCGCTCGCGGGCCCTGCCGCCTGCGTCCTGGGAGCTGCTGGAGGAGGGCTCCGCCGCCATCGAAACCAACCCCGTTACCGGGGTCGAGGGCCAGAGCCGGGTGCCCGGCTATGTGGCCGCCCTGCGCCCGCGGCGCCTGTCCGGAGCGGCCCCGCAGCACCCCGGGGAAACGCGCCACTGACACATCCCTCATGCTTCCCGGCGCGCGCCTGCCCGTGCCGTGCGTGCTGCGGGAGCTGTGGGTTCCCGCCGAAACCCCGCCATCCCCTTGACAGCGGCCTGCCATCGGAGGCTTGCTGGTAAGTAGACTTATTACTCAGCTGGGGCTGTTGAGGCCCATGGAAAGGGCGGCCAACGTATGGCAGGGGGAACGCGATGCGCAACAGGTGGCGGAGATGCCGGACAGTACGCCGCGGCGGCTGCCGGGAGCACTCCGCATTGATTTCAGCGGCGGAATCGCGAGGTTCCGCCATCCCTGCCTAACGGGGCTTTCCAGTCCACCGAAACGGCAGGCCACCCTTCATCAACCAGGAACCGCGCAGCGAAAGGCAACCACTCCCCAGCCGGAAAACCCGGCCCGGGAGGTGCCCCAGCCGCACCCGCATCCCTGCACAGGCAGCACCGGGATACCATTCCGGGCCGGTCCGGCGGCAGTGGACGCAAGACCCACAGGAAAAACAATGCGAGAAATAATTCCCTCCGGCACCCTTCGCGGGATGCTCCTGCCGCCCACGTACGGCCGGCACGTCACCGACGCCACGGCGTTCACCGTCCTGTCCGTCGAGATCTGGGCCACCGGCCTGGTGGTCACCATCCAGATGGCTGCCGACGGCGGCCCGCAGCCCCGCATCATCCTCCAGGACCACTTCGGAACCGAGTACACGCTCCGCGACTCCGCCACGCTGGGGTCACGGAACCTCCAGGTCTTTACACCCGCCGTGCCGCCCGGCACCAGGAGCCTGACCATCCGCTCCGCTGACGACGCCGGAGCGCGCCCCGTGGTCACCTTTGCCGTTCCCCTGATGGCCGTTCCGGACACCCGGGACGACGCCGAGACAGCGGACGCCTCCGACGCCGCGGGTGGCAGCTCCGACGAAGGTTACACACCGCAGGAACTGCGCCGGCCCGCCTGACAGCCGGCCCGCCTGACAGCCCGCCCGCCGGGCAGGTCCGCCAAACCCCCAACGAAAGGCCGCCGAATGCAGGACGCCAGCCCGTTCGCACCCGCCACCGCCATCGTCACCGGATCAGATTCCGGAATTGGCAAGGCCACTGCGGTGGCCCTGGCCCGGGCAGGGCGGGACGTCGGCGTCACCTGGCACTCGGACAAGGCCGGAGCCCAGGGCACGGCCGACGAGGTCCGTGCCCTGGGCCGGAAGGCCGTGGTCCGGCAGCTCGACACCACGGACTTCAAGGGCGCCGCGGCGGCCATCAATGAGCTGGCTGACGGGCTTGGCGGCGTAGACGTCTTTGTGAACAACGCCGGCGCCGGTGACGGCACCAGGTTCCTTGACCTGGACGTTGACACCTGGATGCGGACGCTGGACACCAACCTCAACGGCGCATTCGTGTGCCTGCAGGCGGCCGCCCGGCGCATGGTCAGCGCCGGCAGGGGTGGCCGCCTCATCGCCGTCACCAGCGTGCACGAATTCCAGCCGCGCGTCGGCGCGTCCGCGTACGACGCCTCGAAGCACGGGCTGGGCGGCCTGATGAAGACCCTGGCGCTCGAGCTCGCCGAGCACGGCATCACTGCCAACCCCGTGGCTCCCGGCGAGATTGCCACCCCCATGACAGGCCAGGAAAACGAGGATCCGGCGTCGAAGGACCGGCCGGGGGTTCCCTTGGGCCGGCCGGGAGATGCCCGCGAGGTTGCCGCGGTCATCGCCTTCCTCGCCTCGCCTGCTGCCAGCTATGTGAACGGTGCCTCCTGGGCAGTGGACGGCGGCATGCTGCAAATGGGGCCGCAGGCGGGTTCGCATCTGACCGGCCACGACTGGCGGCAGGGCTAAGCGTTCCTGCAGTGGCAATGCAGGCGCTGTCCGCATGACGGATCGGGCAAGCGCTTTCCGGGCTGAGGCTGGCATGATGGGCGCATGCGCATTCTGATCGCTCCGGACAAGTTCAAGGGTTCACTCACCGCAGCTGAGGCTGCCGCGGCCATCGCCGAGGGCGCCCTGCGCGTGTACCCGGACGCCGTGGCTACGCAGTTCCCCATCGCCGACGGCGGCGAGGGAACCCTGGAGGCGGCTGTCGCAGCCGGCTATGAGGAGCGGCTCAACGCCGTGGTGGGTCCCATCCTCGCGCCGCTGGGTGCCGCGTGGGCCATCCGCAAGGACGACGCCGGCAAGGTCACCGCGGTGATCGAGACGGCACAGGCCTCCGGACTGGCGGAGATGGAACCGACGCCGGACAACGCGCTCCGTGCCCACAGCTACGGCTGCGGCCAGCTCATCGCGGCGGCGCTTGAGGCAGGTGCCACCGAGATTGTGCTGGGCCTGGGCGGTTCGGCCATGAGCGACGGCGGCAGCGGCGCCCTGCGTGCGCTGGGCCTCAAGCCGCTCGACTCCGCCGGTAACGTGGTGCCGCTCGGCGGTGGCTCGCTGGCCGACGTCGTCTCGCTCGACGCCAGCGGACTCGATCCACGGCTGTCCGCCACCACCTTCCGCATCGCCGTGGATGTCCGTAACCCGCTCTACGGGCCCACCGGCGCGGCGCACGTCTTCTCGCCCCAAAAGGGTGCGGACGATGACGCTGTTGAACTGCTCGACGCCGGGCTCCGCAACTGGGCGTCCGTCCTGCGGGAAGCGACAGGCCGGGACGTGAACGTCCCCGGCGCAGGCGCCGCCGGCGGCTTCCCGGCGTCGTTCCTCGCCTTCACCGGCGCCACGCTGGAAGGCGGCTTCGCGCTGGTGGCTGGCCTCACCGGCCTGGCAGGCGAGCTGGCCGGCGCCGACCTGGTGATCACGGGCGAAGGGTCCATGGATTCCCAGTCGCTGACCGGCAAGGCGCCCATCGCGCTCGCCGATGCTGCCCGCGAACGTGGCATCCCCGTCATCGTGGTGGCCGGGCGGATCCTGGTGAGCCTTGAGGACCTCACCGGGCACGGTGTGGTGGCCGCGGCCCAGTTGCTGGATGTTGCCTCAAGCCCGGAAGACGCCATCGCGAACGCCGGCAAGTACCTCACCTGGGCAACCAGCCAGGTCCTCGAAGGGGCTTAGTCACCGCACCTCGCCAATCGCAGGCGGCTACGTGGATCAGCCGACGAAGGGCTTGTTGCGGCGCCGGCTCCAGATCAGCACTGCGATCAGAACCACCACCACGATCCCGCCGATAACCCAGGGCGCATAGTTCACGCGCGTGGATTCGCTCTGCGTCGATTCGCCGGTTCCGGGGTTGGCCGGGCCGGTGGACGACGTGTCACCGGGCGACGGGGTGGGAGTGTTTCCCGCCGGCACCGCGGCTCCGGCGCTGAAGCCAACCGCCGCAGTAGCGGCGGCTGGCGCCGGGGCGCCCGAGGCCGCGCCGACTGAGAGTGCGGGGGCGGCCAGGAGAAGCAGGGCGAGCAGGACTGATTTCAGTGCGGTCCTCATGGGTTCCTCTCGTAGTGGATGGTTCTAGGTGTCGGGGAGCTCAGGCGCCGGTCTCGTAATGCGGTTCAGCTACAGGCTTGGACTCCGGGGAGCCCTTCTCCCGCAGGTAGACGGAGGCGCCCACCAGGACAGCGACGGCCAGGAATTCGCTTTGCCAGTTCTGGAACGACTCGAACCAGAACCGGCTGGTGCCCAGGTACTGCAGGAAGGTCACGGCTGGCTGGCCATGGCTTTGCTGGTCCTCGCTGTACGCCGCCGCGCCGCCCACCCCGTGCATGGTGAAGGACGCAAGGAACAGCACGAAGAGGAGGATAGACAGCGAGTGCTTATAGAACCCGAGCGCTATCCCGCCGCGCTTCACCGGCCAGGGCGTTGCCTTGCTGATGGCGGCCTGGCGGGGGTCTTCGTCCTGCGGCGCTTTCTTGTCCACAGGCTTCGACTCCGACGAACCCTTCTGGAACAGGAAAACGGTCAGCACCACGTACATGGCCATCTGCAGGAACTCTGACTCCCAGTTTTCGAAGGTGGCCTCCACGAATTCCCCGCTGCCCAGGAATTGGAGCACGGTGACTGCCGGTTCCCCGTGGGCCTGCTGGTCGTCACTGTAGGAGGCAGCCCCTGAAAGGATCATGCCTCCGAAGAACACCAGGAAGAGGGCCAGGTTTGCCAGGAGCAGCCCGTGCTCTTTAGCCCATTTGCGCATTTCCTACTCCGTTCCCTAGAGCTTCCGGTCGCCTACAGCTTCCGGTCGAGTTTGCCGGCGTCGGCCTTCCGGTTGAGATGGATGGGGACATAGACCAGCAACACCACCATTACCGCCATCAGGGCCCCTCCGGCGGTCAGCCCGGCCTGCCGCCCCGCGGTGACGTCGAAGACCAGCGCGGCGGTCCCGGCGCTGAGGAGGGCGATCCCGCCCAGCGCGATCTTGGTGATGGAGTCCGCGCTGGAGACCAGCGTTTCCTTGAGCCGCTTGCGGAACAGCCGGCGGTGGACGCTGACCGGGAGGAGGATGAAGGCGGTGGTCAGGGCGGCGACAACGACGTTGGCCAGGTAAAGCGTCACCTGGAACCTGTCCAGGTCCTCGAAGCGTGACTGGAAGGGGAGCGTCAGCAGGAATCCGGCAAGGATCTGCACACCGGTCTGCAGCACCCGCAGCTCCTGCAGCAGCTCGGCCCAGTTGCGGTCCAGCTGTTCCTCGCGGGTTTCATTCCGCCCGGTCCTGCCGGTGTAATCCTCCACCTCTGACATTGCTGCGTCCTCCAATCCCGGCCAGCCCCCTGTTTCCTTCCTACTCTCCACCTACCCAGAAACAAGGCAACGTTGCGCCAACACCAGTATTTGATAAGTTTACTGATTATTGGTTCTGAACGGTGGACTTCGTTCCTTCGTGGGGGATAGCTTCGAAGAGCCGGTATACCGGCGAAGCTCTTCGGAAACCGACAACTGAGTAGGCGGACTATGAGCGGTACAGACAAGCAGGACACAGGCAAGCAGACAGACCAGCCCAAGGACCCGCGGGGCGGTTACCATTCGGGGCCGTTCCCTGAACAGGAGCAGAAGCAGCCCGGCCTGACGGCGCCCATGGACCCCAAGCCGGACCATGGCGAAGCGTCCTATGAGGGCAACGGAAAGCTTGAAGGCAAGGCAGCCCTGATCACCGGCGGCGACTCCGGCATCGGCAAGGCCGCGGCCATCGCCTTCGCCCGTGAGGGGGCCGACGTCGCCATTTCCTACCTTCCGGAAGAGGAGGAGGACGCCCAGGACACCGCGGAATGGATCCGCAAGGCGGGGCGCCGCGCCCTGCTGTTCCCCGGCGACGGGCGCGAAGAGGAGTTCAGCACCCGGATCGCGGACGAGGCCGCCAGCGAATTTGGCCGCCTTGATGTGGTGGTGCTGAACGCGGCCTACCAAAAGAACCGGGACAGCCTCGAGTCGCTGCCCACCGAAGAGTTCGACAGGGTGTTCAAGACCAACCTGTACTCGCTGCTCTGGACGGCGCGGGCGGCCGTTCCGCACCTGAAGGCGGGCGCCTCCATCATCACCACCGCTTCGATCCAGGCTTTCAACCCGTCGCCTGGCCTGATCGACTACGCCATGACCAAGGCAGCCCAGGTGGCCTTCACCAAGGCACTGGCCCAGGAACTGGGGCCCAAGGGGATCCGGGTCAACGCCGTTGCGCCCGGCCCCATCTGGACGCCGCTGATTCCGGCCACCGAATGGCCGGACAAGCTGCCGTCCTTCGGTCAGGACACACCCTTGGAGCGCGCCGGCCAACCCGCCGAACTGGCAGCCGCCTACGTGCTGCTCGCCTCCGAGGACGGCTCCTACATTTCCGGGGCAGTACTGCCTGTGACCGGGGGCAAGGGCCTTTAGCCCACTTCACACCGAATCAACCGCAACGCAAACAGGAGGAACCATGACCCAGGACAACCAGCACGCTGCACCCGAGACCGACCCGGGCGGCTACGGCACTCCCACGGCTGAGCAGGAAATGGGCGGGCAGGACCAGCAGGCGGGCCAGGGTTCGCAGGGCGGCCAGGGCGCGGCCACCAACGAACCGCAGTCCAGCGGAGAGGAACAGGTGGCGCGCGACGTCGACCTGCCCTCCAGCGCCGCCGAAATCGACGAGAACAACGACGACTCCAAGGGGTCCGCTCCCACTTCCTCGGAACCGGGCCAGGAAGCAGCGGGCGTCCCGGACGGCAGCGGCAACGACCTTCCGCAGGAGAAGTCGCCGAAGGACGACGACGGCGAAGAGTTCAACGCCGGCTAGCAGCACCACTTCAGCACAAAGGCCTCTGCCGCTGGTTCCTGAGGGAGCTGCGGCAGGGGCCTTTGCCGTCCCCCCTGTCAGAGCCGGGTGTCGGCGTCGTACTCCAACCCGATCTGGCGGCGGATTTCATCCATGGCTGCCATGATGGACACGGTCTGGGTGGGCGGAAGAAGGCTCCCGGCGGTGGCGCCGGTGCCCGCCAGCCGCTCCAGCTCAGCAGCCTGGTATTGCATCCCGCGGCTCTTGACCGGCTGCTCAAACCGTTCCACCACGTTTCCTGCGGCGTCGAACACCGTAAACGGAACAGGGTTGTACCAGGTGGACTCGATGTCGATCCAGCCTTCGGTCCCGATCACCAGGGCCCGGTTGGCGCTCGCGGCGTCGAGCTCGCAGTCAATGATCGCCTGCGCACCGCCTGCGTACTCGAAGATCGCCGAGGTCTGGCGGTCCACCCCGGTGACGGTCTTCGACGCGCTGGCCAGGATCCGCTGCGGCGCGCCCAGGATGTCGAACGCGAAGGAAATAGGGTAGATCCCCAGGTCCAGCAGCGCTCCGCCACCGAGCGCGGGATCGTTCAGCCGGTGCGCAGGATCCTTGGGCAGGTCCTGGTTGTGGCTCGCCAGCACCTTGCGTACTTCGCCGATGGCTCCCTGGCCGATGATCTGGCGGATCCGGGCCATATGGGGAAGGAACCTCGTCCACATGGCCTCCAGTGCCACCAGGCCCTTGGCCGCTGCGAGGTCCACAATCTCCTGCGCCTCGCGGGCGTTGATGGTGAAGGCCTTCTCCACCAGCACGTGCTTGCCGGCGTTGAGCGCCAGCAGGGCATTGGCATGGTGGAACGGGTGCGGAGTGGCGATGTAGACAACGTCCACGTCCGGATCGGCCACCAGGTCTTCGTAGCTTCCGTATGCGGTGGGAATGCCGTGCTGGTCGGCGAACGCCTTGCTGGACTCCTCCGTGCGGGAGCCCACGGCCTGGACGGTGAAGCCGTTCTCCTTCAGGTCCGGGACCTGCAGTCCGGCGATGAAACCGGTGCCCAGGATGCCCCAGCGGATGGTGCCGTCGGAAGTGCCGTTGTTCAAGGTCACGAAGTCAGTCCTTTGGTGAGTCAGAAAGCGGATAGGCCACAAAGGCAAAGTGGTCGGAGTCCGGCGACCAACTGTTGACGTTGAGCGTACCTTGGCCGCCCAGCAGCGGCCATGTGAACAGGGGAGTGGTCCAGTCATCCGTGGAAACAAGGACGACGTCGACCGGCAGGTCAGCGGGGTGGCCTTCGGTTCCGGCGGGGAACCGGATGTACGTGGCGAAGCGGCCGTCCGGGGAAACGTGCGGGAACCAGTCGACAGTGGTGCTGTGCAGGAGTTGCTCGAATCCGCTGCCGTCGGCCCGCACGCGGGCAAGCTGGGCATGGCCCGGAACTGTGCTGAAGGACTCCGTATTCACGTACAGCCACGTCCCGTCAGGCGAGTACTCGGGACCGTCGCAATGGCCGGAACCAACATCGACGCGGGCGGCAGCACCGCCGTCGGACGCCATGGTCATCAGGTGACCCGGCCGCTTGAAGTCGCCCGCCTCGATGCCAACGTAGGCGAGTTCCTTGCCGTCAGGGCTGACGCCGTGGAGGAAATGGAAAGTGCCGTCGTCTTTGGTGATCCTGGTGGCTGCGCCGCCGTCCAACGCAGCCCGGTAGATGTGGCCGTCGTTGGCTGAGAGGAAGATGTCACTGCCATCAGGTGCCAGGACGTGATCGTTGTTGAGGTCCGGAATTCCGGTGAGCGGTATTTCCCCGAGCGCCCGTTCTTCAGTGGCCAGCCTCCACAACTTCCCGTTACCGTTCAGGACAAGGGCTGTGCCGTCCAGGGTCCAGTTGGCCGCTTCCAGCAGGAGCGTGTCGGAGCTGAAAAGCAGGCTGGCCTGCCCGGAAACCGACGCGACCCACACCTCACAGCGCTGGCCGGGCCGGAGACTGCGGATCGCGTCGGCCACAGGCTAGTCCTTGCTGCTGAAGGCGGCGTCGAAGCTGGTTTGGGATGCGGGGAAGTCGTATTTCTTGAGGGCTGCGAGGGCTTCGGGGGCGCCGTGGAGGCGGTCCATGCCGGCGTCTTCCCATTCCACTGAGATGGGGCCGGTGTAGCCGATGGCGGCCAGGGCCCGGAAGGACGCTTCCCAGGGGACGTCGCCCCGGCCGGCGGAGACGAAGTCCCAGCCGCGGCGGGGGTCGCCCCAGGCGAGGTGGGAGCCGAGGACGGTGTTGCGGCCGGTCTGGCGGATCTTGGTGTCTTTGCAGTCCACGTGGTAGATCCGGTCCTTGAAGTCCCAGATGAAGGACACGGGGTCGATGCCCTGCCACATCATGTGTGACGGGTCCCAGTTCAGGCCGAAGGCTTCGCGGTGGCCGATCGCTTCGAGGGTGCGGACGGTGGTCCAGTAGTCGTAGGCGATCTCGGAGGGGTGGACTTCGTGGGCGAAGCGGACGCCGTTGTCGTCGAAGACGTCCATGATGGGGTTCCAGCGGTCGGCGAAGTCCTGGTAGCCGGCGTCGATGATTTTTTCCGGGACGGGCGGGAACATGGCGACGTATTGCCAGATGGACGAGCCGGTGAATCCGACGACGGTGTCCACGCCGAGTGCGCGGGCGAGCCGGGCGGTGTGCTTGAGTTCCTCGGCGGCGCGTTGGCGGACGCCTTCGGGCTCCCCGTCGCCCCAGACGCGCGAGCCGACGATGGCTTCGTGGCGGAAGTCGATGGGGTTATCGCAGACGGCCTGGCCCTTGAGGTGGTTGGAGATGGCCCAGACTTTGAGGTTGTACTTGTCGAGGAGTTCGAGCTTGGACTCGACGTAGCCTGGTTCGTCCACGCGCCAGGCGTCCAGGTGGTCTCCGGAGACGGCGATTTCGAGGCCGTCGTAGCCCCAGCCTGAGGCAAGTTTGGCAACTTCCTCGAGGGGAAGATCGGCCCACTGGCCGGTGAACAGGGTAAACGGGCGGGGCATGGTCAGGCTCCTTCGGTGGGGCTGGTCTCCGGGGAGGTGCCCGGCAGTTGAATCAGGGCGCTCTTCGCGGCGGCGGATTCCTCCACGGCGTTGAGGATGTACTGCACGTTCAGTCCTTCCTCGAACGACGGCGAGGGCGGGGTTTGATCCCGGATGGCGGTGAGGAAGTCCCGGACCTGGTGGGTAAAGGTATGTTCCCAGCCGATGATATGGCCCTGCGGCCACCACGCTTCGAGGTAGGGGTGCTCGGGTTCGTTGACCAGGATGCGGCGGAATCCCTGCTCGCGCACCGGGGCGGTGGCGTCCAGGAACCCGAGTTCGTTGAGGTTTTCCAGGTCGAACAGAATGGTGCCCTTGTCGCCGTAGATCTCGAGCTTGAGGCTGTTCTTCTGGCCCGTCGCCACCCGGGAGACCTCCACTGAGGCGATGGCCCCTGAGGCGAGGGACAGCGTGGCCCAGGCGGCGTCGTCGACGGTGACGTCCTCCAGGCCTTCCCCGGCGGAATTGCCGCCGGGACGCTGCGGAACGAACGTATGGAGCCGGCCGGTGACCTCCGTGACCTGGTCGCCCAGGAGGTAGAGGACCTGGTCGATGGCGTGGGAGGCGATGTCGCCCAGCGCGCCGGAGCCGGCAGTCTCCTTGCGGAGCCGCCAGGTCATGGGCGATTGGTCGTCGGCCAGCCAGTCCTGGAGGTAGGCGGCGCGGACGTGCCGGACGGTGCCGAGCCGGCCTTCGGCGATGAGCTCCCGGGCCAGGGCAAGGGCGGGGACGCGGCGGTAGTTGAAACCGATCATGGACTGAACGCCCCTGGCGCGTGCCTTCGCGGCGGCGGCGGTCATGAGCTCGGCTTCGGCAAGGGTGTTGGCGAGCGGCTTCTCAACCAGCACGTGCTTGCCGGCTTCCAGTGCTGCGATGGCGATCTCGGCGTGCATCCAGCCGGGGGCGCAGATGTCGATGATATGGATGTCGTCCCGGTCGATGACTTCACGCCAGTCGGTGGCAGACTCGGCCCAGCCGTACCTGGTGGCGGCCTCGGCCACGGCGGTGGCGTCCCGGCCCACGAGCACTTTCTGCTCGAAGGCCGGGACGTCGAAGAAACTTGCCACGTTCCGCCACGCATTTGAATGGGCTTTGCCCATGAAGGCGTAACCGATGGCGGCCACCCCGAGGGATGGGGGAGCCGGGGTTGCGGTTGGGTGTGCGGGAGTGGTCATGGCGTGTTCCTGCTGCTTCCTGCTGGCTGAGCTAGAGAGTTGCGGTTTCCGGGGCCCAGTCCTCGGGGAGGGCTGTGGAAACCGGAGCTGAGCTTTCGACGTTCACGAAGGTTCCGGAGTCGATGGATTCGGAGATCGAGACCATGCTGTCCAGCACGTGGTAGGCGAGGTCGCCGGTGGCCCGATGCGGCACGCCTGCGCGGATGGCGCGGGCCATGTCCAGGGCACCCATGCCGCGGCCGTTTGCAGGGCCGGTGGCCGGGATGGTGGTCCAGTCTTCGTCACCGGCGCGCCAGAGCCTGATGTCGCCGGTGAAATAGTTGGGGTCCGGCAGGGAGATGGTGGCTTCCGTGCCGGTGATTTCCACGAACCCCATCCGGGCGCGGGGGGATTCGAAGGAGAAGACGCTGTGCGAGGAGGCGCCGGATTCGAACTGGGCCATCGCTGAGACGTGGGTGGGGACCTCCACGGTGAATTCCTCGCCGGCCTTGGGCCCGGAACCGATGACGCGGACCTCCTTGGCCTTGGACCCGACGGCGGCCACCTTGCGGATTGAGCCGAAGGCCTGGACCAGGGTGGTGAGGTAGTACGGTCCCATGTCGAACAGGGGGCCGGCGCCATGCTGGAAAAGGAACGCGGGATTGGGGTGCCAGGATTCCGGGCCGGGGGTCTGGAAGGTGGTCATGGCGGTCAGCGGCGTGCCGATGTCGCCGCGCTGGATGAGCCGCAGCGCAGTCTGGATCCCGGCGCCCAGGAACGTGTCCGGTGCAGTGCCGAGCCGGATACCTGCGGCGTCGGCAGCCTTGAGCAGGCCAAGCCCGGATTCGCGGTCCAGGGAGAAGGGCTTCTCGGTCCAGACGTGCTTGCCGGCGTTCACCGCTGCGGTGGCCACCTCCACGTGGGCGGCGGGGATGGTGAGGTTGACGATGATTTCGACATCGGGGTGGTTCAGCGCCTTTTCCGGGCCGCCCCATTCAGGGATGCCGTATTCCTTGGCGCGGGCCTCGGCGGCGTCTTCGAAGAGGTCGGCGATCACCAGGACCTTCAGGTCCGGGAAGACGGTGAGGTTGTCCAGGTACTGCTTGGAGATGTTGCCCGCGCCGATCACTGCAACGCCAACCGGTCCCTTGCGGGTGGATGGTGTGAAACTCATGCTTTGGCTCCTTCGGTGGCGGTGTTGTTGTTGAGGAAGGCCAGGCTCTGGGTGATGCCGTCGAAGATGTCGCCGGAGTAGTCATCGAATTCCACCACGCCAACGTCGAGGGACTTTGCGGCGGCGATCACGTCCAGGACGGGGACCTTGCCCTGTCCGGCGGGCTGCTGGGCCTTGGTATCCGTGGTCAGGTTGCCGTCCTTGATGTGGATGAACTTCACCCGGTCACCGAGCTTGGTGAGGATATCCACGGGGTCCTGGCCGCCCACGGCCACCCAGTAGGTGTCGACCTCCAGGACCAGCTCAGGGTCCAGCAGGGACTCGAAGTACTCCAGCGCGGTGCGTCCCTCAATGCTGGACTGCAGTTCCCAGGCGTGGTTGTGGTACCCCACGGTGATGCCGTACTCGGCGCCCTTCTTCGCTGCGGCGTTGAGCTTGGCTGCAGTGGCCTGGATGGTTTCGGCGTCCTGCCAGTGCTCGGCGGGCAGGAAGGGATCGATGACGGTGCTGATGCCCAGTTCCTTCGCCGCGGTGAAGATCTCGTCCTGGTCCTGGGACAGCAGCGGCGCATGGCCGGAGGGTGCGGTGAGGCCGTTCTCCTTCAGCGCGGCACCGAGTTCCTTGGCCGTAGCGACGAAGTTGTAGGGCTCAACCTGGGTGAAGCCGATCTCCGCGACCTTCTTGATGGTGCCGGGCAGGTCCTCCGCGATGGCGTTGCGCAGGGTGTAGAGCTGGAGTGAATAAGACATGGGTTTCCTATCAGGATGGTTGGCGACGATGTTGGGCAGGTTAGCGGCCGGCGAGGGATCCGCCGATGCCGCCGACGCTGAAGTACTTGTTCAGGGTGGCGAAGACGATGACGGGCGGGAGCATCATCACCACGGCGAGGGCCATCACGGAGGTCCAGTCCGTGGCGTTCTGCTGGAAGAAGGACTGCACGCCCATGGGAAGGGTGAAGATTTCGTTGGAACGCAGGAACACGATGGCTACCAGGTAGTCGTTCCAGGCAAGGAGGAAGGCAAAGATGGCGGTGGACAGGATTCCCGGGAGGGAGTTGCGCAGCACCACCTTGGTGAAGGAGCCGAAGACTGAGCAGCCGTCGATCCAGGACGCCTCTTCCAGGCTGATGGGGATGGAGTCGAAGTAGGCGGCCATCATCCAGGTGGCAACGGTCATGGTGGAGCCCACGTAGATGATGGTCAGGCCCATGAGGTTGTCCACCAGGCCCATCCCTGCGAACAGGATGAACAGCGGCACCACGGAGGTGATGATGGGCAGGGACTGCATGACGAACAGGAGCAGCGAGTAGCCGGAGACTGCCTTGGACCGGCCGCGGGACAGGACATAGCCGGCCGGAGCGGCGACCGCCACGGACACCAGCACGGTTGCCAGTGTGGTGATGAGGCTGTTCTTGAGCCAGGTGGCGGCGAGGGTCTTGGAGAAAACGTTGCTGAGGTTCTCGAAGGTCAGGCCGGTGGCGGTGCTGTTCGGTCCGGGGGTGAAGGCCAGGATCACGGTGACCAGGATGGGAACCAGCACAACGGCGGTGATGGCAAGGATCAGGACGAACCGCCACCAGCGGCCGCGCATGCCGGCTTCGGACAGGACCCGGCGTGGTTTGCTCTCGTCGATTCCGAGTGCGGGGCCGGATTCCGGGTGGGCGTGGAGGACTGCACTCATTATTCGACGCTCGACTTTCGGATCTGGCGGTACAGGATGACGGAGATGACCACCAGGGTCATGGTCATGAGGAAGGCGATGGCCACGCCGGGGCCGGTGGCGAAGTCCTGGAAGACGGTGCGGTAGGCCAGGACCACCAGGGAGGTGGTGGCGCTGACGGGTCCGCCGCCGGTGAGCAGGTAAATGGTGGGGAAGTCGTTGACGCAGAAGATGGTCATCAGGATCCAGCTGATGTACGTGGACCGGGCGATCAGCGGCAGGGTGATGTGGGTGAACTGCTGCCAGCGGCTGGCACCGTCCATGCTGGCGGCCTCGTAGACGGTTTCATCCACCGAGGCCAGCGCCGCGGAGGTCATCATCATCATGAAGGGGAAGGACACCCAGACCTTGAACGCCATCACCGTGATGGAGGCCAGGGTGGGATCCGCCAGGAACAGCGGGGTCCCCAGTCCGAGGTTGCGGAACATGGAGGGGATAAGGCTGTCCGGGGTGGCCACCAGCCAGTTCCAGGCCGTGGAGGAGACCACGATGGGCACCACCCAGGGCAGGAGCAGGAGGACCTTGAACGTGTTGCCGGCGGGAATCTTGGTGCGCAGGAGCAGCGCCAGGCCCAGTCCCACCAGCCAGGAGCCAAAGACACCCACGATGGTGAACCAGAGGGTGAACTGGGCTGCTTTCCAGAACGCCGGCGAGGTCAGGACGGTGGCGAAGTTTTCCCCGCCGATGAAGTTTCCGGTCTGCAGCAGGTTCCCGTCATGGGTGGCCTGGACGGCCGCGTAAACCAGCGGGTAGCCGTGGATGAGGACGAGCAGGACGACGGACGGGAGCAGGAGCCAGAAGAACGTCCTGGTTGCCTGCGCCGAGAGCTTGCTCTTGCGCTTCCCGGGAAGCGTCCCGGACCCGCCGGGGGCGACTCCCCGGCGGGCCCGGGCCAGGCCGGACTGTGCTGTGGTACTGGACATGGGGGCCCTGTCCTACTTCTTCAGGACGGATTCGAGGCCGGACTGGAAGGCCTGCAGCGCGGACTTGGCGTCGGACTTGCCGGTGATGATGGTCTGGCTGAACTGGTTCAGTGCCTGCCCGCCGTCGAGCGCTGCGAGGTTGGCGTTCAGGGTGTTGCCCTGCGAGGCGAAGGTCTTCGCGATCGGCTGCCATTCCTTGACGATCTTGACGTTGTTGGGGTCGTCGGCGAACTCGGGGATCTCGGTGATCGACTTGAAGACGGGGAGGGCGGACATGAGCTTCTTCTGCCAGAGCTGCTTGAGCTGGCCCAGGTAGTAGACCAGGAATTCTTCGGACGCGTCCTGCGACGGGGTGTTGGTGTACATCATGATGTTGTTCGGGAAGACGATGGTGGCCTTGTCGCCGTGCGGGCCGGTGATGGGATCCGCCACGAGCAGGTCGCCGGAGGTATCGCCCACCCGCTGCGGGACGTTGACCTGGAAGAGGCCGTAGCCGGCCTTGCCGTCCTTCCACTGGGCGGACATGTTGTCCGTGGTGTAGCTGACCGCTGCGGGGTCCACGATGCCGTTGGAGACCAGTTCCAGAACGAATTCCATGGCCTCGACGTTGCGGTCGTTGAGCAGGTCCAGCTCGCCGTCCTTGTTGAACACGCCGCCGCCGTTGTTGACCATCATCATGATCATGGAGTGGTTGGCGTAGTTGTTGCCGGTGCCGGCACCTGTGGTGAAGCCGAACGCGCCGACCTTTTTCAGCGCCTTGCCGGCCTCCAGGAGGGACGGCCAGTCAGTGGGCAGGGCAACGTTGGCCTTTTCGAACAGGGACTTGCGGTACCAGAAGACGCGCATGTCCAGCTGCCACGGCACCGCCACGTAGCCCTTGTCTGACTTGAACGGGTCCAGCACGCCCGGAAGGAAATCGTCGAACTGGCCGTTGGACTTGAGCTTGTCGATGACCTTGTCTGCGTACGCAATCTGGCCCTGCTGCTCGAACTGGAACGCCTGGAAGCCGCCGCCGGTGGACACTGCCGGGCCGGTCTTGGAGGCAATGGCGGAGGAGAAGGTCTGGTAGAAGTTGGCCCACTGGATGATCTGGTAAGACGCCTTGCTGCCGTTCGCACCGGAGAAGCCCTCCGCAACGACCTTCGCGGCGTCGTTGTACGCGGGGGTGGCCCACGGCATATCCCAAAACTTGATGGTTCCCCCGGCGCCGCCTCCGCCGCCCTGGCTTGCCGATCCTCCGCCGCAGGCCGCAAGCAGGGGAACGGATGCAGCCGCGGCTGTCAGGCCCAGGAAACCGCGGCGGGAGAAGGAACGGCTCTGGTGGGTGTTTGCGTTCATGGTGTGTCCTTTCGGGACCGCCGCGCGATGCGTTGTGGTGCGGTCCTGCTCATCGTTGAGAGTGGAGGTGGGACTGGACTGCTGGTTGGTTGCGTATCGGAGGGGCTGGTTACGTGTCAGCGAAAGTTGCGTAAAGCTCGGTCAGCCGGGCAAACCGGGTGAGGTCGTCCGGCCGGGTGCCGGCTGTGAGGTGATCCTTGAGGCGGCGCCACGCCGTCCGGTGGGCTGATTCATACAGGGTGGGCAGCAAAAGTCCGCCGTGCGGCCCGGTGACCCGGACTTCGGCGGGCCAGGCGGCGGCGGGCTCGGGCAGCCGGACGCTGACGCCGCCGTCGGCCGTGTACAGCCGGATATCGACGCCGGCGGGACGGGCCGCGGTCAGCACGCCGTGGGCGGACATCGGGGCACCGTTGGCGAGCCTTCCGCCGAACGTGTAACCGGTGGTCCCGCGCTGCAGGAGGGACACGGCGTCGAGCGTTCCGGTTACCTCCAGCAGCACGGCGAGGTGCTCGCCGAGGAGCCGCTGCGGGTCCGTGCCGGGTGCCGCCGTGGCGACGCTGTCCAGCATGGCCGCCGTGCCCAGGGCGCTCCGGAATGCCTCCCGGGCATCCGGGCCTCCATCCTGCGACACCAGCGCCGGGTTGGAGGCCCAGCGCAGGTCCAGGACGACGGCGGTGCCCGCGGCTTCGGCGGCAGCGGACAGTTGGGCGGTGTCCTCGGGGACGGGGTTGACCACCAGGACGCCGCGGCTTCCGGCTTCGATGGCGTGCATGGCCTCGGCGGTCCAGCCCCGTCCGCCGGCGATGGCGGCGACGTCAGGGGTGGCGGCAGCGCCTGCCGCCGGGCCGAAGGTTGCCGGCAGCGACGCCACGGCCAGGGCGACGGCGCCGGCTTCCTCGGCGCCGGGGGTTGCCGTGACGGAATAGGTGGCGCTCATGCTAACGCTCCTGCGGTTGCGGCGATCCCGCCGGGCAGGCGGGCATACTCGGCGGCGACCCTGTCCACGGTGGCGTCCGCGATGGCCAGGGCGAAGGTGAGGTCATCAATCAGGGTCTGCGCGGACGGCGGCTGTTTGGTTCCGCGCGCCAGCTCTGCCAGCTCGCGCCACTCGCCCTCGTAGCCGTTGTGGCTGTAGGGACCGAGGGTGGTGGTTTCGGTGCCCCGGCTGAAGGTGGCGGTGGCGGAACCGGCCTGGACGTAGGAAGGAGTGAAATCGATCCGCAGCGCACTGTGGTCGGCAATGGCCTCGAAGCTCCACTCCGGCTGCCAGGTGCTGTTCATGGCGGCGCGGAGTTCGATGGTGCGCGTGGGGGTGCGGAGAGAGATGGCGTAGCCGAAAGGCTGGACGTGCCGGGCCTGCAGCACCTGGATGTCGTCGAAGTCCGGGGTGAACCGGCGGACCAGGGGGAGGTCGTGGATGGCGAGCCCCATGATCCCCCCCTGCATCATGGATTTGATGACATCGATGTCTGAGTAGTCCGGTGTGCCGGCGGCGGGGCGCGACACAATCTCCGTGGCGAAGTCTTCGAAGCGGGCGTTGGGCGGAAGCACGATGGAGGAACGGATGGTGTGAGCCGTCTCCGGCAGGTCTTCCCAGTGACCTTCTGCTGCGAGCCAGCCGGGATCGAAGGTGTGCATGGCACCCACCACGATGGGAACACCCGTTTCGGCACTGACCTCGGAGATGCGCGCGGCCTCTTCAGCGTTCATGGCGAACGGCTTTTCGCACAGGACGGCTTTCTTGCCGGCCCGGCAGGCGGCGATGACCTGGTCGGCGTGGAACTGGTGCGGGCTGCAGATGGCAACAATATCCACGGTGCCGTCGCCGAGCAGGGCGTCCATGTTGTTGCTGGACGTGGCACCGACGCGGGCGGCGACGGATGCGGCCACGGACTCATCCACATCCATGATGTGGCGTACTTCGAGGATGTCGCGGAGCCGGGCGAGGGCGGGAAGGTGGATGGCCTGTGTGACAGGACCGGCGCCCAGGATGCCGACCCCCAGGGGCGTTTCGGCGGGCGTTGTCTGGCTTGGCAAGTCGGTTACCTCTTTGTAGGCGGACTCGGGTTCGGAGGTTGATCGATGCCGTCAATCTGCTGTATCGGCAAGGGCGATGTGCTCCTCGTCACAACCTAGGACGACTTTTGACGAGAGTCAAGCAAAAGTTGTTTGCGTCGAATCAATCTTCTGCATTGGTGACAGTGCCAAGTCTGCGTGTTATGACTTGTACATGACTCCAGCCTCAGGAAAATTGCCTGCAAGGGATGCCGACGCCGGCAACCTTTCGCGCGCTGGTGACCTTTTCCAGCTTCTTCGTGACGGCCAGGCGCGGACCCGTGCCGAGCTGGCTCTCACCACCGGGCTTGCCAGGTCCACCGTGGCGTCACGCATTGACGCCCTCATCGGCTCCGGGCTTGTGGGCCCGGCCGGCGAGGCGAATTCGAGCGGCGGCAGGCCGCCGTCGCGCTTTGCCTTTAAGCCCGAGGCCCGCGTGGTGCTGGCGGTCGACGTCGGCGCTACCCATGTGATTGTTGCCGTCACCGATCTGGGCGGCAGCATCCTCGGCGAACGCCGGTTTGCGCAGGAAGTGGCGGACGGGCCGGCTGTTGTCCTGGGCCGCGTGATCGCCGCCGGCAAGGAACTCCTGGCCGAATCGGGCCGTGAGCCGGGCGACCTCGCGGGCGTCGGCATCGGACTGCCGGGCCCCGTTGAACATGACACCGGACGGCCCGTTAAGCCGCCCATCATGCCCGGCTGGGACGGGTTCGACGTCGTCCCCTACGTCCAGCGGCAGCTGCCGGTTCCCGTCCTGGTGGACAACGACGTGAACATCATGGCGCTCGGCGAACGCACCGCGCACTGGCCCGAGCACGAGAACTTCCTTTTCATCAAGGTGGCCACGGGAATCGGGGCCGGCATCATCAGCAGCGGCGAGCTGCAGCGCGGCGCCAACGGCACCGCCGGTGACCTTGGGCACGTCCGCGTCCCCCGCGGCGACGACGTGCTGTGCCGCTGCGGCAACTACGGGTGCCTGGAGGCGCTCGCGTCAGGTCCCGCCGTCGCGCACCAGCTCCGGTCCCACGGGCTGGAAGCCAAAACCGGCGGCGACGTCCTGCGGCTGGTGGCCGAAGGGAACCTGCAGGCCATCCAGGCGCTGCGCCAGGCCGGCCGGGACGTCGGGGACGTGCTGGCCACAGTGGTCAACCTGCTGAATCCTTCCATGATCGTGATCGGTGGGAGCGTGGGGGAGGCCGGCGAGCACCTGGTGGCCGGTATCCGCGAAGTGGTGTACCGGCGGTCGCTGCCGCTGGCCACGACGCACCTGCGCATCGGCATTTCCATGGCAGGCGGAGAGGCGGCGATCCTGGGGGCCAGCCAGATGGTCACCCAGCACGTGCTTTCCCCGGCTGTCATTGAGGCCACCCTCGCAGGCAGCGCCATCGCCGGTTAGGCCGGAGGTTGGGCCGCCGGGTGGGTCGGCTGGCTGGGTCACTGGGTGCCGGCCGGCTCGCCGGAAAAGATCAGGCGGGCGGCTTGAGAAGGACGTCGATGAAGGTAGCGAGCCCGGCTGCCATGTCCACGTCCTTGTCATAGAGCCATTGCAGCTGCAGCCCGTCGGATACCGCCACCACCAGCCTGGCCAGGTCCGTGGCGGAAACATCGGACCTGACCCCGCCGGCCGCCTGCCGTTCCCGGATGTCGTCCTCCAGGGAGCGGACCACGGACGCGAACCGCTCCTGGAAGTAGCCGTGGGAATCATGCCCGGGGTTGCTGGCCGTGGCGGAGGCCACCGCGTAGAGCGTGGTGAGCCCCGGCTGTGTCCGGTTCCTGGCGGCAATCGGGGCCATCAGTGCCAGCCCGGCCTCCTTCGCCGGGGTGTCCGCAAGCCCGCGCCTGTCCCGCTCGGCCAGGACTGCGGTCAGGAGTTCCTGCTTTCCGCTGAAGTAGTGGAACAGGGTGGCCTCTTTGACGCCCACCAGCTCGGCCACCCGCTTGAGGGCGGTGCCCTCAAAGCCGTCGGTGGCGAAGACGTCGGTTGCAGTCTGGATGATCTGTTCGCGGCGTTCCGCTCCCTTGGCGTACGGTCCGCGCGGCTTGTTCGGAGTCACGGAAGCCAGTGTATTTCACCCCGCCCAGCGAAAGCCTAGTCATACTCGGTTTTTACGGCTACGATCTTTCCACTACCTGAAGGAGCCCCTGTGTACCCCACCCTGCCCGCCGCCGCCACCGTTCCAGCCGACGCCGTTCCAGCCGCCGGCTCCCCGGACGCCGAAGCCCGGATCAGGGACCTTGCGGAAAGCCTCACCCTGGAACAGCAGGTTCAGCTGCTCACCGGCGCGGACGTCTGGTCCACGCACGCCCTTCCCGCCATCGGGCTGTCCCGCGTGGTGATGTCGGACGGCCCCGCCGGCGTCCGCGGCGAGGACTTCGATGAGCGGCACGACTCGGTTTCCCTGCCGTCGTCGTCCGCCCTGTCCGCCACCTGGAGCGTCAGCCTGGCCCGCCGCTACGGCCAGGTCCTGGGCCAGGAAGCCCGGCGCAAAGGCGTCCACGCCGTCCTGGGCCCCACCATCAACCTGCACCGCTCCCCGCTGGGCGGCAGGCACTTCGAATGCATGAGCGAGGACCCCCGGCTGACGGCCACCATCGCCGCCGGATACGTGGCCGGCGTGCAGTCCATGGGAGTCGGGGCCACCCCCAAGCACTACCTCGCGAACGAAGCCGAAACCGACCGCTTCACCGCCGACTCCGTGGTGGACGAGCGGCCCCTGCGGGAGCTTTACCTGGCAGCCTTCGAGGACGCCGTGACCGAGGCCCGGGCCTGGCTGGTGATGAGCTCCTACAACTCCATCAACGGCACCACCGCCAGCGAAAACGCCCTCCTCGAAACGCCGCTGTCCACCGAGTGGGGCTTCGACGGCGTAGTGGTGTCCGACTGGACCGGGGTCCGCTCCGTTGACGCCGCCAACGCCCACCAGGACCTGGAAATGCCGGGCCCTGTGGGTCACTGGGGACCCAAGCTGCTGGCCGCCGTCGAAGATGGCCGCGTCAGCCGCACCGCCATCCTGGACAAGGTGGTCCGCATCCTTCGGCTGGCCGCCCGCGTAGGTTCGCTCGACGGCGTCAGCCCCGCCGTCACGGAACTGCCGGCACCCCTCAACGCCGCCGCCGTCGCCCGCGAAGTGGCTGTCCGCGGCGCCGTCCTGGTCCGCAACCGGGGCGGCCTGCTGCCCCTGGACCCGGCTGCCCTGGGCAGCGTGGCCGTGAGCGGCCACAACGCAGAGGAAGCACGGACCCAAGGCGGCGGCAGCGCCACCGTCATGCCCAAGCAGAACATCTCGCCGCTGGACGGCCTGCGCGAGGCCCTGCCCGCCGGCGTCACCGTCTCCTACCACCGCGGCGCCAAGGTGGCCGAGGGCCTGCAGGCCTTCCCGCGGACCTCGCTCCACAACCCGGTGTCCAACGTCCCCGGCCTGCGCGTCACGTTCCTGGCAGCTGACGGCACGGATCTCTCCGGCGAGGACCGGCTGGCATCCCACCTGATCTGGTTCGGGATCGGCATCCCCGAGGGCTCTGCCGCCATCCGGATGGAAACTGACTGGACGGCACCGTCCGCGGGCACGCACCACCTTGGCGTGGGTACCGTGGGCAGGATCAGCCTCTCACTCCGCGGCGACGAGGTGTTCAACGGGACCATCGAGGACGATACCGACGTCCTCGGCGCCGCGCTCTTCGATCCGCCCAAGACCGTCCACGCCATCGAAACCGGGGCAGGTCAGCGGGTCCGGATCGAGGCGCTCTTCGAACTGCCCGCGGAGCAGGCCATCCCGTTCACCGCCATCCTCCTGGGCGAGGAAACCGTAGTGGCGGACCCGCAGGCTGAGATCGACGCCGCGGTAGAGGCAGCCAGGGCGGCGGACGTTGCAGTAGTGGTGGTGGGCACCAGCGCAGCCATCGAGTCCGAAGGCTTCGACCGCAAAGACCTCGACCTTCCCGGCCACCAGAACCAGCTGGTCGAAGCCGTGGCCGCTGCGAATCCGCGCACCGTGGTGGTGGTGAACTCCGGCTCGCCGGTGCTCATGCCGTGGCTGGACCGCGTGGATGCGGTGCTGCTGGGCTGGTTCGGGGGACAGGAATTCGGCCGTGCCATCGCGGACATCCTGCTCGGTGCCGAGGAACCGGGCGGCCGGCTGCCCACCACCTGGCCGGCAGCCCTGGCGGACGTCCCGGTGCTGGACACCGTCCCCGTGGACGGCAAGGTGGTCTATTCCGAGGGCATCCATGTGGGCTACCGGGCCTGGCTGAAGCAGCAGGCAGCCGGCGGGGCTGGCCCGGCGCTGCCGTTCGGCTACGGGCTGGGCTACACCACGTTCGAGCTCTGCACGCCGCACGCCTCCCAGGCGGTTCCTGCCGGCAAGGACGTGGTGGTGCACGTCCCCGTCCGCAACACCGGCACGCGGGCCGGCCGCGAGGTGGTGCAGGTCTACCTCGAGCGCCCGGAATCAGTGGTGGAACGGCCCGTCCGCTGGCTCGCCGGCTACGCAGGAACGCATCTTGCCGCCGGCGGCACGGACAGCGTTGAGGTCAGGATTCCTGCGCGCGCCTTCGCCCATTACGACGGCGGCTGGCAGGTTGAGCCGGGAACGTTCCGGATCCTGGTGGGCCGGCATTCGGCGGACGAGTTCCAGGCGCTGGACATCGACGTGCGCTAGAAAACGCCCCGTCAGTGCAGTTGAGCTGCCTGGACGCGCAACCCCGCCTCGGACCAGGTAAGGATAGGGGTGGCTGCGGCTTCCCCTAAACCTGCGGTCCGGACCTCCCAATCCGGCGCCTTCGGGTCGTATTCTTAGAGGAGGTTTTGCAGTGGGCCGCAGCTTTTTCAACCCTAGGCGTGGAACATGGCCGCTGAACCCTCGGGGCAGGTTGGCTGGGGACCGCTTCCATCGCCCCCGGAGCCCGTTTTCGACAGCAAGGACGTCGAGAACTATCTCTGGGAAGTCACCCATGAGTTCATGCGTGACGTCAAGGGTGAACAGCGCGGCATCGGCTGGGCGGCCACCCTCTTCCGGCTGGGAAAATCCCACACCCTCGCGGCGAGCACCGAGCAGGCGCGCGAGGCGGACCGCGAGCAGTGTTCGTTCGCGGACGGCCCCGTCATGGAAGCCATGCGGACCGGCGAGTTCGTCCTCCTCTCCGACCTCAGCCGGGACTGGCGCTGGCCAGGCTACTCCAGTGCCGCCGCGGCGCACGGCGTGCAGTCCCTGCTGTCCGCGCCCATCGCCTCCGAAGGCGGGGCGAGTGCCGCCATCAACCTTTACGCGGCCGCCGCGCACACCTTCACCAGTGACGACCTTGTCCGCTGCCGCACGTACGTCCACCAGGTGGCCCGGGCGCTGCGCGTGGTAGTACGCGTCGGAGAACGTGCCGAAGCCACGGCGGGCATCGCCGTCGTGCAAAGCTCGCTGGTGCTGGTGGACCTGGCCGTCCGCAGCCTCATGAACGAATACGGGCTGAGCCGCGAGGGCGCGCTGAGGTTCCTGCAGACCCAGGCGGTCCACCACGAACTGGACCTCCGGGACGCGGCGCTCAACGTCGTCGCGCCCAACGCCGGGATGGGACGTCCCGGCCCGGCACCGGCGGCACCTGCGCCGGAGATGTACGACGGCGTCACGGGCTTCCAGCCTGCGCCGGCGGCCGAGCTGGGGCACGCCTCACAAGGCGCCCCAAGGGCGGGGGCTGCAAGGAAGCAGCGCCCGCGTCCAACCGCGGGAAGGAGAACGGCATGATCACCGACGATCGTGGATTGAACAGGACCGGCGAGGGCCAGGTGCTGCATCCCTGGCACCGTTTCGTCGCCCTGGGAGACTCCTACACCGAGGGCATTGGCGATCCAGAACCACGCAGCCTGGGCGGTTTGCGCGGCTGGGCGGACCGGGCGGCGGAGGAACTCAGCGACGGGCAGCCGGACTTCGCCTACGCCAACCTGGCCGTCCGGGGACTGCTGCTGCGGCAGATACTGGACCGTCAGCTGGCACCCGCGCTTGCCCTGAAACCTGACCTGATTGCCATGTCCGGCGGCGGGAACGACATCCTCTTCAAGCGCGGCAACCCGGACAAACTGGCCGAAAAGCTGGATGCCGCCGTCGGGGTGCTGTCCGCCACCGGCGCCACCGTCCTCCTCTACGCCGGGCCGGACTGGGGCAACACGCCCGTCTTCAGTACCATCCGCGGCAAGGTGGCTGTCTACAACGAGAACATCCACACCATCGGTGCCAGGCACCACTGCGTCATGGTGGACCTCTGGTGCCTGCCCGAACTCCAGCATGCTGCCATGTGGGATCCGGACCGGCTGCACCTTTCCCCGCTGGGCCACCACGCGGTTGCCGTGGCCACGCTCAACGCCCTGGGCGTTCCGCACACCCTGCAGCCCTTCCAGCCCAAACCCCTTCCGGACCAGGGCTGGAAGCACGCGCGGGCAGAGGACCTGGTGTGGGCGCGGCAGTACTTCGTCCCCTGGGTCCTGAGGCGGATCCTGCATCCTGAGGACGAATCGCTGACCGCCAAGCGTCCGCTGCCCGGGCCCATCTTCGGGTTGGGCCGGCCGGGACCGTTCCCGCCCGGCCACCCCGTGGCGGGCCTGAACCCCGGCATGTCGGGCGGCCCGGCGCCGCAAGGGCAGGCCGCCTAGCCTGCGGCAGCTCTAGCGGGCAGAGGGCCGGCGTGCGTCCCGGATCAACAAGATGAGTGCCGGGACTCCCGCCACTGCGGCCGGAACCGCGAGCAGTAGCCCGTATCTTGGCAAGAACGCTGAGACGGCTGCCGCGGTGACGGCTGCAGCCAGGGCCGCGATAAGGGCGCCGGACAGCCGCTTTCGGACGTCCCTGGCGTTGAAGAAGCGGAAACCGCCGAGGCCCGCGGTGACCAAGGCAAAGGCGATAATGCCTCCGGTCAGGACGGCGGTTCCTGGCCCGGGAGCATCCTTGAGGCGGTCAATCAGGGCAATGGGCACTGCCAGCATCCAGGCACTGAGCAGGACCGCGAGGATGCATCCTGCCAAGCGGGACTTGGGTACCGGATCCAGGGTGTAGATCTGGCCGGACGGCAGATCCCCCTGCTGGACGTGGCGGTGGTTTGCCGGCGGCGTCGATTTCGGCAGGCGCATGAAACTCTCAAGCATTTGATTCCCCAGACGTAGTGCTTGACGTCCTTTCACCCTACATGGGGTGCCGGGAACGGCTATCTGAGCAAGCGGCTCAGCGCTTCTTGGGGCTGCGCTTGGTCGCCGCGTTCAACGCAGACCTGACCGCCGGCGGCAGCCCGCCCTGCTCGGTCTCGGGCTCGGCTACGGTTCCGCGGGCCTTCGCGATGCCACGCATGCCGTGGTAGATCACCAATGCCGCGGCGGAGCCCAGGGCGATGCCGGTGAACTTCAGGTCTCCGATGGTCCAGGTGTAGTCGGCGATGCCGATGATCAGGGCGACGGCGGCCGTGGTCAGGTTGACGGGGTTGGAGAAGTTCACCTTGTTCTGCACCCAGATCTTCACGCCCAGGATGCCGATCATGCCGTACAGCATGGTGGCAGCACCGCCCAGTACTCCCTGCGGGACCGTGGCGATGAGTTCGCCGAACTTCGGGGAGAAGCTGAGCAGGATGGCGAACATGCCCGCCACCCAGTAGGCCGCCGTCGAATAGACCTTGGTGGCAGCCATGACGCCGATGTTCTCGGCGTACGTGGTGGTGCCGGATCCGCCGCCGAAGCCCGCCAGGACCGTCGCGGCGCCGTCGGCCATCAGCGCGCGCCCGGAGACGCCGTCGAGGTTCTGGCCCGTCATGGCGGCCACGGACTTCACGTGGCCGATGTTCTCTGCAACCAGCACCAGCACCACCGGGACGAACAGGCCCAGGACGCCGATGTGGAACTCCGGTGTCTGGAAGTGGGGGAGGCCCACCCATGCGGCGGCGTCCATCTTTTCGTAACTGACCTCGCCGCGGAGCATGGCCACCAGGTAGCCCACCACCACGCCCACCAGGATGCTCAGCCGGCCCAGGATCCCGCGGAACAGCACGCTGACCAGGATGATCGTGGCCAGCGTGATGACGGCGGTGATGGGGGCGGCGTCGAAGTTCTGCTTCGCGGCGGGCGCCAGGTTCAGGCCGATCAGCGCCACGATGGCGCCGGTGACGATGGGCGGCATGAGCCGGTTGATCCACCCGGCGCCGAACTTTTGCACCACGGCGCCCACCAGGGCCAGGGTGGCACCGGCCAGCACCACGCCGCCGAGGGCACCCGGAATGCCGAACTGCGCCTGGGACGCGGTGATGGGTGCGATGAACGCGAAGCTTGAGCCGAGGTAGCTGGGCACGCGGCCCTTGGTGACCACCAGGAACAGGAGCGTGCCGATGCCGGAGAAGAACAGCGTGGTGGCCGGCGGCATGCCGGTGATGATGGGCACCAGGAACGTGGCGCCGAACATGGCCACCACGTGCTGCATGCCCACGCCGATGGTCAGCGGCCACGCCAAACGCTCATCCGGGGCCACCACCTGGCCGGGCTTGATGGATTTTCCGGTGCCGTGCAGCTTCCATTTGATTCCGAGCATGCTCATGGGAAGGAATGCCTTTCAGGGGGTGCCGCGAGGGGGCGAAGATCAACTCGCTCAAGAATACCGCCAGCCCTGCAGGGAGGCTGCCGTCCGCAGCATGCCGTGAAGAGCCGGGGATCCGCTGTGTCCAACGTCACCTGCCGTCACGGGAAGAGGCGGCAAGCAGTTGAAGTTGCAACTATGGAAAGCAACCAGAGGCCCACCCCGGCAGGCGGGGGGAGCCGCAGCGAAAGGTACGCGAATGACCATTGCCCATGAAGAAGCGGTTATCGATTCGGCAGCCGTTGACGCCATCTTCGCCCAGGCCCGCACCGCCAACTCCTTCACCGGTGAGGTCACCGAGGAGCAGGCCCAGGCCATCTACGAGCTGACTAAGTTCGGGCCTACCGCGTTCAACTCCCAGCCGCTGCGCGTCACCTACGTCCGCTCGGACGAGGCCCGCGCCACCCTGGTGGACACCCTCTCCCGCGGCAACCAGGCCAAGACGGCCTCCGCTCCGCTGGTGGCCATCCTCAGCTACGAGACTGACTGGGCCGGCAAGTGGGACAGCTTCCTCCCCGGCTACAACGCCCCCAAGGCCATGTACGACGCCGATCCCGCCCTGGCCGCCAGTACCGGCAACAACAACGCCCACCTTCAGGCCGGCTACTTCATCCTTGCCGTCCGCTCGCTCGGCTTCGCCGCAGGCCCCATGACCGGCGCCGACTTCGCCGCCATCGACGCCGCCTTCTTCCCGGCCGGCGACCAGAAGAGCTTCCTGGTGGTCAACATCGGCCAGCCCGGTGAGGAAGCCTGGGGCGCCGCCAAGCCCAAGTTCTCCTACGACGAGGCCGTCCGCACCGTCTAACCACGCTCACGCGCGCTCACTTGTGGTGCCTTTTCCGCGAACGCGCGCTCACATGTGGTGCCTTTCCCACGAACGCGCGCTCGCATCCGCGGGCTTAAGAAGCTAACGCCCGCTCACTTCAGGTGAGCGGGCGTTAGCGTTTTAACCACCGTTAGTGAGCGGGCGTTCGCCTTTTAACCGCCGCTAGTGAGCGCGCGTTTGGCTTGGGGCCAGCACAGGCGGGCGGACGCGGGTCAGGCGATGACGCTGTCCACCAGGGCCTTGGCTTCGGCCTGGACCTGCTTCAGGTGCTCCTCGCCCTTGAAGGACTCGGCGTAGATCTTGTAGACGTCCTCGGTGCCGGACGGGCGGGCGGCGAACCAGGCGTTTTCCGTGACCACCTTCAGGCCGCCAATGGAAGCGCCGTTGCCGGGGGCTTCGGTGAGCTTGGCGGTGATCGCCTCGCCTGCCAGTTCCGTAGCGGTGACGTCCGACGGCGAGAGCTTGCCGAGTGCCGACTTCTGCTCCCGCGTGGCGGCGGCGTCGATCCGGGCGTAGACAGGTGCGCCGAACTGGTCCGTGAGGCCCTTGTACAGCTGCGACGGGGACTTGCCGGTGACGGCGGTGATCTCGGATGCGAGCAGGGCCAGCAGTATGCCGTCCTTGTCCGTGGTCCAGACGCTGCCGTCCAGCTTGTTGAAGGACGCGCCGGCCGATTCCTCGCCGCCGAACGCCCCGTCGCCGGAGAGCAGCCCGGGGACGAACCACTTGAAGCCCACGGGAACCTCCACCAGCTTGCGGCCCAGGCTTTCCGCCACGCGGTCAATGATGGAGGAGGACACCAGGGTCTTGCCCACCACCGATGCCGGGTTCCAGCCGCTGCGGTTGCGGTACAGGTAGTCGATGGCCACGGCGAGGTAGTGGTTCGGGTTCATCAGGCCACCGTCCGGCGTAACGATGCCGTGCCGGTCCGCGTCCGCGTCGTTGCCCGTGGCGATGTCGTAGGCGGTGGACCCGTCCGCGCCAACGGTCATCCGCTGGATCAGCGAGGCCATGGCCGACGGCGATGAGCAGTCCATGCGGATCTTCTCATCCCAGTCCAGGGTCATGAAGGCCCACTGCGGGTCCACGGTGGGGTTCACCACGGTGAGGTTCAGGTGGTGGCGCTCGGCGATCTCGCCCCAGTAGTCCACGGAGGCGCCGCCCATGGGGTCGGCACCGATCCGGACTCCGGCGTCGCGGATGGCGTCCAGGTTCAGGACGGACGGAAGGTCGTCCACGTAGCTGGAGAGGAAATCGAACTTGCCCGTGGTGTCCGCTGCCTGGGCGTCGGCCAGCGGGATGCGCTTGACGCCGCGCAGGCCGTTTTCGAGCAGTTCGTTGGCGCGGTTGGCGATCCAGCCCGTGGCGTCGGAGTCTGCCGGGCCGCCGTGCGGCGGGTTGTACTTGAACCCGCCGTCCTGCGGCGGGTTGTGGCTGGGGGTGACCACGATGCCGTCCGCCTGCGGGGCGCCGGCACCGGCGTTCCGGTTGTAGGTGAGGATTGCGTGGCTCAGTGCCGGGGTGGGCGTGTAGCCGTGCCGGGCGTCGACCAGCACCTGGACGCCGTTGGCGGCAAGGACCTCGAGGGCCGAGTTCTGTGCCGGCTCGCTCAGGGCGTGGGTGTCCTTGGCAAGGAACAGGGGGCCGGTGACGCCCTGCGCCGCCCGGTATTCGACGATGGCCTGGGTGATGGCCACGATGTGCTTTTCATTGAACGAGGCCTTCAGGCTCGATCCGCGGTGACCCGACGTGCCGAACACCACGCGCTGGCCTGGGTCACCCAGGTCCGGCGAGATGTCGTAGTACGCATCGAGGAGCGCTGTGATGTCAACAAGGTCCTGGGGTTGGGCAACTGTACCCGCGCGGCTAGCCATGGGACCTAGCATGCCAGAACCTCGCCGGAGTCAAAACGGCAGGCCCACATTCCGGCCCCTGTGACGGCGGCACGTCATCGAAAACGAGCCGTTAACCAAGTAGCCAACCTGAGTACATGCCCCGAAAAGTACCTATATACCGGCCCCTGCGCGCGCTGTTACTTTCGAAAAATCCGGAAGGCTATCCACAGCCTCCCGGCTCGAACAACCACAGCAGGGGACGACGGCGGCCCGCCGCTTTTCGCCCGTCCGGCACGGAAGCAGGGACGCACCATGGGGGCAGGAGACGGGGCAGCCGAACAGTCCAGGCTGGCCGCTGAGCGGGTAGCCAGGCTCAAACGCCGGCTGGATGCGGCCGAGCGCTCCACAAAGGCGTGGGATGCGGGGGCCGTGGGCGAACGCGTGGTGGCGGACAAGCTCAGCGAACTGGTCCCGCACGGCTGGTACGTGCTGCACGACGTGCACTGGCCCGGCCGGCCCAAGGCCAACCTGGACCACGTCCTGGTGGGGCCCGGCGGCGTGGTGGTGGTCGATTCCAAAAACTGGACCGGCGAGGTGCGGGTGGCATCGGGAGTGCTCTGGCAGGGCCGGTATGCGCGGACCCAGGCAGTGGAAGGCGCACTGGCGCAGTGCGCCGCCGTCGCCTCCGTGCTGGCGCCGCCGCACCGCCGGCTGGTCCGGCCGCTGATCTGCATGGCCGCCCAGCCTGACCTCTTTGGCGTGACGAACTCCGATGTCGCCGTCGCGGGCAGCCAGCGCGTGGTGGCTACCATCGAGGCGCTGCCGCCGGTACTGGACCACCAGGCAGTCGTGGGACTTTATGCCCAACTGGGGGAGGAACTTACCCACGAGCAGGAGCCCGGCATCACGGCGTTCCGGAATGTCCGGCCGGGAACCGTGGTGCGGCCTGCGGGCGGCCTCCCGCCGGCCGGTCCAGGAAACGCCGGTCCGCGGACGGGCGCTCCCGGCGCGGACCGTCGCAGCACGGACAATCACCGGACAACCGGTCCTGACCGGAGCCGGAGCGGCAGTGTTTCCCGGCATCCCGCCGGGCGTGCCGTCCCGCCGGCAGGCGCCGGCGGAGCGGCCCGAACCGCTGCCGGCCGGAACCGAAACGGGAAACCGCAGGCGCGGGGCGGCACCAGCGCGGGCAGGCTTGCGCTCCTGGCGGCCTTCGTTATTTTTGCGGTCTACGTGCTGCCGTTCTGGATGCGCTGAGTTTGCTGCCGGCACTGCGGCCGTTCTCCGAAGCGGTTGTGCGCAGCTTGCCAAGGCCGGCGTCGCGGACCGCCTCGCCCATCCGGCGGAGCCGCTCCGAGTCCAGTGACCAGGATTGCCAGTAGAGCGGCACATCCTCGTGGGCGTTCTTCCCGAGGAGGACCAGCGAGCCGCGGGCCAGCTCGTTGCCGAGCTGCAATTCAGGGAGCATGCCCCACCCCAGGCCGGCTTTGATGGCCGCCAGGAACCCTTCCGACGACGGAACCGTGTGGGTGGGCGGAACCTGCCCGACGCCTTTCGCCGCCAGCAGCCCGCGCTGCAGGTTGTCCTTGGCATTGAATTTCAGGACCGGCATCCGGGCCCAGTCCACCGAGCTGCCCTTGGTGAACCGTTGACGCAGGGCGGCTGCGGCCACCGGGACGTACCGCATGTGGCCCAGCAGCTCCACCCGGCAACCGCTGACGGGGGCGGGATCGGAGGTGACGGCACCCATGACGTCACCCTGGCGCAGGAGCTGGCTGCTGAAGCCCTGGTCCTCGACGTGGAGGTCCAGGGTGGTGTCCTGCCACGTGGCCGCCACGGCGAGGACGGGCACGAACCACGTGGCCAGCGAATCCGCATTGATGGCCACCGGCAGGGTGGCGCGGGAGGCTGTGGCGGTGCCCAGCGCAGTTGACGCTTCGGCCTCGAGGACCTGCACCTGGCGGGCCATCCGGAGCAGCACGACGCCGGCGTCGGTGGGAACGCAGGGGACCCGCCGGCGCACCAGGACCTGCCCCGTGGAAGCCTCCAGCGCCTTGATGCGCTGGCTGACGGCGGACGGAGTGACGCGCAGGAGATCGGCCGCGGCCTCGAAGGTGCCTTCATCAATGACGGCCATCAGTGCGCGGAGATGCTCGAGGTTCATGAAGAAATTCTAATGTAGGCAAAGAATCAATCGTTTGTCTTCAGATCCTGTGGTCCGTACCGTCGGATGCATGTTGATGACAGGAATCACCGGGATGCTGACGGGGCTGGCGCTGATCGTTGCCATCGGTGCCCAGAATGCCTTCGTGCTCCGCCAGGGCGTCCGCCGCGAGCACATCGGCGCGGTGGTTGCCGTGTGCATGGCCGGTGACGCTGCCCTGATCCTGGGCGGGACCGCCGGAATCGGCGCTCTGGTGACCCGCTTTCCCGAAGCCCTCGAAGTCCTCCGGTGGGGCGGAGCTGCCTACCTCGCCTGGTTCGCGGTGCGCTCCTTCATCTCGGCGCTAAAGCCGTCCGCCCTTGCGCAGGGCACGCCCCGGTCCAAGGGGTCGGTGGTGGCCAGTACTGTGGCGCTGACGTTCCTGAACCCGCACGTGTACCTCGACACGGTGGTGCTCCTGGGAAGCCTGGCCAACCAGCAGGGCCCGGACCTCCGGTGGGTTTTCGCCGGCGGCGCCGTTGCCGGCAGCATCGCGTGGTTCTCCGCGCTGGGGTACGGAGCCAGGGCGCTGTCCGGGGTGCTCGGCAGCACGCGCACCTGGCGGTTCCTGGACCTCGGAATCGGCATCGTCATGCTTGGCCTGGCCGTCAAGCTGGTCCTGCACTGACGGCGCCCGGAAAGCCGCCGCAGGCGATAGGCTGGAAGCAACATTCCAGGGGGAAAACCATGACTGACCAGCCTTCCCAGCGCCCTGACTCCCAGTGGCACAACCCGTCCGGCAGCGACGGCACTCCGCCCGCGCCGCCGTCGGGGTATGAACCGCCGCCGTTCGTGCCTTTGCACGGAACCACCGCGCCGGGCTCCGACATCCCCCCGCCGCCGCTGTACCCGGGCCTTTCCGCGGAGTACGGCAGCAACCAGTACGGTGGCCCGCAGTATGGCAATGACCAGTACGGCAACCAGTACAGCGGCGCCAGCCCCTACGCCCAGCCGAGCCTGTACGGGCAGCAGGCCCAGTACGGACAGCCGGCGTACTACGGCATGCAGGCCGAGCCCAAGACCCTCAGCATCGCCAGCATGGTGTGCGGCATCGCGTCAGTGATCATGGGATGGCTGATGCTTCCGCAGCTTGCCGCCATCATCACCGGCCACATGGCCCTCAAGCGCGAACCTGCGGGCAAGGGCATGTCCATCACCGGACTGGTCCTGGGCTACCTCTGCCTGCTGGGGTACGGCGGCTTCTGGCTGCTGCTCATCATCGGGCTGGCCTCGTACTCGTCCTCAAGTTACGGGTACTGACCGCCGCCACCCCGCATGCCCCATCAGATCCGGTTCCTGAAACCCGGTTTTAGGAACCCATCTGACGGGGCATCTGCCGTTTAGCCGCGGATGGGGGAGCGGGGTCAGCGGAGGAGTTCGACGTCGGACACCAGCTCGATGTGCGCCAGCATCGCCTCTGCTGCGGCCTCCGCGTCCTGGTCCCGGATGGCATCGGCAATCCGCCGGTGTGAGGCCAGTGACTGTTCCGGCCGCCCCGGTTGCCCGAGGGACTCCATCCGCGTTTCCAGGATCATTTCGGCGATGAATGCCATGAGCTGCGCCAGCACCGAGGAATGCGCTGCTGCGGTGATCGCCTCGTGGAAGAGCTCATCGCCATGGGTGCCGCGGTCGCCGTCGCTGATTTCCGTGGCCATGACCTCGAGAGCGTGATCGATCGCTTTCAGGTCCTCGTCCGTGCGCCTCGCAGCGGCCAGTGCGGCCAGTTTTCCTTCCAGCGTGCTCCGTGCCTCGACGATTTCCGGCAGCCGGCTCCGGTGTTCGCGGAGGCCCTTGATTACTGACGCAACGCTGGGCCGCCGGGCGAGCACGGCTCCCGTCCCGTGCTGCACATCGATGACGCCCAGCACTTCCAGCGCCACGAGTGCCTGGGCCAGGGTGGCGCGCGAGACCCCCAGCCGTTCGGCGAGGTCGCGCTCTGCCGGCAGGAGGTCGCCGGGCTTCAGCTGCGCCGATTCGATGTAGGCAAGGATCTGCTCCACCAGCTGTTCGTAAAGCCTTGGCCGCGAAACCCGTTCCAGTCCCAGCCGTGCTGTCTTCTCCACAAAGCCCTCGCTACATTGTCGGTCCCCTAAGAATACAGCGCGCTGCTATTGACAGATAGACTCACTGTCTAAGAGGCTAGTCCAGTGAGCCAGTAACTCACGTCACACTTTTTCTTTCCCCAATGGAGGACCAACGATGTCCGCTCCTGTTCTATCGATCATCATCCTGGCGGCGATGTTCCTGTTAGCCACCGTGCTGCCCCTCAATATGGGAGCCCTCGCCTTCGTGGGCGCCTTCCTGCTGGGCGCCCTGGTGCTGGGCATGTCCACGAACGAGATCCTGGCCAACTTCCCCGGTGGCCTCTTCCTGACGATTGTCGGCGTCACCTACCTGTTCGCCATTGCGCAGAACAACGGCACCATCGACCTCCTGGTCCGCGGCGCCGTCAGGCTGGTGGGCAGCCGCGTTGCCCTCATTCCCTGGGTCATGTTTGCCATCACCGCCGTCATCACCGCTGTTGGCGCGCTGTCCCCGGCCGCCGTCGCGATTATTGCCCCCATCGCCCTCAGCTTTGCCGGCAAGTACAAGATCAGCCCGCTGCTGATGGGCATGATGGTGATCCACGGCGCCCAGGCCGGCGGGTTCTCGCCCATCGCGGTCTATGGCGTCACCGTCAACGGCATCATCGCCAAGACGGACCTCGCCTTCAGCCCCACGGCGCTGTTCTTGAGCAGCCTGATCTTCAACGTCGTCATCGCCGTGGTGCTCTTCGCCGTCCTGGGCGGCCGGGCGCTGCTGTCCTCCCGCGTGGGGCACTTCGTGGAGCAGGCTGCCGAAGCGCGGATGTCCGTCAGCGTGGGTGCCAAGGCCGGCACGGACGTTGCCTTCAAGGGCTTCGGCTCCGGCATGTACGGCCCCCGCGACCCCGCAGGCGACGGCGTTGCCGCCACCAGGGAACGCTCCCAGCGGATCCCGCAGCTGGTGACCATCGCCGGCCTGGTGGTGCTCGCCGTCGTCGCCCTGGGCTTCAAAATGGACGTCGGTTTCGTGTCCATCACCATCGCCATCGTCCTGGCCCTCGTCTCGCCCGCGGCCCAGAAGGGCGCCATCAACAAGATCAGCTGGTCCACCGTGCTGCTGATCTGCGGCATGCTGACCTTCGTTGGGGTGCTCGAAGAAGCAGGCACCATCGAATTCGTCTCCAACGGCGTTGCCGGTATGGGCATGCCCCTGGTGGCAGCGCTCCTCATCTGCTTCATCGGCGCCATCGTCTCGGCCTTCGCGTCCTCCACCGCCATCCTGGCCGCGCTCATCCCGCTCGCCGTGCCCTTCCTGTCCACCGGCGAAATCGGCGCCGTCGGCGTCATCTGCGCACTGGCCGTCGCCGCCACCATCGTGGACGTCTCGCCCTTCTCCACCAACGGCGCCCTGGTCCTGGCCAATGCGCCCGAGGGCGTGGACAAGGACAAGTTCTACAAGCAGATCCTGGGCTACAGCGGCATCGTCATCGTTGCCGGACCAATCCTCGCCTGGCTGGCGCTGGTAGTCCCCGGCTGGCTGTAGCCTCCACATTTCCACCCCGCCAGCGCTCCGCGCCACGCACTTCAGTAAAGGAACCAGCACATGAATGCAGCTGACCGTCAGCAAGGCCCCCTGGCCGGGCACACCGTCGTCGACCTGAGCCGTGCCCTGGCCGGCCCGCACGCCGGCATGATGCTGGCCGACCTCGGCGCACGCGTCATCAAGGTGGAGAACCCCGGAACCGGCGATGACACCCGCGGCTGGGGCCCGCCCTTCGTGGGCCCCGAGGATGACCTGCAGTCCACCTACTTCATGTCCTGCAACCGCAACAAGGAATCCATCAGCCTGGACCTGAAGAGCAGTGACGGGCAGGCAGTGCTCCGCGGGCTGCTGGAACGGGCGGACGTGGTGATCGAGAACTTCCGGCCCGGCGTCATGGACCGGCTGGGCTTCTCCACCGCCGCCATGCACGAGCTCAACCCGCGGCTGGTGATCCTCTCCATCACCGGCTTCGGCCATGACGGCCCAGAATCCCAGCGCAGCGGCTACGACCAGATCCTCCAGGGCGAGGCAGGGCTGATGTCCCTCACGGGGTCCGGCCCGGACGATCCGCAGCGTGTGGGCGTGCCGATCGCCGACCTGCTGGCCGGCATGAACGGCGCCACCGGCGTGCTGGCCGCGCTGGTTGAACGCGAACGCACCGGCCAGGGCAAGGTGGTCCGCACGTCGCTGCTCGCCTCCCTGATCGGGGTCCACGCCTTCCAGGGCACGCGCGCCACCGTGGCCGGCGAAGTCCCGCAGGCACAGGGCAACCACCACCCGTCCATCGCGCCCTACGGCCTGTTCAACTGCAAGGACGGCAGCGTCCAGATCAGCGTGGGCAGCGAGAAGCTGTGGGCTTCCTTCGCCGCCGCCTTCGGCCTTGACCCTGCCGCGCCCGGTTTCGCCAGCAACGCCGACAGGGTGCGGAACCGCCAGGAGGTGATTGCCGCCGTCGAACGCGCCTTCGCCCAGTACGGCGCGGTGGAACTGCTGGAGAAGCTGAACGACGCCGGGATCCCGGCAGGGAAGGTCCGCTCGCTGGACGAGGTGTACGCCTGGGAGCAGGTGGCCTCGCAGGGCCTGGTGGTGGATGTGGAACACCCCCTGCTTGGCACGGTCAGCCTGCCCGGTCCGCCGCTGCGGTTCTTCGCCCAGGGCGACGCCGCGGAGACGACCGTGAAGGACCACGCTGCGCCGCCGCTCCTGGACGCCGACGGCGGATCCATCAGGGAGTGGCTGGGGCTGGTTCCCGTCGCTGCCGCGGACGCGCCGGCCGGGGCGGAATAGCATGCCGACGTCGGAAAAGGTGCGCCACCTCAGCGCCGCGGAACTGCTGGACGCCGTGGTGGACGACGGTTCGTTCACGTCGTGGGACGCCGAACCGCAGCAGCCGGCCCTGAGCGAGGAGTACGCGGCCGACCTCGCCAGGGCGCGGGCACGCAGCGGCACTGACGAATCCGTGCTCACCGGCGCCGGCCTGATCCGCGGCCGCCGCGTGGCGCTGATCGTGAGCGAATTTTCTTTCCTGGCCGGCTCGATCGGCCACGCCGCTGCCGAACGGATCGTGGCTGCGGTGGAGCGCGCCACGGCGGAGGGCCTGCCGCTGCTGGCCGGTACCGCCTCGGGCGGTACCCGCATGCAGGAAGGCACCCTGGCGTTCCTGTCCATGGTTAAGATCACCGCGGCCGTCCGGGCCCACCGGCAGGCAGGCCTGCCCTACTTGGTCTACCTGCGCCACCCCACCACCGGCGGCGTCATGGCCTCCTGGGGATCCCTGGGCCACATCAACGTGGCCGAGCCGGGCTCCTTGCTGGGGTTCCTGGGCCCGCGGGTCTACGAGGCGCTGCACGGCGAAGCCTTCCCGGACAACGTCCAGGTGGCCGAGAACCTGTTCAGCAAGGGCCTGATCGACGGTGTGGTGGAACCCGGCAAGCTCGCAGAACTGGTGGGCAGGGCGCTGGACATCCTGATGCCGCGCCGGGCTTCCGGCTCCGCTGCCTGGCCTGAGGCCCCGGCCACGCTGGCCGTCCGGCCCGCCGAGGTGGACGCCTGGACCTCCATCGAGATTTCCCGCCAACCGCGCCGGCCCGATCTCCGCCAGCTCCTCAAGTACGGTGCCAGCGATGCCCTCCCGCTCAACGGCACCGGGCAGGGCGAAAAGGATCCCGGGCTGCTGCTGGCCCTGGCCCGGTTCGGCACGCAGTCCTGCATCGTGCTGGGCCACGCCCGCCCGCTCCGGAAGGACGCCGCCGGAATGGGGCCCGGTTCGCTGCGCGAGGCGCGGCGCGGCGCCAAGCTGGCCGAGGAACTGCGGCTGCCGCTGCTCACGGTTATCGACACCGCCGGTGCAGCCCTCTCACAGGAAGCCGAGGAAGGCGGCCTGGCCGGGGAAATCGCCCGCTCGCTGCACGAACTGATCGGGCTCGAATCGCCGTCGGTCTCGGTCCTGCTGGGCCAGGGCGCCGGGGGAGGGGCACTGGCCCTGCTGCCGGCGGACCGGACCATCGCGGCGCAACACAGCTGGCTGTCGCCGCTGCCGCCCGAGGGCGCGAGTGCGATTGTCCACCGCACCACGGATTTCGCCCCCGCGATGGCCCAGGCGCAGGGCGTCAACGTGGCGTCCCTCTACGCCAACGGGCTGGTGGACCACATTGTGGACGAGCGCCACGACGCGTCCCTCGAACCGCGCGATTTCTGCGCACGGATGGCGCACGCCATTGAGTACGAGCTCGCGTCCGTTGCCGCGGTGCCCGTGTCCCAACTGGTGGCGTCGCGGGCAAGGAAATTCCGGAACCTCGGCAGTTAGGCCCCGACGACGGCGGCGGGCACCGTGCTGGTGCCCGCCGCTGTTCGGTACTGCTTGTGTGCTGGACGCTTTTTGTTGGTCTGCCTCGCCAGGATGCCCTGCCGGCGACGCAGTGCCGGCCGCGGCTCTGCTGTTACTGCTTTAGCGGCGCTGCCGCACCCGTGCCCGGTGTGCGCTGGCCCGGAGCTGCAGGATCCGGGCGCCGCCGGCTGCCGCCACCAGGACTCCGCCGGTCACACTGGCGATGAACAGCGCCATGCCCAGCGGGACGGATCCCTCCAGGCCCAGGAACTTCACCAGCGCCTGCTCCTGGTTCTGCAGGATGAAGATAATCAGCAGGATCAGCAGCACCAGTGCGGCCACCACGGCCGCCCAGATGACACCGGTCCGGGTAACCTGGCGCTGGGCCGGCCCGCTGGTGGGCGCGGTGGCGGTGCCTGCGGCGGGTGTATCCGGGGAGTATGAGGGTGCATTGCTGTAGGGGGCGGTGCTGTCGGCTCCGCCTGCGAGGCCGGGGGAGGGCGTTCCGGCCCCTGGCTCCTGCCGTCCGTTGGATTCTGGCGTGGTCTGTCCGGCGCTCATGTTCATCCCCTTCCTGATGCTAAGCATGCTTATCACCCAACCCTAGCCGCGGGGATCCGCGCAGCACAACAGATATCGCTTCAGGTGCCGGCAAGGCGTTCAGCGTGGATGCGTTCCGCTGCCGTCAACTCACCCGCTTCATCCGCCAGCAGGGTCCAGCGCGACGTCGTGCCCTCCGGGCCCGTCTGCGAGCCCTGGGCCAGTGCAGCGCGGATCCGACGGCGGACCTCGCCTTCCTGCTCCGGCTCGGCCGCGAAGACGGTCCGCAGGTTCAGCGTCATGTCGTCTTGCTGCACGCCGTGCTGCTGAGCGGCGTTCTGTTGCGCCGACGTGCGGGTGGTGGCCGTGTGGTGGGCGGCGAGCGGGCACGGCGGCGGGTGCTCCCACTGTCCGCAGAGCGCCAAGGTGATGGCCGCCCCCGACGCCCCGGTATCGCCGTCGTACCCCATCCGGAGCGAGGCGGCGTGGACGTAGGCTGCGCGCATACCCCTATTCTCCCCTGTGGAACCCATCGGCCGGTTAACGGGGGCGGGACGGGCCGTGGAGGCCCGTCCCGATGCTGCGGAGTCAGACCCGCTCCTCGCTCCGCTCTGCGGAGGGGGTGCGGGGTGTTGGCGACCTGCGCCAACTCGGGAAGGCCCAGAACGTGTAGTCCTGTGCCTTGACCCGCGGTTCCGGAGTTCCTACCGGGGTTTCTTGCTTGGCTTCAGGCTTGCGGCTGGTTTCCTTCTTGTCGCTCCGCCCGAAATCCTTGTTGTATCCGTAGCACATCACAGACCTCCTTCCAGTGACTGCGCTTTAATCGTCCTCCCGAAAAGCCGGGGAGTCGACACCCGGACGGAACGGATCCGGGCCCGGGCGGCACCACTTTGGAGGGGGCGGCTACTGGCTGGCGGAGACCACGTCGGCAGCCTCGGCGGGCCCGTGGAAATCGCACGGCCCCGGGTGGCGGAGGGGCAGGAGGCAGGTCCTGCCGGAGGGCAGATGGACCAGGGCGCAGCGGCCGGTCAGCGCCAGGTCCTCACGGACGTTGGCGTTGCTCAGGTCGGGCCGGGTTTCGTCCACTTGCCCGGAAATGCCGGCGTCCGTGGTGGTGGGGTATTCGGCGTTCATAGTGGGCAACTCCCCGTCGAGCGGTGGCTGGATGGACGTGACGCCTTCCCAGTCTGCTCCCGCCGGGTTACGTGCGGGTTAAGGGAGCGTTAGGAGCAGATCAACAGGACGGGCACCGTTACAGGCCCAGCTGGTGCCCCACCTGCAGCAGCAGCTGTTCCGAGCCCATGGGCCCCACCAGCTGGATTCCCATCGGCAGGCCCTGGCCCGGGGTACCTTCTGTCCAGTGGACCGGGAGGCTGATGGCCGGCAGTCCGCACACATTGATCATGGAAGACCAGGGCGCGAATTCGCACTGCTTCCGGTAGTCGCCGTCGGCGTCTCCTGGCCATTGCGCCGCCGGCCACCGCTCGCCGCCGTGGCCCGTCCCGGTAAACCAGCCCACCGGCCGGGGCGTCTGCGCCAGGGCAGGCATCAGCATGAGGTCCCATTCGGCGTACTGCGCCACGGTGTCGTGCTGGAACTGCCGCAGGAAGGCTAGGGCCTCGGACAGCTTGGCGGGGCTCCGCTGCTGTGCCCGGCGGCGGAAGGTGCGGGTCAGTGGCGCGAGCAGCGCTTCCCGGTGCGGGCTAATGCGGGCGCTGCCTACGCCGGCGGTCCAGGCCGTGGTGAATGCATCGGGGTACCTGTTGTCGTAGCGGATCGCCGCTTCACCGAACGTATGCCCCGCGTGTTCCAGGAGCCGCTCGCCCGCCGCCAGGGCGTCCAGGGCTTCCTGGTCAGGCGTGAAGGGGAAGGTTGCCGACCACGGGCTGTCCAGTGTGACGCCGATGCGCAGCTTCCGCGGCTCCCGCTCCAGGGCGGCCAGGTAGCCGGCATCCGGAACCAGCGCGTCCATCATCAGGGCGGCGTCGGCGGCGGTCCTGGCCAGCGGTCCTGCGACCACCAGCCGGGCCGGATCGCCCTGGCTTTCCCCGCTGGGCACCACGCCGCGGCCCGGCTTCAGGCCCACCAGCCCGCAGGCCGCCGCCGGGATCCGAACGGAACCGCCGCCGTCGGTCCCGGGAGCGAAGGGGACCAGACCGGCGGCCACGGCGGCAGCGCTGCCGCCGGAGGAGCCGCCCGAGCTCCTGCTGGGGGCATACGGATTGCGCGACGGCGGTGCAACGCGGTTTTCGGAGTAGGCCGTCAGGCCGAATTCGGGCACCTGAGTCTTGCCGAGGGAGATGACGCCGGCTTCCCTGAGGTGCGCCACGAGGGGCGCATCCGCGGGTGCCGCCTTGTGGTCAAGGGCGGCGCTGCCGTGGGTGGTCACCACACCGGCAACATCGGTCAGGTCCTTGAAGGCCAGCGGCATCCCGTGCAGCAGTGGCAGTTCGCCGGTGCGGGAGCGGGAGTGGCGGGCGTCCGCGGCACGGGCCTGTTCGATGGCCTGCTCCGCCGTCACGGTGATGAAGGCCCCCAGCAGCGGATTGCGCTGCCCAATCCGGTCCAGGAAATGTTCCGCAGCTTCCACGGCCGAGACCTGGCCGCCGCGCAGGACATCCCGCAACTGGACGGCGGAGAGGCTGTGGAGCTCTTCGGGCACTGGTCCTCCTGGGGGTCTCCTAGAAGCGTAACGTGCCCGGCCGCAGGCCCTTCGGCGGGGTGCAAGCACTAGGCTGGAAGCTGACTTTCGATCTGCCACGAAGGGATTCCCCATGAGCGACTTCGATTCCGTGCCCGTCAACGATGTTCCTGATGACGCCGTCATCCTGGACGTCCGGGAAGACTACGAGTGGGTTGCCGGCCACGCAGAAGGTGCCCTGCACATCCCCCTGGACCAGATTCCGGCCCGGCTCGACGAGCTCGACCCGGACGCTGACGTCTACGTCATTTGCCGCACCGGCGGCCGCTCCTTCCGTGCCGCGCAGTGGCTGACCGGGCAGGGCTATACGGCGATCAACGTCTCGGGCGGCATGGACCAGTGGCTGGAGTCGGGCAAGCCCCTGGTCTCCGACAACGGGCTCAAGCCGATGGTGCTTTAGTGCCCGGCGCTGTGCCCACCTATTCGTTCCTCGGCCCCGAAGGAACGTTCACCGAAGCGGCGCTGATGCAGGTGCCCGGTGCGGGGGACGCCGTCCGGGTGCCTGCTTCCAACGTGAACGCCGCCCTGGATGCAGTCCGGCAAGGCTCCGCCCATGCTGCCATGGTGCCCATCGAGAATTCCGTGGAGGGCGGAGTCACTGCCACGTTGGACGCGATCGCCGGCGGCCAGGAACTGCGGATCGTCCGGGAAGTGCTGGTGCCCATCAGCTTCGTTCTGGTGGCACGTCCCGGCACCCGCCTCGGCGACGTCCGCAGGATCTCCACGCACGGCCACGCGTGGGCGCAGTGCAGGCTCTGGATGGATCAGCATATTCCAGGCGCGGAATACGTTCCGGGATCCTCGACGGCGGCCGCCGCAATGGGCCTGCTGGAACCTGACTGCCACTACGACGCCGCCATCTGCGCACCCCTGGTTGCCCAGGAACAGCCCGGCCTCCCGGTGCTGGCCGAGAACATTGGCGACAACCCGGGCGCAGTCACCCGCTTCGTACTGGTGAGCCGTCCCGGAAAGCTTCCGGAACGCACGGGCGCAGACAAGACCACAGTGGCGGTCCCGCTGCCTGAGGACCGTCCCGGCGCCCTGATGGAAATCCTGGACCAGTTCGCCAACCGCGGCGTGAACCTGAGCCGGATCGAATCCAGGCCCACCGGCCAGTACCTGGGCCACTACTTCTTCAGCATCGACGCCGACGGGCATGTGGGCGACGCAAGGATGGCTGACGCACTGGCCGGGCTCCACCGCATCAGCCCCGCAACCCGCTTCCTCGGCTCATACCCACGGGCGGACCGGCAGCCCATCGAGGTTCAACCGCACACCTCGGACCGGGCCTTCGCGGCGTCCCGGAACTGGGTGGAATCCATACTGGACACGGAATCATTGCAGGTGGAAAGCGGTTCCGGACCTTCGCCCACAGCGTAGGTAAATGCCGCCCGGGGTACTTCCCCGGGTTCTGCACTGTGCGTATGCTTGCCTGATCCACATGAAGAGTGGCCCCTAACGAAGGGAGCGGGTCATGTCAGCCGGCAGCAGCACCGAGAACGATGGCCAGGGTATGATCGTCAACCCCAAGCCCTCCGCCGACAACCAGGACTGGGACGGCGACGACGCCGACCGCGCCGACCGCCTGCGCTTCGAGGAAGAACAGGCGATGATCCGCGAGCAGTCAGAGGAACGTGCCCACGCAAAGGCCGCCTCGGAGGCCGCCAAAGAAACCAAGCCGGACCACCACTGAGTCCTGCCCCGCACCGGCGGCTGATCCGCTAAGCGGCAGTCCCGACGTCGGGCCCGGAAATCCCCCGGACCCGCACCAGCAGGGACGCCGGCTGCACCTGAACCGTGAGCTTGGTTGCCTCACCTGACGTGTCGCCGTCCAGCTGCGTGGGCATCGGTTCCGGGCACTTGATGACGATCCTGCCGGACCGGTACACGGTCATGATCGGCAGCTTTCCGCTGTGCTTGAAGATGATCTTGCCGTACATCAGCAGCCAGCCGAGCGCACTGCGGGGGCTCATCACCACCACGTCCAGCATGCCGTCGTCGATCATGGCCTGCGGAATGAGGTCGATGCCGCCGGGCACCAGGCCGCAGTTGGCGAAGAGCACGCTGCGGATGTTCCGGACCTGTTCCGGGCTGCCGTCCAGGGAGATGGACACCTTTTTGCGCCGGCCTGGAAGGTGCCGCATGCCGGACTCGGTGTAGGCGAGCCAGCCCACCGCCTTCTTCAGGCCGTCGTTCGTATCCGCCAGGACCTCTGCATCCATGCCGATCCCGGCAATCACCAGGAAAACGTGCTCCGAATAGGTGCCCGTGCGGGAATTCTCGATGGCCATCCGGGCCGTGTCGATGGAGCGCTGCCGGCCGAAGAGCGCGGTCTGGACGGAGCCGTGCAGGTCCGTGACGTCCACGTCCACGTTCCGTGCCAGCAGGTTGCCCGTCCCCAGCGGGATCAGTCCCATGGCCACATCCGTGTGCGCCAGTGCCTCGGCCACCACCCGGACCGTGCCGTCTCCGCCGCCCACCAGGACGACGTCCGGTTTGGTGGCCAGGGCTGCCTGCATCTGGGTGAAACCGGGGTCCTCGGCCGTGGTCTCGTAAAAGACCGGCTCATCCCAGCCGGCGGTGAGGCAGGCCCGCTGTATGGCCGCCCGTGCCTCGGCTGCGCGTGCCTTGATGGGGTTGATGATCACCGCCACCCCCTGCTTTTCCAGGCCGGGATCATAGGCGTCGCCGGCCACGGCGCTGCGCATATGCAGGGCCTTCAGCCGGCGTACGCCCCACCAGCTGGAGATGGCAAAGGCAAGGGCCACCGCTGTCAGCAGGTAGAGAATCCAGTCGCTCATGGTGGTTCCACAGTAGCCCGGCGGAAGGCGCGCCGGACCCATCTGTCCCGGCCGCCCGCCGTCGTGCGCTGTATTGGATACCCTTGTCAGGTGATCGACGTAAAAGACCTCAGCGAAAACCCGGACAAGTTCCGTGCCAGCCAGCGCGCCCGCGGCGCGGACGAATCAGTGGTGGACGCGATCATCTCCGCGGATTCCGCCCGCCGTGCCGCGCTGATCCGCTACGAAAACCTCCGGGCCGAGCAGAACGTGTTCGGCAAGAAGGTGGCGCAGGCCAAGGGCGAGGAAAAGCAGGCGCTGCTGGCCGAGGTCAAGGAACTGGCCAACTCGGTCAAGGCCGCGTCCGCCGAGGCAGACGCCGCGCAGACCAAGCAGGAAGAACTGCTGCGCACCGTCCCCAACCTCGTTGAGGACGGCGTTCCCGAAGGCGGCGAGGACGACTACGTGGTGGTCAAGACCGTCGGCACGCCGCGCGAGTTCCCGGACTTCGAGCCCAAGGACCACCTGGAGATCGGCGAGCTGATCGGCGCCATCGACATGGAACGCGGTGCCAAAGTCTCCGGTTCACGCTTCTACTTCCTCCGCGGCGTCGGTGCGCGGCTGGAGATGGCGCTGCTGCAGATGGCCATGGAGCAGGCAATCGATGCCGGCTTCGTCCCCATGATCACGCCCACGCTGGTGCGCCCCGAGACCATGCAGGGCACCGGCTTCGACGTGAAGCACGACGCCGAGATCTACCGTCTCGCTGAAGACGACCTTTACCTGGTGGGCACCTCGGAGGTGGCCCTGGCCGGGTACCACGCGGACGAGATCCTGGACTTCTCCGCCGGCCCCATCCGTTACGCCGGCCAGAGCTCCTGCTACCGCCGCGAAGCCGGATCGCACGGCAAGGACACCCGCGGCATCATCCGCGTGCACCAGTTCAACAAGGTGGAAATGTTCATCTACACCACTGTTGAAGAGGCCGCCGCCGAGCACCAGCGGCTGCTGGCCTGGGAAGAGGAAATGCTGGCCAAGTGCGAGCTGCCCTACCGGGTCATCGACACCGCGGCCGGCGACCTCGGCAACTCCGCGGCCCGCAAGTACGACTGCGAAGCCTGGGTCCCTACCCAGGGCGCCTACCGCGAACTGACCTCCACCTCGAACTGCACCACGTTCCAGGCCCGCCGCCTGAACATCCGCGAGCGTGCGGTCAACGCCGAGGGCGTCGCCAAGGGCACCCGCGCCGTGGCCACGCTGAACGGCACCCTGGCCACCACCCGCTGGATTGTTGCCCTGCTGGAGCACCACCAGAATGCCGATGGTTCGGTCAACGTGCCCAAGGCCCTGCAGAAGTACCTGGGCGGCCTTGAGGTCCTTCCGGTCCTGTAGGTTTCGTTTTCCCGGGCTTGTTCGCGAATCCGAACCGTTACGGTTCTGATCCGCGAACAGGCTTAGGGCTCCCTCGAGGCGGTCCGATGGCTGTCCACATAGGGGTTTCGCTGACTGCCGTGTGGGCTGTTTGACCTGCATTCTGTGGGGATGGAGATCCCGCCTGGACTGATCGATACCGCTGCCATCCTGCGCACCGGCGCCACCACCGACACCCTGCACCGAGCCTTCCGGGCGGGTCAGCTGGTCCGGATCCGGCGCGGCTTTTACATGCCCACTGAGGACTGGCTGCGGGCGCGCCCTTCCGAGCGCTTCGCATGGACGACGACGGCGGTGGCCAGGTCCGTCAAAGGTGCGGTTCTGTGCGGGCAAACGGCAGCCGTTGCCAGTGGGCTGCCCACGCTGGGGACGCCGCCCTGCGTTGAACTGGGCACGACCCTTCCCGGCCGCAGCGGAACCCGCAAATCCACCCTCTTGGTCCTGGGCGAGAGCGGCGCGGCAGAGGAAGTCCGGCTGACGCGTTCCTACCCCCTCCGGTACCGGCTGGGAGCCGTGCCGGAGCCGGCCCGGTCTGGGGAATTCCTGTGTTCGGGGCTGATCCGGACCACGGTGGATGTCCTGGCATCCGAGAAGCTGGACCAGGCCCTGGTGGTTGCCGATGGCGCTGCCCGCAGGCTTCGAGGGACGGGCGTCCTTGGTCCCGGCGCCAGCCTGCTGACCGTGCCGGGAGTTGCGGCCGGCATCGCAGAGCTTCCTACGGCGGCTGGCCGGCGCCGCGCAGAACGGGTGGTTGCCCTTGCCAGCCCGCTGCCCGAGTCCGTCGGAGAGTCCTACAGCCGGGCCGTTTTTGAGTTTCTCGGGTTCGAGCAGCCCGCACTGCAGCACGTCTTCAACGACGGTGCCGGCTTCATTGGCAGGAGCGACTTCTGGTGGCCGCGTCAGGGCGTGGTGGGGGAGTTCGACGGCAAGGGCAAGTATGTCGAGACCGCGCAGCGGGACGGGATGACTGCAGAGGAAGCCGTCTACCGGGAGAAGCTCCGCGAGGACCGGATCCGCGCGCTGGGCCACGGCTTCGTCCGCTGGCGGTGGGCCGATCTGGTGGATCCCGACAAACTCCGGCGGAAGCTGCTGTCCGGCGGGCTTCGCCCGGGTGCCGGGATGCCAGTGGCCGTTGGTCAGAGGCTTGTTCGCGGATCAGAACCGTGAAGGCGGGGTTCTGCGAAGAAGCTTAGGAATGGGCTCGACGGCGCGCGGGTTGGAGGCGCGGCGTGTGCGGCCAGGCCAGTCGGGGGAGTGGTTAGCTGCTTGCGAGGTCCAGGGTGAAGACGGCGAGCTGGACCTTGGGTGCGGGCCGGGGCTTCTCGCGGTCGGGGCGGCGCACGTAGCCGTACCGCTCGTAGAGGTTTTGGGACCCGTGGTTGTCCACGCCGGTGTCGAGGACGATCCGCTCTGCACCCTGTGCCACGGCGATTTCCGACGCCCGGTCCAGCAGCAGCCACCCGAGTCCCCGGCGCCGGGCTTCGGGCAGCACGGCCAGCAGCCGGACTTCCGCTTCACCCGGCTCGGCCTGGCGCGCCAGGGCGGAACCGTGCTGCAGCACCGTCACGGTGCCCAGCAGTTCGCCGGTTGTGGTGTCCTCGGCTACCAGTAGGTCGCCGGCCGCTGCCCGGGCCCTGGCGTCTACGAGCAGGTCCAGCCGCTCGGCGTCGGGCTGCTTGGCTCCCGGCAGGTGGTGCCCGAAACCACGGAAGGTCAGCTCACCGACGGCCTCATATTCGGATTCCCGGGCCGCGCGGATCACGGCGGTCTCCAATGCCTGTGTGGGGACTGTCAATGTTCCTGCCCTTCCGCCGTGGGGTTCGGCCTGCCTCGTCTTTACTTCCAACCGGCGCCTCCGGTCGGTGCTTCCAACCGGCGCTGGACCGGTCCTTGAACCGACAGGCTATCGGTGGGGCAATGCCGCATCCCACCAGCGGGAAACAGGGCGTCTCCGGCAGTCACTTAGGGCAACACGGGGACATGTTTTGCCTTGCGCGACGGCGCATTGCGGACAGTGTTGTGATGCCCCCACCCCGGTGGTTGTGTGGTGGCACAGGCATCAACAGGGGGAAACCAATGGACGCAAACCCGGGGCCTCCGGCGCCGGCGGCACGCAAAGAAGTGGCCGGCGGAGCAACTGCTGGCGACGAACACCGCAAGGATGCGGCCGGGCCCAGTACCGATGTGAACGTGCGACAGGGATCGCGACGGCGGCGGGGATCCTCCGCCAAGCCGCGCAGATCCTCTGGGGGCAAGGCAGCCCGTGGACACGAGGAAGCCGCTGATCAGGGCCAGGACTGGCGAGGTTTCGACGCGGGGCACCTGGTTGACGTCCACCTGCCTGACGGGTTCTCGTTTCACGGAACCGTGGACGCCAAGACGGCCGATTCCGGCGTGATCTGGATCAGGAGCGACGCCGGCACGCGCCGGATGTTCGGCCACCTCGAAGGAGTCCGTCTGGCTCGCCGGACGGCAGACGCAGGAGTACTCCTGCCGCGCACTGCAACACCCGTCGCTTCAAATGATGTCACTTCAAAAGCCGGCACCCCAGAACCACCCACCCCGGAACCTACGGCAGCAGCGCCGGCGACCTTGACCGGCAGGGCCGCGGTGCCGTGACGCCACCTGTCCGGACCGCAAACAGCAGCCTCAACACCAGCCACCACAGGAGACCGTGTGCCAGCCACTCTCACCCATAGGATCAACATGCTCTGCGGAGCAGACCTGGCCGCCTTCCGCGCCCGGCTCTGCTCCCTTGCTCAGCGGGACGTCTACGCGGACGGGCTTGAAAGCGCCGTGACAACGATGCCCCGGCACCCGTCGCTCCTCACCGAAGGCTCGTCGGTGGACATCCTGGGGTTCGGCACCTGCGCCGGCTACGGGCCGCCGCAGCTGACATTGTCCGTGGCCATGCTGCTCGACTATCCGCGCTGGCCCCAGGAAGTTTTTTGGGACGAAGCCCATGCCTGGGCCGAGGCCGTGGCCGGTCCCTCGATGGCCGTCGCCGGCATCTCAGGGAGCCGTGAGAACGAGGACGGCATGGTGTTCCATTACCGGCTGAAGGTTACTGAGCCCGCCGCCGCGGCGTCCGCGCCCCGTACACCGGCCCGCCAGCCGGCAGGCACGGCTGCCGTGATCCGCCCGTCAACCAGGACCGCCAATACTTCATGGGCTGACGTGCCTGTGCCTGCAGCAACAAGCGCGCCCCGGGTGGGCTCATCGCCGTCAGCCACATTCCCGCCAGCCACGTCCTCGCCAGCCACCCCTTCGTCGGCCCCACCGACGCCGTCGTCGCCCGCAGCGCCGGGCACAGGTGTTCCAACCCCCACCGCACGGTAGGGCACTGCGGCAAGGAGGGACGCCGCCGATGGCCCGGCCTGGGACTCCAGCGCCTGCAGCGACTCGAGGGTTACGGCAGCCAGGACCTCCCTGGGGTGGACAGTGCCGTGCCGCTCGCCGCGGTCCAGGACCAGGAAAGCAGGATCGGCCGGCCCCAGTCCCCGTGCGCGGAGGTGGGCGATCGCCTCGCCAACAGCCTGCCCTGACGGCAGAAGCGGCACCCCGGGCGCCGGTCCGCCGGCGTCAACGGAAGGCAGCAGTGACCGCACGGTTCCCCGGGGACTCACCGGTTCGAGGAAGCCCAGGGAGGCGAGCCAGCCGTCGTCGAAATAGGTGGACAGGTAGTTCCGCCCTGAATCGGGAAGTACCACCACGATGGTGTGGGACTCGTCCAGGCCTTCTGCCAGGGTCAGTGCGGCAGCGAGCGCCGTTCCGCCCGTTGCTCCGGTCAGCAGCCCCTCCTCGCGGGCTGCCCGCCGGGCGGTAAAAATCGCGTCACGGTCGCTGACCCGGATGTATTGGTCCACGACGCCGGTGTCGAACGCCTCCGGCCAGATGTCCTCCACGGATTCGGGGTGCAGGGCATGGCCGGCGCCTTCCACGTACTTCAGCGCACCGTCGCCGCCGCCGTACCGGGAATGCTCCGGATCAGCCGCCACCACCCGCACCGAACCGCCGCTGGCGTCCTTCAGGAAACCGCCGGTGCCGGACAGCGTGCCGCCCGTTCCCACGCTCGCCACCAGATGGGTGACGGACCCTTCCGTGTCATCCCAGATCTCAGGGCCCGTGGTGTGCCAGTGGGCAGCTGGGTTGGCGGGGTTGTCGTACTGCTGGGCAAGCCACGCGCCGGGGGTGGCTCCGGTGTACGCGGCAGCCCGGGAAGCCAGATGGCCCGGATGGTCGCGCGGAACGAAATCGGCCACCAGATGCACCTCGGCGCCGTAGGCCCGCAGCAGCCGGACCTTCTCCCCAGCGGTTGCCGCCGGGGCGAAAATCACGGCCCGGTACCCCAGCTGCGCCGCCACCATGGCCAGCCCGATGCCGGTGTTGCCGCTGGTTCCTTCCACCACCGTCCCGCCGGGACGGAGCAGCCCCTCGCGTTCGGCGGCCCGGATCATGGACAGCGCCGCCCGGTCCTTGACGCTGCCGCCGATGTTCTGGAATTCCAACTTGGCGTAGATCCTTGGACGGAATCGCGCCCCGAGGCGGCGCAGGCGGACCAGGGGCGTGCCCCCGATGCCGTCCAGGACGGATTCAAAAACGGTCACGCCGTCACCTCCGCGTCCGGAACCGGGCGGGGATGGACTGCGGGGGCGCTGCGGAGGGCTGTCATGCGGCCACGGTAGGACCGCGCAGCGGCGCGTCCCAAACTATTTTGAGCCGCGTTTCCCAGCATGTCGCCCGATGTGCAATTGCGGCTCCGCCCACCCGGCCGGCGTCACGGGACCTGTCACACAGGGACCCCTCACGGAAGCCTCAGGTAACCGGACTTCACCGGGATTAACGCTCCGACGCCGGATGAGGAGTGCCCTGCTGCCCGGGCTTAGGGTCCCGATATGGGCCGAATCGCAGGGGCAAGCACTCCACTGACCAGGGGCACGCCGTCACCGCGGGCCGCGCTGTGGCTGTGCCTCGGCGCCGGGTTCGTGACCCTGCTCGATCAATCGGTCTTCGTGCTGGCCGTCCCTGCCATGGCAGCCGGCCTGCACGCGGACAGCGGGCAGGTGCAGTGGATCCTTGCCAGCTATTCCCTGGCCTTCGGCGTCGCGCTGGTCCCGGGCGGGCGGCTGGGTGACCTGCTGGGCCGCCGGAAACTGTTCATCGCCGGCATTGCCGTGTTCGGCGCCTTCAGCCTCCTCGGCGGACTCGCATCGGATCCCGCCGTCGTCATCGCCGCCCGCCTGCTGCAGGGACTGGGTGCCGGCACGCTGAATCCCCAGGTGCTGGGCCTCCTCCAGGACATCTTTACCGGCTCCGGACGGGCCAAGGCCCTGGGCTACTACGCGGCCGCCGGTGGCACGGCAGCCGTCTGCGGCCCCGTGGTGGGCGGCATCATTCTGTCCGCCGGCGATCCCGCCCTGAGCTGGCGGCTGTTGTTCCTGGTCAACGTCCCGCTCGTGCTGGTCCTGGTGCCGCTGGCCCTGGTCTATCTTCCGCGGGCGACGCCGCAGCCCGGCCAAGCCAGGTCAGGAAGCACAGGCAGCCACGGCACGGACGCCGCCCGCTCAGACAGCCCCAGCCGCGTCCACGGCTCAAGCGAGGCTGGACCGCGCCGCTCCGCCGTGGATGTCCCCGGGGCAGTGCTCCTGGGTGCTGTGGTGGTGGCATCGCTGGTGCCCACCATTTACGGTCCGGGCCCGGTGGCAGTCCTGTGGGCAGCGCTGGGTGCCGTTGCAGTACTTGCCTTCGCGGGATGGGAGTTTTTCTATCACCGGCGCGGCCGCACGCCGCTGCTCAGCCCGGCCCTGGTGAGGTCGCCCGGGTATCTCCTGGGCACGGTGGTGGCACTGTGCCAGTTCGGCGTCGGAGCGGCCATGGCGGCCGTGACCTCCCTGTACTTCCTGACCGGAACGGGCCTGCCGCCGCTGGCAGCTGCTGCGATCCTGGCACCGCAGGCCGCCGGAATGCTGCTGGCCTCCAGCCTCAGCTGGAGGTTCGTTGCGCGGTACGGCAGGACGGGAATCGTGGCCGCCATCGCCGCGGGGCTGGCCTGCCTCCCGGCAAAGGACTGGGCGGTCCAGGGGTTCGACGCCGGTGCTGCCGCAGCCATCGTCGCCGGGGTGGGGCTCTTGCAGGGCGTGGCCACAGGACTGGTGGTGGCGCCCAACCAAACGCTCACGCTGGCCCATGCCCCGCAAGGGGCGGCCGGCGTGGCTGCGGGGTTCTACCAACTCAGCCAGCGCTTCTCCGCCGCACTCTGCTCCGCCGCGGCCGCTGGCATGTTCCTAGGCGAGGGTGCCTCCGGTGGCAATGCCCGGGAGGCCTTCCACCAGGGAATCCTGCTGTGTTGCGCCTTGCTGGCCGCCGCACTGCTGGCCGGAGGGGCGGACGCCGGGCGGATCGCTGTGGCGGCACGCAAGGCGAGGGCCGCCGTCGCACGCTCCGGAAAGGAAAGTACGACGACGGCCCGCGCCGCAGTGCCCGGCGCACCGCTGCCTGCCACGTCGGTGTCCCGCGGCTCAGTTCCCGTCGACTCAGTTCCTATCGACTGAGTTTCTAGTGACTAGGTTCTTTGGCGGGTGGCGCCTGTCGGTGCCGGGATCGGTGCCGGGCCAGGTTCCCCGGCCCAGGGAATCGGCGGACGCCTAGCTAGCGGTGTCGACGGGCCCGGTGGTCGGTACACCGGCGTCGCGCAGGGCGGGGAAACCGCCGTCAACGTGCACCGCGTTGGCGTAACCGAGCAGCTCAAGTTTCCGTGCAACCGGGCCGGAGCCGTTCACGGAGCCGCAGAACACCACGATCTTCTGGTCCGTGCCCTCAACCTGCGCCAGGCGTTTGTCCGAACCGGGGCCGAAATCCTCCTCCACGCGCCCGCGGTCCACCACCAGTGCTCCCGGGACTGCCCCGGTGCTGTTGCGTCCGGCGTCGCTGCGGACGTCAACCAGCAATGCACCGCCGGCAATCAGTTGGGCGGCTTCTGCGGCCGTGACGAGCTGGGTGTCTGTTTCGGTTTCAGTGGTCATGACTTTTCCTTCTCGTGTGTGGATGGTGATGGGACAAACTTCAGGCCAGGCCCCACTCGGCAGCCAGCAGTTCGTAGGAGCGCACGCGGTGCCGGTGGTTGTGGGCGATGGTGGTGATCAACAGTTCCTGGGCGCCCGTGGCGTGCTGCAGGTCGCGTAATTGGTCCGCCACCTGCGCCGCGCCGCCCACGAACCGCGTTTCCACCCGGTCCCGGATGAGGTCCGGAGCCCCGGTTTCGGGTGCGGCTGCCTGCGCATCCAGGCGGCCGCCGTCACTGGGTGCGGGGTAGGGGATGGCGCCGTGGCCGGTGCGGATGCTGTGCACCCAGGCGGCATAACCGGCACCAAGGGTGCGGGCGGTCTGCCCGTCATCGGCCACCAGGACGTCCGCGGAGACGGTGACGTATGGCTCCGCCAGCGCGGCCGACGGCTTGAAATGGGCCCGGTACTCGGCCACCGAATCCAGCACGGTGGCGGGGGAGACGTGGTAGTTCGCCCCGAACGGCAGGCCGAGCTTCCCGGCCAGGCGGGCGCTGGGACCGGCCGTTGAACCATGGATCCAGAACTGGGGCGTGGTGCCCCGCGCCGGAGTGACAGTGATTTCCTCGCCGTGCCGGGTCCGGAAGCCGCCGGTGAAGAACCCGATCACGTCCTGGACGTCGCTTTCGAAGTTGTCCGCGTCGCCGGGTTCGCGGCCCAGGAGTTCGGCCTGGAGGCGGAACTTCCGCGGGAGGACGGAATTGAAGAGCCGCCGGGCCGCCGGGACCAGGAGCCCGTCCACCACCCGGGCTCCCTCGTCCGGTTGCGCCGGAGCGCCCGCGCCGGCTGAGCCCGCATGAAGCGCGGTGCCGTCCGCACCAGCACCAGCACCGCCCGCACCCGCGCCGGAGCCGTAAACGGCGGAGGCGGGCTCCGCCGTCGTCCGTCCTGCACCCGTCGAATCCGCGGCCGGCGTGCTGGGCTGTCCTGACCGTCCGAACCCCAGGTCCAGCCGGTCCGGGTACACGGCCGCGAGCGTGCCGAGATTCTCCGCCACCTGCAGAGGCCGGTAGTTACCCAGGATGGTGGCGGCCGTGCCCACGCGGATGGTCCGGGTAGCCGCGGCAACCAGGGCGGAGAGCACGTGCGGGGCGGAACCGGCGACGCCGGGGTTCAGGTGGTGCTCGGCCAGCCAGAAGCGGTGGTAGCCAAGGCCCTCGGCCGCTACAGCAAGGTCAATGCTGTTGCGCAGCGCGTTACCGGCCGACTGCCCGGCAGGGACTGGACTGAGATCGAGTACTGACAGGGGGACAGCGGAAGCGGTAGGCATGGCATGACCCTACGAGCCTGCCCACCCGGTCCCAAGCGGCCCTGTCACCGGGCTAAACCCGGGGAAACAGGCCGTCACGGAGCCCGCTTCCGGGTGTGGGCCGAAGAGCCCAGATGACGCCAAAAACCGCTGTTTGACGCGGGATTTCCTGCGTTGACGCCGCGCGACAACCGCGTTTGTCAACGCATTGGACCGGCTCCTACATTCAAGCCATAGGTCAAGAGTCAGCACGCCAAGGACCGGCTGGTGCTGCGGCAACCCTCAGGCATTTTGTGGCGGGGTGCTCCGGAAACAGACCTGGCCGCCCCGCGGCAAGTGAATGTCGTCCCGGCCGCCCTGCGGCCCTGAAGAAGGAAACCATGGCTTCAACACCTGTACCTGAACTGCGCTCCAAAATAGTGGCGCTCGAGCTCGATGGCGACGGCGCCCACCCGGCTGCGTGGCGCCGCGCCGCCCACCTTCCCGGCGCCCTGCTGGGCGGCGGCCGGATACGGGAAACCGTGCAGGCCGCGGACATCGCAGGCTTCCACCTGGCCACCTTCCGCGATTCCCGCGTACTGGATGCCGGCAGCACCGGCATCGCGGGCCGGATCGACGCCGTGCAGCGCGCGGCCTTCGCGGCTCCGCTGACCCGCTCCCTCGGCCTGGTTCCCGAAGCGGGAACGCTGTTTACCGAGCCGTTCCATGTGGCCACGCAGTTGGCCAGCCTGGACTACTCCTCCCACGGCCGGGCCGGCTGGCTGGTCAGCGCCGCCAACGAACCCGCCGAGGCACAGTCCGTGGGCCGCGAGGCACTCGCCGAAGCCGATGTCCTGGCCGAGGCAGCGGACGTGGTGGAGGCCGGCCGCCGGCTCTGGGATTCCTGGGAGGACGGCGCTGTCATCCGGGACGCAGCCACCGGCCGTTACCTGGACCGGGATAAGCTCCACTACGCCGACTTTGACGGTGACAGATTCTCCGTGAAGGGCCCGTCCATCATTCCCCGCCCGCTGCAGGGCCAGCTGGTGGTCTTCGCACCGGCGGACCTGATCCCCGCCGTCGAAGCGGATGTGGCGCTCGCCGCCGCCGGTTCCGTTGACGGACTGGCGGCCGCGGCGACTGCGGCAGCAGCGGCCGGAACCCCGCGCACCCTGGTGGAGCTCGACGTCGTCCTCGACTCCCGTGGCCAGGCCGCGGCGGAGCGCCTCGCGGAGCTTGATGCGTACGAACCCTGGCAGGGCGGCGCCAGGTACGTCGGCAGTGCGGCAGGGCTCGTCGAGCTGCTGGTCGAGCTGTTCCGGGCAGCCGACGGCGTCCGGCTCCACCCCGCCGTCCTGGACGTTGACCTGCCCGAACTGGCCGCCCAGGTGCTGCCGGAACTGCGCCGTGCCGGTGTGGCCGCACCGCGCACCGGAACCACCCTCCGCGAAACCTTCGGCCTTCCCCGCCCCGCCAACCGCTACGCCGCGGCCTGAAAGAGAGCATCATGAGCACCCACCACCGCCCCGCCGGCAACGGCCAGATCCAGTTCGGCGTCTTCTTCCAGGGCGTCAACCACACCACCGTCTGGAAGACTCCGGAGAGCGGGTCCCAAACGGACTTCGAATCCTTCCGCCGGGTGGCCCAGACGGCGGAGCGCGGCCTCTTCTCCGCGTTCTTCCTCGGCGAGGGACTGCGCCTGCGCGAGCACCTGGGCCGCATCCACGACCTCGACGTCGCCGGCCGCCCCGATGCCCAGACAGCCCTCGCGGCCCTGGCCGCCGTCACCACCAACATCGGCCTGGTGGCCACCCAGAACACCACCTACAACGATCCCGCAGACCTGGCGCACCGCCTGGCCAGCCTGGACCTGCTCTCCGGCGGGCGGGCGGCCTGGAACATCGTCACCACGGACAACGCCTGGACCGGTGCCAACTTCCGGCGCGGCGGGTTCCTCAAGCACGAGGACCGCTACATCCGGGCCGAGGCCTTCGTCCAGACAGCCAAAGCGATCTGGGATTCCTGGGCCGACGGCGCAATCGCCGGGTCCCGGGATGCCGGGCGCTGGCTAGAAGAAGGCAGCATCACACCCGTCCGGCGCACGGACGCAAGTTTCGACGTCGACATCACCGGCCGCCTGCCGCGCTCCTCACAGCACCATCCGGTGCTCTTCCAGGCCGGCGACTCGGCGGACGGGCGGGACTTCGCCGTCCGGAACGCCGACGTGATCTTCTCCCGGCACGCCGAGCTCGAGGACGCCAAAAGGTTCCGCGAGGACATCGTGGCGCGCACCCTCAAGGCTGGCCGACCCGCCGACGACGTGAAGATCTTCCCCGGCCAGGAGTTCATCCTTGGCGCCACCGAGGCCGAGGCGGAGGAGAAGCACCAATGGGTCCGCGAACAGCAGGTGGGCCCCGAGACGTCCATCGCGTATCTGGAACAGTTCTGGGGCCGGACCCTCACCGATTACGACCCCGACGGTCCGCTTCCCGAAACGGACCCCGTCGTGGACGTCACCAACCCCACCCGCGGCAACGCCTTCCACGGCGCAAGCGCCAAGGAACTCGCGGCCCAGTGGCGCGCGGAGGCCAAGGACAAGGGCCAGTCCATCCGCCAGTTCGTCGCCGCACGCTCCCGGCTCAACGGCCGCGGCCTGGTGGGTTCCTACGATGGCATCGCCGACAAGCTCGCCGAATACGCCCACGCCGGCGCCGTTGACGGCTTCAACATCACCCCCTGGATCGTTCCCGGCGGGCTGGACGAGATTGTCAACGAACTCGTCCCGCGCCTGCAAGACCGCGGCGTTTACCGCACCGAATACGAAGGCACCAACCTCCGCGAAAACCTGGGCCTCCGCGCCCCGCTGACCCGCCGCGCCTCCCTGGACGGCGGCCTGACCGAAAGCGAAAACGTCGCATGACCCGCTCCAACCAGCCCCGCCCGAACCAGCCCCGCACCCTGCCCGCCGGTCCCTTCCGCCGGCCCGCCGCCGTCGTCGGCCTCCTTGGAACCGCAGCCCTGCTGCTCTCGGCCTGCGGAGGCGGGGCCGACGCCGGCACGCAGCAAACCGCCGACGCCACCCCGGTGTCCGGCGGGAACCTGAACTTTGCCCTGTCCGTGGACCGCGGCTGCATCGATCCGCAGCAGGTGGGCAACAACGATGCGATCGCGATCGCCCGGCAGACCGTGGCGTCGCTGACCTCGCAGGACCCGACATCCGGCGAAATCGTGCCCTGGCTGGCGGAGAAGTTCGAATCCAACGGCGATGCCACCAGCTTCACGTTCACTCTCCGCACCGGCGCCACCTTTGCGGACGGCACGGCCATTGACGCCGCATCCGTGAAGACCAACTTCGAAGCGATCAAGGCACTGGGGGCCAAGGCGAGCCTGGGCTCCACCTACCTCAGTGACGTCAGTGCCATCACCGTCAAGGACCCGCAGACCGTTGTGGTGGACTTCAGCAAGCCGAACGCCCAGTTCCTGCAGGCAACATCCACCTTCACGCTGGGACTGCTTTCGCCGTCGTCAGCGTCCCTGTCCGAGGCGGACCGCTGCGCCGGGAAGTTCTCCGGGTCCGGCCCGTTCAACGTCAAGAGCTACACCGTGGACAAGGAAGCGGTGCTGGAGCGCCGCGCCGGCTACAGCTGGCCGGCCGCCACCAACACCAACACGGGCGAGGCTTACCTGGACACGGTCACCTTCAAGATCATTCCCGAGGCCGGCAACCGCACCGGCAGCCTGCAGTCCGGCCAGATCGACGCGACGGCGGCCATCTCCGCGGCGGACATCACCCTCTTCAACGGCAACGGTTTCTGGAACGAAACCAGGGCCAACCCCGGCGTCGTCTACAACCTGTACCCGAACGAGTCCACGCCCAAGCTCAAGGAAACAGCTGTCCGCCAGGCGATCTCCAAGGCCATCAACCGTGAGGAGATCACCTCCACTCTCCTGACCGAAAAGGACCAGCCCGCCAAGGGCGTGCTGTCCCACACCACGCCGTACTTCAAGGACTTCAGCGGGCTGCTGGCCCATGATCCCGACGGCGCGAAGCAGCTTCTGGAGGACGCCGGCTGGAAGGCCGGGGCGGACGGAGTCCGGGAAAAGAACGGCGAGAAGCTCGCCTTCAAGGTCACCTACTGGCAGTCGCCCAAGGAAGTCCTGGAACTGGTCCAGCAGCAGCTCAAAGCCGTGGGCGTGGACCTTCAGCTGAAGTTCACCACCATCGCCGACGTCACCGCCGCGCAGGCCGGCAAAGACTACGACTTCTCCTACGGCAACCTGACCCGCAGCGACCCGGACGTGCTGCGCACCGTCTTCGCTTCCACCACCGCCCGGGGCGGCAGCAACCTGCGCGAGAAACTTCCCGTGGACGACACCCTGGGCGAGCAGGCCGCAGCACTGGACAAGGACGCCCGCCAGAAACTGGTGGACCAGGGACAGGAAACCCTGATCACGGACGCCCACTCGATCCCGCTCTACGAACTGTCCACCACCATCTCCGCCAACGAAAAGGTCCACGGCCTGGCGTTCGAAGCCTCCAGCCGCCTGGACTTCTACGACGCCTGGCTGTCCCAGTGATCCGCTACGTCGGCCGGCGGCTGCTGCAGGGGGCGTTCGTCCTCTGGGCCGCGTACACCGTGTCCTTCCTGATCCTCTACCTCCTCCCGGGGGACGCCGTGAGCATCATGGCCAGCGGGGACGAACAGAACTCGGTGGACCCGGCGCTGGTGGCCAAGCTGCGCAGCGAGTACGGGCTGGACCGGCCGCTGCACGAGCAGTACGTGATAGCGCTGTTCAAGGCCCTGCAGCTGGACTTCGGCGTGTCCATCAAGAACGGTGTGGCCGCCACGCAGGCAGTGGGGGAGGTCCTGCCGGAAACCATCAAGCTTGCGGCGGCCGGGTTTGCGCTGGCCGTACTGCTGGGCAGTGCGCTGGCCATCGCGGCCTCGTTCAGCCGGAACCGCTGGGTCCGCCAGCTGGTGGCCTCGCTGCCGCCGCTGGGCATCGCGGTGCCGACTTTCTGGATCGGGCTGCTGCTCCTGCAGTTCTTCTCCTTCAGGCTCCGGCTGTTTCCTGCACTGGGGAACGACGGCGCCCAGAGCCTGGTGCTTCCCGCGCTGACCCTGGCGATCCCCACCTCGGCGGTGATTGCTCAGCTGCTCATCCGCAGCCTGCACCAGACCCTCGGCGAACCGTACATTGAGCAGATCCGGGCCAAGGGGGCCAGCGACGCGCTGATCCACTTCGGCCACGCCCTGCGCAACGCGGCCATCCCCACCCTGACCATGCTGGGCATCCTGGTGGGAAACCTGCTGGCCGGGGCCGTGGTCAGCGAAACGGTTTTCTCGCGCACCGGCATTGGCCGGCTCACCGTCACGGCCGTCAACAGCCGTGACATCCCGGTGGTCCAGACACTCGTGGTACTGGCCGCCGCCATCTTCGTCATCACCAGCCTGGTTGTTGACCTGATCTACCCGCTCGTGGACCCCCGCATCAACACCGCGGCCAAGGCCACCGCCTAGGAGGCAGCATGTCGCAGCAACTTCTCCGGGACAGCCCGGGACCGGCAGCGGACGCACTTGGCGCGACTTACCCCGGGAGGGAGGAGGCAGGGGAACCGGCGGCCGGCGCCGGACAGACCTCCGCGGCCGCCGCCGTCGTGCCGGGTAAGGCAGCACCGTCTGCGGTGGCCAGGCTTGCCCGCACGGCGAGGGTCCTGCCCAAAAGCCCCGGACTGGTCCTGGCCGTCCTGGTCATCGCCGTGGTGATCCTGTGGGCCGTGATCCCCGGGGCTTTTACGCACTGGCCGCCGGACACCGGCGTTCCGTCGGCCCGGCTCAAACCGCCGTCCGCCGAGCACTGGTTCGGGACGGACAGCCTGGGCAGGGACCTGTTCTCCCGGGTGGTGCACGGTTCCGCCACGTCCCTGGCGGCCACAGCCGTTGCGGTAGCGGTGGGGCTGGTGGCGGGTTCACTGCTGGGTCTCCTCGCAGGGTTCCTGCGCGGCTGGGTGGACGACGCCATCATGCGCGTCATGGACGTCCTGCTCGCTATCCCCAGCCTCCTGCTGTCCCTGGCGCTCATTACGGTGCTGGGCTTCGGCACGGTGAACATCGCCATCGCGGTGGGCATTGCCAGCGTGGCCAACTTCGCCCGCATCATGCGCGCCGAATCGCTCCGCGTGGGATCGGCCGTCTACGTGGAGGCGGCCCGGTCCTCCGGTGTCCGCTGGCACGGCATCCTGCTCCGGCATGTCCTGCCAAATGCCGCCGGGCCGGTGCTGGCGCTGTCCGCCCTGGAGTTCGGCATGGCCGTGCTGTCCATCTCCTCCCTGAGCTTCCTCGGCTTCGGCGCCCCGCCGCCGGCCGCCGAGTGGGGCTCACTGGTGGCCGGCGGGCGCGACTACCTGGTGGCTGCCTGGTGGCTGGTAACCCTGCCCGGCCTGGTGATTGCCGCCGTCGTCCTTTCCACCAACCGCATCTCGCACGCTTTCCAGGACCCCGAAAGGAACAGGACATGACGGCTACCCCTGCTCAGGACAGCCCGCCCACCGGAACTGCCGAACCGCTCCTGAAGGTAGAGGGGCTTCGCGTCAGCTACCTGGTGGACGGCACGCCCCGGGAAGCCGTGCACGGCGTCAGCTTCGAGGTCCACGCCGGAGAAGTGGTAGCGATCGTGGGCGAATCCGGGTCCGGCAAGACCACCACCGCGCACGCCATCATCAACCTGCTGCCGGGTAACGCCCGCACGGATTCCGGTTCCGTGGTCTTTGCCGGTGCGGACCTTTCCCGGCTCACCCGGAAGGAATGGCAAGGTGTCCGGGGCCGGGACATCGGGCTGATCCCGCAGGACCCCACGGCGTCGCTGGATCCGCTGCAGCGCGTGGGGGCGCAGGTGGCCGAGGCGCTCACCATCCACCGGCTGCAACCGAAGAAGGCCGCCCGCCGGGACGCGGTCCGGCTGCTGGCCGAGAGCGGGATTCACGACGCCGAATCCCGGGCCCGGCAATTCCCCCACCAGTTCTCCGGCGGGATGCGCCAGCGGGTACTGATTGCCTCCGCGCTCGCCGCCCGGCCCCGGCTGGTGATCGCGGACGAGCCCACCAGCGCGCTGGATGTCACCGTGCAGCGTCAGATCCTGGACAACATCGCCGCGCTCACCGCGGAGCGGGGGACCGCCGTCCTGCTGATCACGCACGATCTTGGCGTGGCAGCGGACCGCGCCGACCGGATCATCGTGATGCGCCGGGGCGAGATCGTGGAAGCAGGTTCAGCGCCGCAGGTCCTGGGCAGTCCCCGGCACGCCTACACCCGGCAGCTGATCGCCGCCGCACCAGGGCTGAGTCCCAAACGGCTCCGGCCAACCGTGGCCGGCGTAGCCCGGCCGGACGGCACAGCTCCTGCGGCCGTTCCTCGGACTGCCAGTTTCGAGGGTCCCTTGGTGGAGGCGCGGAACCTGCGGAAGGTCTTCCACCTGCCGCGGACTGCCAAGGGGCCGCGCACCCTCACCGCGGTCAACAACGTGTCGCTGGAGATCCTGCGCGGTGAAACCCTGGCGCTGGTAGGGGAGAGCGGCTCGGGCAAGAGCACCGTGGCCAGGTTGCTGCTGCGGCTGGATAAACCAACCAGCGGCTCCGTGACGTTCGACGGCGAGGACCTCACCGCCGCGCGGGGCGAGCGGCTGCGCCAGCTCCGGCGCCGCTTCCAGGTGGTTTTCCAGAGCCCTTACGCCTCTCTGGATCCCCGCTTCACGGTGGCGGACAGCGTGGCCGAACCGCTGCGCGCCTTTGGTGAGGGCACGCCGTCGGACCGCCGGGCGAGGGTGGCCGCGCTGCTGGACGCGGTGCACCTGCCGGCCGACTATGGGCGGCGGCATCCCGCAGAACTGTCAGGCGGGCAGCGTCAACGGGTGGCCCTTGCCCGCGCCCTGGCACTGCGTCCGGAACTGGTGGTGCTGGATGAAGCAGTGTCCGCGCTGGATGTGTCCGTGCAGGCCCAGATCCTGGCGCTGCTCGCCGAACTGCAGGTGCAGGACGGACTGAGCTACCTCTTCATCTCGCACGACCTCGCGGTGGTGCAGCAGATCTCGGACCGCGTGGCCGTGATGCGCGGCGGGGAACTGCTGGAGGCCGGAACCACGGAATCGGTGCTGGAGCGGCCGGAACACGGGTACACGCAGGAGCTGATCTCGGCAGTACCTGGCCGGCGGACGCTGCAGGTGTAGGACCTGACGGGGCGGCTTGGGCGCTGCCGCCCGCAAATTCCTAGGCTTGTTCGCGGGCCTGGGTCTGGCCGCCCGCAAATTCCTAGGCTTGTTCGCGTATCAGAGCCCTTAGGGCCAGGATTTGCGAACAAGCCTAGGATTCGAGCCCGGCCCCGGCTGTCGGCCCAAACGGTCGGTGCCCGGGTAAACATTCACAGCGTGGACAACCTGTGAGTATTTACCGGCTGTTCAACAAACCTGTGGCGCGCGTCCTAGCGGCGTTTGGGGGCGTCTGTTTCACTGGAACAATGACAACCCTGACTGAAACCTCAGTCGCCGGCAACGATGACCGGCGAAACACAGAACCCAACAACAGCGCCCTCAACGGCCGGCAACTGATGGTGGCCCTGGATGTGGACGGCACCCTGGTGGACCACGACGGCCACATGTCCCCGGCGGTCCGGGAATCCGCGCAGGCCGTGGTGGAAGCGGGCCACGAGGTGATGATCGCCACCGGACGGTCCCTGAACGCCACGCTGCCCATTATCGAAAAGATCGGCGTGGAACGCGGCTACGCGGTGTGCTGCAACGGCGGCGTGACGCTGCGGCTGCACCCCGAACTCGACGGCGGCTACGAAATTATCCACAAGGCCACCTTCGATCCCGCGCCCGCCCTCCGGGCACTCCGCGAACGGCTCCCCTCAGCGAAGTACGCGCTCGAGGACGCCGATGGCAACTTCCTCTCCACCGAGCGGTTCCAGGATGCAAGCTTTGGCGTCGAGGCCATCGGCGTCGACTTCCAGACCATGCTCGAGGCCACGGCCGTGCGCGTGGTGGTGTTCAGCACCGAGAACACTCCCGAGGAGTTCAACGAGGCCATCGACCACATCGGCCTCGCCGGCGTCACCTACTCGGTGGGCTGGACGGCGTGGTTGGACATCGCCGCCGCCGGGGTGACCAAGGCCAGCGCCCTGGAAAACCTCCGCCTCCAGCTCGGCATCGATCCGAGCCGCACGGTGGCTGTGGGCGATGGCAGGAACGACATCGAGATGCTCGGCTGGGCCGGCCGGGGGGTGGCCATGGGCCAGGCCCCGGAGGAGGTCATCGCCATCGCGGACGAGGTCACCCATTCCGTGTACGACGACGGCGCGGCGCACGTGCTGCGCAGCCTCTTGTAGGCTTCCGGCCGCCATAGCCCGCGGCTGCGGCCACGCGTTCTCCCTCGCCTCGGCACGGTTCCGTAACCCGGCTGCGTACAAGGCAGAATGGAAGGCATGACCCTTACGACGTTTGCCCTCGTCCGCCACGGCCAGACCGACTGGAATGCCGAGCGCCGGCTGCAGGGGTCTACCGACATTCCGCTGAATGAGGTGGGCCGGGGCCAGGCGCGCGACGCCGCCGCCGTCCTTGCGCCGTACGAATGGGACGCGATCGTCTCCTCACCGCTGAGCCGTGCCGCGGAAACTGCCGACCTCATCGCCGAAGGGCTGGGCCTTACGGTCTCCCGGCGCGTTCCGGAGCTGACCGAGCGCAGCTTCGGGCCCGCCGAGGGCATGCAGGCCGGACCCGAACTGGAGGCGCTGCGGATCCCGGGCGGCTTCAAGGGGGCCGAGAGCGAGGACGAAGCTGCCAGCCGCGGCCTCGGCGCCCTGGAAGCGCTCGCCAAGGAGTTCAGCGGCCAGCGGCTCCTGGTGGTCACCCACGGCACCCTTCTGCGCGTCAGCCTCAGCCGGGCCATCGGCGAAACCCTGCCCAGCGTGGACAACGCCGCACTGAACCTGGCGCACCACCACGCCATCGACGGGTGGCAGCTCGAATACTTCAACGGCGAGCCCGTCATGGCGGCCACAGCCAAGTAGCGCCGCTACCGCACCTCAAGGATCAGTGCCAGCAGCCGGGCAACAGCCGGCCTGGCCGCGTGTTCTTCGTTCCACTGAGCCCGGGCCACGGCTTTGCTGACCGCCTGGGTGGTGATGCCCAATTCCTGGGCCACGGCCTTTTGCTGGCCGCGGACACCCGGCGTCAGCAGGTCGAGCACCCGCCATTCCGCGCCTGACCGGTCCCGGACGATGTGGCCCAGCAGGCGGAGGACCGCCTCGGCGTCGTGCGCAATGTCCGCAAGGGGCCCTTCGACGGCCACCGGAACGCGCTCCTTGCTGTTCCGCAGCCGGTCCACCGCCCGGCGTGCGTACACCAGGCCGTGGCCGGAAGCATCCTTGACCTGGTTCGGCAGCGGCTCGTTGACAGGCCCGACGCCGATTCCCACGTACCACTGGCCGCTGCGCAGGGCCACCAGGGCCGCTTCCACGGCCTGTTCAGGGCATTCAACGATTCCCTGGACTTCGTCCTCGACCGAACGGTCAAAGTCCAGGCGCGCGGGAATGTGCCGCAGGTCCTTGAGTAACTGCGGCACCCGGTCACCATCGCGCCGGCTGTCCGTCTGGTTGATTGTCAGCGTGAACATTCTGGGTACACACTACCGGTAAGTAGGAAATGTGCGAGGGGGAGTATTACGGCTGGTCAAGCGGCCGCGGGCCGGTCATAGGGCGGGACCTCCGGAGCCCCCGCCGGAAGCTTCGGGAACCTCCGGTCGATGGTGAGGTGCCGTCCCTTCGGCTCGGCGCCGGAGGGTGAAGAGCCCTCCGCGGTACTAATGAACAGCACAAGGATCATCACGGTGAACAGGACGGTCCGGGCGAACATGACCCAGCCGGCCCGCCAAAACCCCGGTGCTTCGCCCGTGCTGATCCGGACCACTGCCGTCTGCGTGGCCAGCGAGCCCAGGGACCGGCCGCCCGCGCAGCAGAAACCGTACAGCCAGGGCGCGATGAGCCAGGTGGCGGCAGCAGCGCCGGCGGCCTTACCTGCGGTCCCGGTCAGGGAGGTACCCACCAGGACGGCGACGGTGATTGCCAGGATGGCCACGATGCCGAAATCCACGGCCCAGGCTTTGACGGACCGCCAGATGGTGGAATCCACCACCCGGGTCCCGTTCCTCAGGGTCTTGACCCGCTGGCGGGCGCTTTTCCACAGGGCTGCTTCCGCGCGTGACTGCGTTGCTGCCGTGCCGTGTACGTCGGTCACGCCGTTCCCCCACTATTTGAACTGTCCAAAACACCTTCAATCTACCCTGCCCCGCACCGGCAACAAGGGGGACATCTGCCCATGTGGACAGTGGTTGGTGGTTGTGCCTGCGCCGCTGAAATGTTGCGATGGAGGGACGGCCGGGCACGGCGCGAACCCCAAGGTGAGGATGGTTATGACCGGCAGCACTGGGAATGAAGTCACGGGAAACGGCAACGCAGGGCAGGCAACCGAACAAGCAACCGCTGCACAGGGCACCATGGGCCGCCAGGAACTCGAGCTCGTGGACCGCTGGTGGCGTGCCGCCAACTACCTCTCCGTCGGCCAGATCTACCTGCGCTCCAACCCGCTGCTGCGGCGGCCCCTGAGCCCGGAAGACACCAAGTCCCGCCTGTTGGGCCACTGGGGCACTACGCCCGGGCTCAACTTTGTATACGCCCACTTGAACCGCGTCATCCGCCGCGACGCTGCCGAGGTGCTCTTCATTGCCGGTCCCGGCCATGGCGGCCCCGCCGTCGTGGCCAATGCGTGGCTGGAGGGAACCTATTCGGAGATCTACGGCCACGTGGGAAACGACGAAGCCGGGCTGGCGGAGCTCTTCCGCCAGTTCTCCTACCCGGGCGGCATCCCCAGCCACGCGGCGCCGGAGAGCCCGGGGTCCATCAGCGAGGGCGGCGAACTCGGCTATTCCCTGGCCCACGCCTACGGCTCGGTGCTGGACAACCCCCAGCTGGTGACCGCCGTCGTGATCGGCGACGGCGAGGCCGAAACCGGGCCGCTGGCGGCCAGCTGGCACTCGCACAACTTCCTAGACCCGACCGCGGACGGCGCCGTGCTGCCCATCCTGCACCTCAACGGCTACAAGATCGCCAACCCCACGGTGCTGGCCCGCATGCCCCAGGAACAGCTGGAGCAGCTGCTGCGCGGCTACGGCCACGAACCGTACTTCGTCACGGTGCAGGACCCGGGCAACACCGGGCAGGCGCACCAGGACTTCGCCGGGGTCCTGGACCAATGCCTCGCGGACATCCGCGCCATCCAGGCTGAACACCGCAACGCCGGGAACGCCCATACCGGAGCCGGGGAGGACACCTCCGGGGAACACCCGGGACACCGCTGGCCCATGATCGTGCTGCGCTCGCCGAAGGGCTGGACCGGTCCGCGGACCGTGGACGGGCTGCAGGTGGAAGGAACATGGCGGGCGCACCAGGTCCCGCTGTCCGAGGTCCGCACCAACGGCGAACACCTCAAGCAGCTGGAGGAGTGGCTGCAGTCCTACCGTCCGGAAGAACTGTTCGACGGCGACGGGCGGCTCCGTGCGGACGTCGCCGAGGCAGCCCCCACCGGGGACTTCCGGATGAGCGCCACCCCGCACGCCAATGGCGGAGTGCTGCGGCGCGCCCTGAAGCTGCCCGCCTACCGGGACTACGCCGTCGACGTTGAAGCAGCGGGAACGGACCGCGTGAGCCCCATGATCACGCTGGGCTCGTGGATGCGGGACGTGATCGCGCAGAACATGGAGAACTTCCGCCTGTTCGGGCCGGACGAAACCGCGTCGAACCGGCTGCAGAACGTCTATGAGGTCACCGACAAGGTGTGGCAGTACCGGATTGACGACGCCGACGAGCACCTCGCGCGGTCCGGCCGCGTGATGGAGGTCCTCAGCGAGCACCTGTGCCAGGGCTGGCTGGAAGGCTACCTCCTCACCGGCAGGCACGGCGTCTTCAACTGCTACGAGGCCTTCATCCACATTGTCGATTCCATGTTCAACCAGCACGCCAAGTGGCTGAAGGTGCACCGCCGGCTGCCGTGGCGCCAGCCTGTGCCCTCGCTGAACTACCTGCTGTCCTCGCACGTCTGGCAGCAGGACCACAACGGCTTCTCGCACCAGGACCCCGGGTTCATCGACCATGCGGCGAACAAGAAGGCGGAGGTCATCCGGGTGTACCTGCCGCCGGACGCCAACACCCTGCTGTCCGTCATGGAGCACTGCCTGGCGTCGACGGACTGCGTGAACGTGGTGGTAAGCGGAAAGCAGCCCTCGCCCACCTGGCTGGGACCGGCGGACGCCGCCAACCACTGCCGCCGCGGCCTGGGAATCTGGACGTTCGCCGGCTCGGAAGTGGCGGGCGAGGAGCCCGACGTCGTGCTCGCCTGCGCGGGTGACGTCCCCACTGTGGAGACCGTGGCCGCCGCGGAACTGCTGCGCAACGGGATACCGGGGCTGAAGGTCCGGGTGGTCAACGTGGTGGACCTGATGCGCCTGCAGGACGAGAGCGAACACCCGCACGGGTTGCCGGGCAGGGACTTCGACGGCATCTTCACCACTGACAAGCCCATCATTTTCGCGTATCACGGCTACCCCACGCTGATCCACCGCCTGGCGTACAAGCGCACCAACCAGGAGGGCCTGCACGTGCACGGCTACCAGGAGGAGGGAACCACCACCACCCCGTTCGACATGGCCATGCTCAACGGGATCGACCGCTTCACGCTGGCCATCGACGCCATGGACCGGGTGCCCGGCCTGGCCGAGAAGTACTCACTCCTGCGGCAGGAGCTGCAGGACCGCCGCGACAGCGCCCGGGGGCACACCCGCACCCACGGCGAGGACCCGGAGGAGATCCGGAACTGGAAGTTGGGCGGCTGACCCTCTTCTCTCCTTCTGGGAACGTCAGTCCGGGAGGCCGCTGAGTCCGCACGAGGGCAGGTGGATCCAGCCCTCGCTGCGGGCGGCCCGCGCGTGCGCCTCATCGGGGAGGAGTGTACGACGGCGGGCCACGGCCCGGGCGGTCAGCGAGGCGACGACGGCGTCGAACAGGTCGTCCGAGGCCGCCAGCTGGGCCTCGTGCCCGGCCAGGTCCAGCCACGGCGCCTGCTCACGGAGGGCTTCAAGGAGCACGCCGAGCCGTTCGGTTTCCGTGCTGCCGCGGCCCTTGTAGCCGCGGCCGTTGAGGCCCCAGATCTTGAGCGAGGCCGCCGGATACACCTCGGCCAGCCGGCCGGAGCCATCCCGGGACTGGGGGCCATGCAGGGCGGCGATCTTCGCCTGGATCACGGCGCAGCGCATGGCAGGGTGAGCCAGCCGGTCCGCAGAAACGCTCAGCGGAATCAGGCCCGTCTGGGCGGTGCAGAAACGGTCCGTGTCCCGGTAGGCGAGGAGCCGCCGGCCGGCGATGCCGTCGTGTTCGAGCACCGGGGCCGCGACGTTGTCCAGGTGCCCGGTGAGGAACGGGATCAGCGCGTCCGGCCAGCCGACAGGGCAGTCGACGCCGGTCATGTCGCTGGTGCCGAACAGGTCCACAATCGCCTCGTCATCCACATCCAGGGCCAGATGGGCGAGCGTGGCGCGGCCCTTTCCTTGGGAATCCAGGTACCACTCGATGACGGCGGCAGCGGTTTTCTTGGAGGCTGCCGCCAGGTCCACGCCGAGGGTCCTCATCCGGCCTCAGACCCTCCGGTAGTGCAGCGCGTCGTCCACAGCGCCGGCCTCGCCCAGGTCATCCCCGCGGGCGAAGCCGGCCCACAAGGCCCGGACCAGCCGCCCGGTCATGTCTACCGTCTCCCACGGCGCGCCGGCGATCAGCCCCACGCCGTCCCAGGTTTCCCGGTTGCCCAGGAGCAGCGGCAGGTCGATGGTGTGGGCTGCGCCGAAGAGGTTGTCCGGCGCATGCCAGCTCAGCAGGTAACGGTGCGCCCGTCCTCCTGCACGCTTGTGGCGGCGCGCAAACTTCCGCGACGCCCACCCGTAGACGGTTTCGGTGACCACCCAGTCGACGGCGCGCACCGCGGCGGCCCCCACTCCCGGTACCTTGAGCAGGCGCATCAGGAACGGACTCCTGGGGAGGAACAGCCGCGCTTCCTCCGAGGTGTGGCCGATCAGGATGTCGATGCCCGGCGCAGACCGGTCCCAGGCGGCGGCGATGTCCTTCTCCTCAGGCAGCGGGGCGTGGCCGTACTGGGTTCCGAACGGCATGGCGGCCAGCATCCCGAACTTCCGCGACACCTGCGCCACCTGTGCCTCCCGGTCCACCACTTCCATGGCCGGGGTTTCCTCCGTCACCGATTCCGCGGCGATCCCCATGGCGTGGTTCATCCGAGCCCGGCCGCGGGCAATCCCCAGTGGCGCACTTTGGATGATGGCACGGCGGAACAGCGACGGCGCTTCTGGGGTGGCCATCAGGTGGGCGATGGCATCCCCGCCGGCCGACTGGCCGAATGCCGTGACGCAACCGGGATCGCCGCCGAACGCCGCGATGTTCCGGTGCACCCAGCGGAACGCCTCCAGCTGGTCCAGCAGGCCCAGGTTCGCCGGCCGGCCGGTGCGGGTGGCCAGGAAACCGAACAAACCCAGCCGGTAGGTCACCGACACCACGATCACGCGGTTCTCGGCAACAAGCCGGGCGGGGTCGAAGATGGCGAGGTCCCCGGACCCCGTGGTGTAGGAGCCGCCGTGGATCCAGACCATCACGGGCAGCTTCTCGCCGGGCTTCAGATCACCGGGCATGGTGATGGACAGGTTCTGGCAGTCTTCGCTGCCGGGGAGTTCGCCGTACCGGGTGCCCAGGACGTCGTCGAGAAACGGGACGGGACCCTGCGGGCACGCCGGTGCCAGGGAGGTAGCGGCGAAGGTTTCGGTCCAGTCCGCCGCAGCAGCAGGAGGCTGGAAGCGGGCCGCCGTGGCGTAGGGGATACCCGTGGCGCGGAGTACGTCGCCGTCCCGCCAGCCGCTGACGGGCCCGCACGGTGGATGGAACAGAAGCTCGGACGTCACGGCTGGCTCGGAATTCACAGCCCCACCTTGCCACACCATCCTGGGACAACGACGGCGGGTGGCCGAAAAGCCGGCCACCCGCCGTCGGTCGTATGACTGGGCCCACGCCGTCAGGGTTCCCTGGCCGAGCGAAGCGAGGCTAGGGAGACGGTGGGGACTAGTGTCCGGTGGGGACGTAACGCTTGATGGAGGCTTCCAGCTCGGCTTCGGCAGCGGCGCGGTCGCCCCAGCCCTCGGCCTTGACCCACTTGCCCGGCTCCAGGTCCTTGTAACGGGTGAAGAAGTGCTCGATTTCCTTGATCAGGAATTCGCTGACATCGCTGACTTCCTGGATGTGGTCGAAGCGCGCGTCAACAGGAACGCAGAGGACCTTGGCGTCTCCGCCGCCGTCGTCGGTCATGTTGAAGACGCCGATGGGGCGGGATTCAACGATGACACCGGGGTGCAGGTCGAAGTCCTGCAGGAGCACCAGCGCGTCCAGCGGATCGCCGTCTTCGCCCAGGGTGTTCTCGAAGAAACCGTAGTGCGTGGGGTACTGCATGGAGGTGAAGAGGACGCGGTCCAGGCGGACGCGGCCGGTCTCGTGGTCGACTTCGTACTTGACGCGTGATCCCTTGGGGATCTCGATGGTCACGTCGTGCTTCATGGGAATGCTCCTCAGCGATTACAGGGGGTGCGCGGCACACTTGACGGTCCAAAAAAGGAGTGTCCGTGCCGCCGACTATTATTGAGGATATAGCGAGAGGCCCTGGAATCAGGAACTTGTGGGGAAATTTCAGGACTTGAGGACCGGCACCGGCATGACCAAAACCACCAGCGCGGAAGCGTGGCACCGCCGTGCGCTGAAGGCCGCGGCGCTGGGCCTTCCGGGCAGGTCCGCCGGCCCCGGAAAACCCTGGCACCTCCTCCTGCTCGCGGCACTCCTGCTGGTCCTTGCCCTCCCGGCGGCGGCACTCGTCGCCCCCGGATTCCTCGGCCCCGAGCCTCCCCCGCCTGCGCCCGAGGCCCCGCCCTGGCAGCGCGAACCGTCAGCTCTGGCCTCCCCGCAGGGACTGGCTCCGCTGCAATCCACCGCCCCGGTCCCGGACCCAGCCGTTCTGTCGGCGCGGGTGGACCCGCTGTTAAAGACCGACGGCGGCGGTACTTTTACGGGCATCGTGCAGGATGCGCTGACGGGCCAGGTCCTCTTCGACCGGGGCGGCGCCGACAGCCGGGTGCCGGCGTCGAACATGAAGCTGCTGACCTCCGTGGCCGCCCTGCGCGCACTGGGCCCGGACCATACGTTCGCCACGCGCGTGGTGGACGGGCCGGCCGCCAACCAGGTAGTGCTGGTGGGTGGCGGCGACGTCCTGCTCGGACCCGGTGAATCGAAGCCGGGCGACGTGATGGGCCGTGCCGGCCTCACCACCCTCGCGGCCCAGACAGTGGCATCCCTGCAGTCCAATGGTGCAACGGGGGAAATCAAGGTCCTGCTGGACGATTCCCTGTTTACCGGCCCGGCCCTGAACCCGGCCTGGCAGGAGGGCGACGTTGCCGTTGGCGAAGTGGCGCCCGTGTATCCGCTGGCCATGAACTCGGCGCGCTACGACCCCGCCGTGACAACGGGACCACGCCCGCAGGACGCCGCGCAGACCGCCGCGGAGGAATTCGCGGCCCGGCTCCGCGCCGCAGGTGCCGCCGCGGGACTGACCGTGGCGGCCGGCGTTGACCGCTCACCGGGTGCGGGCTCGCCTGCCCCGGCTGCCGGAACCGAACGGCCCGACGTCCTGGCCGAGGTGCAGTCAGCCACGGTGGCGGACCAGGTGGACCTGCTGCTGCAGGAATCAGACAATTACCTGGCCGAGGTCATGGGGCGGATGGCGTCCCTTGCGGACGGCGGTCCGGGCAGCAACGACGGCGCCACGGCGGCTGTCGGCAGCCAATTGGCCCAGGCGGGGGTCGCGGCGGGCCCCCTGACGCTGGTGGATGTGTGCGGCCTGGCGATGGGCAACCAGGTCTCGGCGGGCCAATTCGCCGAGGTGGTCCGGGCCATCACCACCGGCACCGATGCCAGGCTCCGGGCCGCCCTGGACGGCTTCCCTGTGGCTGGCCTCACCGG